>DATDFL010000088.1:0-9421 GCA_036522595.1 Gaiellaceae bacterium
ACGCGGAGGAGCCACGGCATGTCCAGCCGGGCGCCGAAGATGCCCCACGCCCCGGCGACGATCAGCGTCGCGACGTAGCCGAAGAACAAGACGAGCGCGACGCGCCTCACCGCCTGAGCCGCCACCAGTAGGCGATCGCGAGCAGCGCGGAGCAGAAGTCGAACCCGGCCAGGATGATGCCGTAGTACGAGAAGACCGAGAGCGCGACCGCCAGCGACATCGCCCCGGATGCGCCGAGCTTTTGCAGCGCCGACCAGCCCACGACGAGCCGGCTCGGCCGCCGCAGGAGGTCCTGCGTCAGCGTCCCGCCGACGATCGCCATGAACATCCCGATGATCCCGAAGAAGAGCCGGTCGCTTGTGGTCGTCGGCGCCGAAAGCAGGTCGAGAACCCAACGCTGCAGGACGATCAGCAGCAGCCCGGAGAAGAACGTCCCCACCGCGATCGCCCACAGCGCCCAGCGCAGCGGATCGCTTCGGAAGCGGAGCCAGAGCGCCCTCATCCGAGGCGCACGGCGAACCAACTCGTGATCGCGACCCACTGAACCGTCCAGAGCGAGACGCGGATCCAGTTGAGCCGGATCCATTTCCCGAGCACCGACTGCAGCTCGGCCGGGTCCCGGATATGAGCCTCCATCTCCTTGTTGTACGGAAAGATGAACTTGACGGTCAGCCCGGTCGCGGCGATCACCCCGGCGAGCAGGACGGCGGGCGCGACCACGTACCAGCTGTGCCAGTCCGCGATGATCAGCACCACTGCGGCAGCCATCATCACGGTCGTCATCCACGTGAAGAACGTCGTCGCTCGCTCGACCGGCGGGACGAACTGGTCGTAGTAGTTGTCGACGGTGATCTGCGCTCGGCTCGGGAACGAGAACAGCGCTAGCGACCAGCCGGTGCCGAGGTACATCGAGGCGCAGAGCAGCAGCACCGCCGCGTCGAGGATCTTCCACCAGGCCATGGGCACTAGTGCGGGGCCGCGGGCGGAGGCGGCCACTCCTCGCCCAGCCCGAGGTCGATGACGCTCTCGAATCCCTCGGGCCGTTGCTCGGGCGGGTTGTCGAACTCGAGGAACCACGACTCGAAGTGGTCGTCGAGCACGCCGTGCGCGTCCGGGAAGAAGGCTGTGAAGCGCGGCTTGTCGAACGGCCCGAGCGCCTTCAGCCGGGCGAGGCGCGGGTGGTCGCCGACCTCGAAGCGGCCGCGCGCGCCGCGCCCGAACCCGAGCTGGGCGCGGCCGATCGAGTAGACCGTCGACTTCATCAGCATCCCGCGAAACGAGCAGTAGTTCGAGGCGCCGAACCGGAGCGGCAGCGCGAGGCGTGGACGAGTCACCTCGAGGTACGCGGCCAGTTGCCCGTCGAGGTCGTACTGGCTCGTGACGGTCTCGTCGCTCACCTCGAAGTTCAGCGGAGCCTGGTGCTTGGGCATCCCCCAGATGCCCTTACCGCCCTTGACCGAGATCTCGGTGCTGACGGGGAGGTCGTAGACGTACTGGCCGAGCCCGAAGAGGCCGTGCCTGCAGGCGAGCGCGATGCTGTACTCGATGTACTTGCCGATCACGGTCTCCTGGTAGTTGACGACCGTGACGGCGAGGAGCGCCTTCCCCAGGAGCCGCACGGCGCGGACACTGTCCGGGAGGAGCGCCTGGGCGCCGGCGGGGTCGATCGGGAACGCCGCCATCACCGCCTGCATCCGCATCGAGCGAACCGGCAGCGCGAACGGAATGCCGTCCACGAGCGCGTGGTGGTTGGCCTCCCGCTTGAGCCTGCGCGGAATCAAGCCGGCCCGCCGAGCGGGATTACGAAGTCGTCCTCGACCGGCGGGTCCTTCTCCTGCGCACCGCAGCCGGTCGCGGCGAAGCAGCGGATCCGGACCTCGGTCGGGCTCACGTCGAGCCGCAGGAAGTGCTTGAAGAGCGGCGGGTCGACCCACGTCGCGAACTCCGAGAGGTACTTGTGGAAGGTGCGGCCGCTCGGCAGCAGGCCGACGAACGAGCCGCGCAGCCTCGTCCTCAGCAGCGCCTTCCTCGTCCCGCCGCGGGTCGGGTCGCTGTTGCAGCGGTCGGCGATGTAGGCGGAGGCCTGTTCCGGCGCAATCTGGAGCAGCGTGCTGCGCAACGTGAGCTTGCGGCTGTAGAGCCGGCTGTAAAAGGCGAGCGAGTCGCCCCGGAGCGGATAGCACTTGAAGGCGTCCTCGGTGCAGCCGCCGACGTCGACCTTCGGGATCGTGTGCGTCGCGTGCATGAACGCGCCGCCGCCGCCGGAGACGACGTACTGGATCGTCCGGCCGTCGACCGGCATCGGGTAGCGCTGGTAGTTGTGGATGTCGCCCCCGATCGCGGCCACGTAGTTGTTCTCGGGATCGCGGACGACGTCGTCCACCGTGAAGTCGCGATCCGTGACGAGCCCCGGGTCCTGCAGGTTGTTGACGACGAGCGGCTTGCCGGTGAGCAGGATCTTCGGCTTCGGGCCCTTGGAGACCTCGCGCAGCCAGTCGCCCTGCTCGCCGTCGATGTTGCCCCGGATCCCGGTGTCGATCCCGACGAACCTGACGGGCCCCGTCTCGAGCGTCCAGTACGGCCCGGGCAGCGTCGGGGGCTGGCCGAACGCGGCCCGGAGCTCCTCGCAGCGCTTCAGCGTGTCGTCGCCGAGGATGCTCGGCTTGCGCCACAGGCGGTCGCGCGCCCGTGCCTTCACGCCCTTGCCGGGCAGCTTCTCGCTCTTGGGCCACTCGGCGCCGCAGAAGACCCGCATGTAGCCGCCGAGGCCGTCGTACCAGTCGTGGTTGCCGGGGACCGCGTAGATCGGGCCCTTGTAGGCGCCGTAGGGCCGGGCGAACTTGTCGATGTAGTCGTTGACGTCGCCGATCGGGTAGATCACGTCGCTGAGCGCGACCATGAAGTCCGTGTCGGCGCCGATCTTGAGAAGTCCCGGCACGACGGCGAACTGCGGCGGCGTGCCCTCGCCCGTGTCGCCGGCGATCACGCACGAGAAGCTGTCGCCGAGGTCGCTGCGGTCGATCGTCAGGTCGTCGGTGCCGCGGCGCTCGCGCTGCGCCGCCACCCACTCCTTCCGCTGATCGTCGGTCGGATCGTCGAGCATGCGCACGAGCGGGTCGTTGCGCGCCGACCAGAGAATCGACGGCCGCAGCCAGGAGAACTTCGGCCGCGGCCCGGGAGGCATCAGGTCGTGGAACGACCCGCGCTCGCTGCACTCCCAGCCCGCGAAGCGCTCGTCGTGACGGGATGAGACTCGCTCTTCGGCGGCCGGCTCAGTGGTCGCCACTCGCCCCTCCGATCTTGTCCTTGCCGTACTCCTCCCAGAGCGAGCCGAGGAAGACCTTCCCGAATTTCACGAGCGGCTCGATCCCGCCGCCGACCGGACGCATCGTCGACATCATCCGCGCCAGGGCCTCGACGCCGAGGCCGAGCACCCCCGCTCCCGCGACCGGGCCGCTCGCGTCCGAGCCCTCGTGCAGGACGGTGTGGAGCGTCGTCGTGTCCTTCCAGACGTCGAGGCCCGGGTCATCGTGAACGTGCTTCGCGCCGTCGAGGAAGTACGGCTTGCCGTCGTGCTCGAAGGCGAGGCGGTACTGCATCAGCCGCTCGTTCGGGCCGCCCGGCGAGAAGAGGTTGAAGATCCCCTTCGTCACCGGCACCTCGCCGCCGAAGAGCTCGGACTCGACGCTGCCCGTGATGCCGCCCGTGTGCTCGCGGTCGGCGACGAACCGGTCGATGTCGTCGATCGAGATCTCACAGTGGATCGCCACGTTCTTCGCGCCCGGATCCGCCGCGCCGTCGGCCGGATCGGAGGCGCCGAGAGCGATAGGCCCTTGCATCGTCTCTTTGAAGGTCAAGCCACTCATGCAGCCTCCTTCTCAAGCTCGTCGAGCATCAGCGGGAAGACGTCGCGGCTCGCGTCCTTGCCCATGAACACGTCGAGGTGGCTGTAGCCGTCGAGCTCGTGGACGGCGTGCTTGCCCGGCTGGTGGTGGTCGAACCAGCGGAACGTCTCCACCTGGCTCTGCGGCAGGAAGCAGCGGTTCTCGCGGCCCGCGAAGAAGACGAAGCGCGCGTCCGTCTGCGGCGGCTGGGCCACGAAGTCGCGTGGCAGCTGGTCGTGGTACTCGACCGCGAGCAGGTGGCCCGCGGACACGCACTTCCGCATCTGCTCGAAGAACGTGATCGGCACGTGCGCGAACTCGTTCTTCAACCACTCGTGCGTCTCGGCGTTCAGGTTCTCGTGCTTCCAGAGGGCGGGGAAGCCGCTCCCGTACGTGAAGCTGACCTGCTTGCAGACCGGGTTCGAGCACTCGTGGTGCACCGTCTGGACAAGCCCGTTCAGCACCTTCGGCGTCACGCCCGGCGCCTTCACGCCCCACTGCGGGTTGAGGTAGTCGGTCAGCTTCGAGACCAGCGGGATCGCGTAGCCGATCTTGACCCGCGACCAGCGCGGGATCACCGGATGCAGCGTGACCGCGTTCGTGAGGATGGTCGAAACCTTCGGGACGAGCCCGGCGACGGCCGACATCATGAAGCTGGTCGAGCCCTGGCAATGGATGACCGCCTTGACCTCCTCCGCGCCGGTCTCGCTGATGACGGTGTCGACCGCGGCCGGGTGGTCGTGCACGGCCGCCTGGTCGAGCGTCCACTCGTTCGGCTCGAAGTCGATGCTCGCGCGCCAGTTCTCGAGCCAGACGTCGTAACCGGCGTCGACGAGTGCGTCGACGATGGTGCCGCCGCTCGGCGCGCGGAAGATGTTGGCCCGCACGCCCGCCCCGTGGACGAGCAGGACCGGGCCCTTCTCGGGGTTGCTCGTGCCGCGCACGTTGATCAGGTTCGCCTCGAACCCATCACGCGCGCGGAACGGCACGACGCGTTCGTTCATGGCTGGCTCCTCCCCTCGATGATGCCGTCTGCAAATCGGTCGGCGAGCGCCGCGATCGTCAGGCTCGGGTTCGGCCCCACCGGCCCCGGCATGACCGAGCCGTCGGCGACGTGCAGGCCCGGGACGCCGTGGACGCGGCCCCACGAGTCGACAACGCCTTCGTTCGGATCGTTCGCCATCGGGCAGCCGCCGAGCGAGTGGACCGTGATGACCTTGCTCAGCCACCAGAGCGGGTTGTCGTGGAACTCGCCGCCGAGCTCGTTCGAGAGCTCCCGCATCGCGTTGCGCAGCTTCTTGAAGTACGGCCCGGACGCGCCATCCTTCGACCAGTCCACCTCGAGCAGGCCGTCGGTGAGGTGCATGCGCCCGTCCGGGATGTCACGGCCCATCCCGAGCAGCGGCAGCAGCCCGGCCGAGAGCGCCGCGTCGCCGAAGAACGACGAGACCGCCCCGCTGATGTCCGTCTGCGGCTTGCGGCGGATCCATTTCCAGAAGAACCGCATCGCGGCCTTGCGCCAGAGCCAGAGGGCACGCGGCTCGTCGGCGGCCTGCAGCATCCAGCTGAGGAAGCTCGGGTAGCCCGCGTCCTCGATGTAGAAGCCGCGGCCGTCCGAGCCGTCGCCGTCAACGGCGTCGCCGAACCGGACCGCGCTCGTGATGACGGGCCCGAAGTCCGGCTCGACGTGGTCACGGCAGCGCATCGCGAAGGTCAACAGGTCGCCGTTCCCGCAGAAGTGGGTGCCGAGGGCCGGCGACAGTCCCGGAAACGCGTCGCGGTTCTTCAGGAGCAAGAACGTCGAGCCGAGCGTTCCCGCCGAGAGCACGAGCGTGTCGGCGGTAATCGTCGCCGGCCTCGGTCCGGCCCCCTCCCGGTCCGGTTCGTGGACCACGTAGTCGATCTCGAAGCCGCCGCCCTCGCGCGGCCTGAACGTCTTCACCTCGCAGCAGGTGCGCAGCTCGGCCCCGAGGCGCGCGGCGGCGCTGAGGTAGTTGTAGTCGAGCGTGTTCTTCGAGCCGTAGTTGCAGCCGACGTCGCACTCGCCCACAAGCCGGCACGTGTAGCGCGTCCGGCCGTGCAGGTTCGGATGCTCCTCGCGGATCGGCTCGCCCGGGACCGGCGCGGAGCCCTCGTTGGCGAAGGTCACCGCGAGGTCCGGCAGGAACCAGTCGTAGCCGAGGCCTTCGGCCGCCTGCTTGAAGGCGAGCGTCTTGCGCGTCGCGGCGTACGGCTGGGCGTGGAGCGGGTACTTCTGAACTGCGAGCATCTGCTCGCAGCGGTCGTAGTGCGGCTCGAGGTCGGCGCGGCTGACGGGCCAGCTCTCGCCGTCATCGTGGACGAACCACTTCTCGTCCTTCCGGATCATCACGTTCGCGTAGATCAGTGAGCCGCCGCCGAGGCCGCTCGACACCAGCGCGTCGATTCCGCTGAAGCGCCAGACGTTGAACATCCCGTAGAGGCCCGCGCTCGGGTCCCAGAAGTTCTTAGAGAAGCCGAGCGGGCTGCGCGGGAACGAGCCCGGCGGGTAGGGCTTGCCGCGTTCCAGCAGGCAGACGCGCTTCCCGGCCTCCGCCAGGCGGTACGCCGTGACGGAACCGCCGAAGCCCGATCCCACGATCACGGCCTCGAAGTGTTCTGTTGCCCCGTTGTGAGTCGCCGGTCTCATTCGTCCGGCCGCAGAGGTCGAGCGTACCCCGCGGCGAACAGGCAAGCAACTTGCTAAACGTGCGCAATCGTCCTACCCTGCCTGTGCGGCCCAGCCTCGGGAGAGGAGGGGTTTCATTGAACGCGGTAGGGGCGACCACCGTCGAGGCTCCTAGAGGGAGGAGCCTCCGGACGCGCTTTTGGAAGCGGCGGCGGCACGAGCACGGCGTCTCGTTCCCCGAGCTCGTCTGGGTGCACCACCTGCGCCAGCAGGAGCTGCAGGCCCCGCAGCACGGCCCCTACGAAGGGCCCGCCGAGAAGCGCTACCGCGAGTTCGTCGACCGCTTCGAGGAGCAGCACGGCGCGATCGTCAGCCAGTACTGGTGCACGACCGAGGCCTCGGGGATCGCGCTCACGATCAAGCGGCGGCCACTGCTGCTCGCGGACACCGTTCGGCTGCACTGGGCCACGGACTGGTCGACCAAGGACAAGCCGAAGCTCATGCGGCTGCTCTACGAGTGCGAGACGCTCGCCGTCCGCATTCAGGAGGTGCTGCGCGACACGAGCCGGCGGCTGGCGATCCAGTCCCTGTTCAACGTGATCAGCTTCGTGCTCGCGTTCGCGGAGACGCCGCACGCGAGCGACGAGAAGGCCGTGGCCGACATCACGCGGACGACCCGCGCCGGCCTCAAGGAGATCCACACGTACTACTGCCACGCGGCCGAGCGGTCGGGCCAGATCACGTACGTCGGCGGGATGCTGTTCGGCATGGTCATCCCGTTCCTGATCTCGATCGCCGGCTGGATCCTGGTCGGCAACAACCACGGCAGCGCGGTCGGGATCGGGCTGCTCTGCTTCAGCGCGGGCGCGGTCGGCGCGCTGGTGAGCGTCATGTCCCGGCTCAGCTCGGGGAAGGTGCGCGTGGACTGGGAGTTCGGCAAGGACACGCTGCGCACCCTCGGGTCGCTGCGGCCGTTCGTCGGCGCCGTCTTCGGGCTGATCACGTACCTCGCGCTGAAGAGCGGCGTCATCGGCATCGATCTCGCCAACCACGCGGGCAGCTCGTACTACTTCGTCGTGTTCTCCTTCGCGGCCGGCTTCAGCGAGCGGCTCGCCCAGGACATGCTCCTGAGCTCGACGCTCGAGCAGTTCGGGAAGAGCGGCAGCGACGAGACGAACGGCGATTCCAAGCCGAATTCGACTAGCGTCTGAGCCGTGCCGGCGCTGACGCAAGGCCTTCGCCGCGAGTACACGCTGCTCTACAAGTCCTGCCTGATCACGCCTGCCCGTAAGACGGTCGTCGACGGCATCGCCCGCGGCCTCGCCGCCAACCGGGCGCGCTACGAGAAGGTTGCGAAGGCAGTCGGCATGCCCTGGTACGTCGTCGCCGTGATCCACAGCATGGAGGCGGGCGGCGACTTCACCCGGCACCTCCACAACGGGGACCCGCTGACCGCGCGGACGACGCACGTCCCGGCCGGCCGGCCGCGCACCGGCAAGCCACCGTTCACCTGGGAGGCGAGCGCAATCGACGCTCTCGAGTACCAGGGCTTCGGCAAGTGGAAGGACTGGAGCGTCCCGGGCACGCTCTACAAGCTCGAGGGCTACAACGGCTTCGGCTACCGCGATCACCACCCGAACGTGCTCTCGCCGTACCTCTGGAGCTTCTCGAACCACTACGCGCGCGGGAAGTACGTCGCGGACGGGCGGTTCTCGCCGAGCGCGATCTCGCAGCAGTGCGGCGCGGCGGTGCTGCTGAGGCGACTCCAGGAGGGCGGTAGGGCGGCGGTCGCCGAGGGGCCGCGCGTGCTGCAGCTCTCGAATCCGCCGATGACCGGGGACGACATCAAGGCCGCGCAGCAGCTCCTGCTGAAGAACAGGTTCGGGTCGTGGGATCCCGGCGGCACCGACGGCGAGTTCGGCGAGCTCACCGCCGGCGCGGTGCGGCAGGCGAAATGGCAGCTCGGCTACCCGGCCTCCGCGGTGAACGGGACCTACGGGCCGCAGGTGGGAGCGATCCTCTCCGGCAAGAAGGCGCTTCCGGCCGCGTTCCGGAAGCGGCGCGCGCAGCGGCTGAAGCAGGCGGGCCCGGACAAGACCGCCCGGAAGCGGATCGTCCAGTGGGCGCTCTGGGGCGTGAAGAACTGCAGGCGGATCGGCTATACGCGCGACGGCACCGTGCGGCTGAGCGCGATGAAGACCCCGGGCGCGCTGCCGCTCGCGACCGACTGCTCCGGGTTCGCGACCTTCTGCTACGCGTGGGCCGGAGCGCCGAACCCGAACTGGCCCGGCGCCTACGATCCGCGCGCGGGCGCATATACCGGGACGATGCTCGACCACTGCCGCCGCATCCCGAAGAGCGCAGTGCAGCCGGGCGACCTGGTCGTCTGGACGCCGCCGAGCCGCGGCCAGCACGTGGCCGTGGTCGTCTCGGGCGGCGCCGACCCGTTGCTGGTCTCGCACGGCGACGACACCGGCCCGAAGCGGGTGCGCTTCTCCGCCGAGGACCGCTCGCAGCGGCGCAACGGCCACGGCACGGCCGTCTGGCTGACGGCCTTCTGAGCTCTCGGGAACCCAGCGCCCGCCGCGGACACGGAGGGAGTGATGGGTGAGTTGACGGACGCCGCTCTCTGGCAGCGCGCCGCCGCGGGCGACACGGCCGCCTTCGGGACGATCTTCGAGCGGCACGCGACGACGGTCTACAACTACTGCTTCCGGCGCACCGGGAACTGGGCCCAGGCGGAGGAGCTCACGGCGATCGTCTTCCTCGAAGCCTGGCGCCGGCGGACGCAGGTGCAGCTCGAGCGGGACGAGGCGATCCCCTGGCTCCTCGGTGTGGCGACGAACGTGCTGCGCAACCTCCGGCGCTCGCAGCGCCGCC
Source organism: Gaiellaceae bacterium (assembly GCA_036522595.1). Taxonomy (GTDB): domain Bacteria; phylum Actinomycetota; class Thermoleophilia; order Gaiellales; family Gaiellaceae; genus AC-32. The sequence goes on from DATDFL010000088.1 coordinate 9,412, forward strand.
ACCGGGCCGC
>DATDFL010000089.1:0-15070 GCA_036522595.1 Gaiellaceae bacterium
TCAACCTGCAGGGGATCCTCTTCATGACGACCCCCGTGAGCCCGTTCGAGGTCCTGGACGATCTCGTCGAGCAAGCCCGCGCGCAGGCGAAGATCGTCGTCGTCGACTTCCACGCGGAGGCGACGAGCGAGAAGGTCGCCGTCGCGCGGCTCCTCGACGGGCGCGTGACCGCGGTGATCGGGACCCATACGCACGTGCAGACGAGCGACGCGCGGGTTCAGCCCGGCGGCACCGCAGCGATCACGGACGCGGGCATGACAGGCCCGCACGACTCCGTGATCGGCGTCAAGGCCGAGCTTGCGATCGCGCGCATGCGCACCGGCATGTCCGTCCGCTTCGAGCCGGCCGGTGGCGGCGTGCGGATCGAAGGCGCCGTCGTCGAGTGCGACGACGAGGGCCGCGCGCTCAGCTGCGAACCGCTGCGGGTTCCCGTTCCCTGACGAGTAGCGTCGCGAGCAGAGCCAGCAGCGTCAGGTCGCGCGCAAGGACAAGCCAGGAGGGGAATGCCGCGAAGTGGAGCGCGAGCTCCCAGTAGCGGATCGGGAACCAGAGCTGGGTGAACAGGAGCGCGAGCCCGAGCAGCGCCGACGCGGCTAGCCCGCGCCTGCCGCGCACGAGCGGCACCAGCGGCAGCAGCCAGATCATGAACTGCGGCGAGAGCACCTTGTCGAAGGTCACGAACGCCGTGACCGCGGCCGCCGAGTAGCGAATCAGCCGCTCGGGGCTCGCGGGCCCTCGGGCCGCTGCAATCCAGATCCAGAGAAGCGAGGCGACGAGCAGGACGCTCTCGACCGCGCCGAGCGCGGCGGGCAGCGAGCCGGCCAGGTTCTGCGAGCCGTGGCTCGTGACCATCTTCGGGTGGTAGCCGCCGAGCTGGTGCGCGGCGAGCAGCGTCGCCGAGCCGAGACTCTCGATCTGCAGCGGGCGGCCCGCCTGGCGATGGATGCTCGACCAGAAGCCGTGCGGTGCAACGGCCAGGAACGGGATGACGAAGACCGCGACCGCTGCCGCCGCGCAGCCGAGACAGATCAGGGCCTCCCGCCGGCCTCGCGTTCGCCAGACGTAGGCGACCGCGGGCGGGATCAAGACTCCGGGGAAGATCTTCGCGGCTAGCCCGAGCCCGAGCGCGCCGAGCCCCAGCCGGTTCCGGCCCGCGACCACAGCCGCGAGCCCCAACGCCGTCAACGCCGCGGGCCAGAAGTCGTAGCGGTAGATCAACACCGACCCCAGGACGAGCGGCGCGACCGCGAAGAACCCGAGCGCCGCTGCGAGCCGGCGCGGCGAGGCCCGCAGCGTCTGCAGCGCCCAGGCCATCGCGAGCAGCGCGGCGCCGGCGAACAGGCCCATCAGGATCTGGAACTCGCGGTTGTAGCGATTGAAATCGGGCCGGTCTGCGGCGGGGACGAGGAATACCGGCAGCGCGCCGGGCGGGTACTCGATCCGGAAGTCGCGGTAGGGCACCTGGCCGTGCGTCATCGCGATCCCGTAGCGGTGGTACTCGGTGGTGTCGATGATCTGGCGGTGCTGGTAGAAGCCGAAGTGGAGCAGCGTGAACGAGACGATGAAGATCCCCAGGGCGGCGTAGACAATCCGCCAGGGCTCAGTCGACGCCGACCAGCTCCGGGCGATGACGTTCACGTGTCTCAGAGACTGGCACAGGCTCGCGGCGCGCCATCGGCGCGAGCACCGCGAAGGCCGCGAAGGGGAAGAACCACGGCAGGTAGAGGTAGAACCAGTGCGTCAGCACGAGCTGGAAGCCGAGCAGGAGCGCGGCGGTGAGCGCGGCTAGCTGGAGCGGCGACTTGCGCCGCGGCAGGAAGTAGGCCGCGACAGCGCCGACGGCGAGCACGCCCTCGAGAACCCACTGCAGCACGTGCAGGTCCGGCAGGCCCGCATGGTACTGGCGCCAGTCCCAGATCGAGAACGGCGAGTCGCGGCGGATCTGCCAGCTGACGGTGCGCTTCCAGAACTCCTGCGCGGCGCCGAGCGGGTGCCCGTCCAGCAGCAGGATCGAAAACGCGAGCAGCGTGGCGACGACGAAGCCGGCGACAAAGACTGCCTTCGCGCGCGGCCGGCGCAGGCCCTCCGGGTAGGAGGCCCAGAGCGGCGCGACGAGCAGCGGCGCGAACTTCGTCCAGCCCGAGAGCGCGACCGCCGCCCCGCGCGAGAACGGCGAGGTGACCAGCCAGAAGCCCCAGATCAGGAAGAGCGGCGGCAGCGCGTCGTTCGTGTTCGAGCTCGAGACGTACTGCGTGAACGGATACGCGACCCAGGCGAATGCGAGCGTCACCGCGAGGCTCGTCCCGCCGAAACGGAGCCCGACCAGCGCGAGCCCGAGCAGGCAGAGCAGATCGAACCCGATCGAGGCGAAGTGCGCGGCCGGCAGGTCGTCCCACTTGCCCGTCCAGCCGAGCGCGAGGTAGCCGGGCAGGTATGCCTCGTACGCGACCGGCCCATACGTGTCGCCCTGCGGGTTCGCCGATTCGCAGCGCCCGTTCGCCTGCACGCGCTCACGGATCTCGCCCTCGCTGTCTTCCGGGCCGCACGCCTTGAGGTCCTCCTCGACCGGGAAGTTCCCGTACGGCACCTGACCGTGGGCGATCCGGTCGGCGCCGATCACCCCCGAGTAGCCGACATCGATCACGTTCGACGACTGGAGGTTGAGCCCCATGCGGAAGCCGCCCGCGAAGATCGTCGCGGCGCCCAGCACCCAGATGGGCCAGACCGGCACCGACCCGGTTCCGAGACGGCCGCGCCAGCCGCTCCAGACCATGCGGCCGAGCAGGTAGAGGAGCGGTGGATAGGCGAGCGAGGCGCTGGCGAAGATGTGGCCGCGGTTGAAGAACCAGAGCGAGACGGAGAACGAGAGCAGCACGAGCAGGTCGAGGTTGCGCATGCTCAGCGGCCGGCGCAGGTCGGCCAGGCCGAAGAAGAAGAGCGCGCAGAAGCCGAGCCAGATGCCGTAGCTGTTGATCTCCTTGCCGCCGAATGCTCCCGGCGAGCCGCGCGCCATTTTCCACGCGACCTGCGGGCCGGTCCACGCCTCGGTGACGGCACCGCTGTGGTCGTCGACGTGGCCGGCCGCGATCTCGCCGGCCTTGCCCCACCAGACCTTGACCGACCAGATGCCGTTCTTGTAGGTCGTCTCGATGGTGCGGTTCGTTCGCGGGTAGCGGCCCAGCCAGTCGGCGACCTTGTCGTCCTGGAGGAAGATCCGCGTCACCTGGGCCTTCGCGAGGCGTGGCTGTGGCGGCTGCGCCGACGGCGCGAGCTTCTTGGGAGGTCCTGCCGCAGCGAGCGCCGGGAGCGCGAGCGCGACGACTAGGACTGCGAATGCACGCGGAACGACCACAGCTTGTTGCCCACGAAGTTCAACGGCGTGACGAGGACGATCGCGATCGCCTGCGAGAGGATCTTGTCGACTCCGAGGCCAATCAGAGCGCTCAGCAGAATCAGGTTGACGCCGTACGCGAACAACGCGACGACGAGGAAGCGCAAGCCCTGCCAGCCCACGTGGCCACGCTGCGCGTGAAAGGTCCAGACGCGGTTCCAGATGTAGTTGTTCGTCACGGCGACGACGAACGAGCACGTCGCCGCAAGCGCGAAGTGGAGATCGGCGCCCTTCAGCAGCGCCGTGTAGACGGCGAGGTTGACCACGTAGCCGCTCGCGCCGACCACGGAGAACTTCGCCAGCTGCACCCAGTTGTGCGGCTGGCGCAGCGCATGTCCGGCTCTGGTGCGCGCTCGCGCAGTACCAGGGGAAAAGGCCATCGGCCGGGCGAGACTAGCGGACAGAAAAGCCCGTCTCGCCGATCGGCTCCTCCGACTGAACCTCCACGTCGTCGACCTCTGCTCCGCCCGGGCCGCGGCGGCACCACTCGACCATCGAGCTCACGCGCTCCTCGTCGCCCTGGAAGACTGCCTCGACGCTGCCGTCCTCGGCGTTGCGGACCCAACCGGCCACGCCGAGCGATTCTGCGCGAGCCCGCGCCTCGGCTCGGAAGAAGACGCCTTGGACGCGGCCGCGAATTCGCACCCGGACGCGTTTCATCCGGCGAAACCCTCTTCGCCGACAAGCGGCACGAAGCGGCACGGAACCGAGTGGACGACGGCCGGACCTTCCGGGCTGCGGACGATCACCTCGAGGCGCTGGGTGCGCGGGCCGCCGACCGGCACGACCAGCCGGCCACCCCGGCGCAGCTGCCCGTAGAGCGTCTCGGGGAGCCCTGGCGCAGCTGCGGCAACCGCGATTCCGTCGAAGGGCGCGCGGTCGGGCACGCCGAGCGTGCCGTCGCCGACCCGAACCTCGACCCGGTCGTAGCCGGCCGCGGCGAGATTCCTCCGCGCCAGCTCGCCGAGCTCCGCGAGCCGCTCGATGGTCACGACCTCCCCGCCGAGCTCGGCCAGCACCGCCGCCTGGTACCCCGAGCCGGTGCCCACGTCGAGCACGTTGTGCCCCGGGCGGACCTCGAGCGCCTCGCAGATGCGCGCGACCATGTACGGCTGCGAGATCGTCTGGCCCTCGCCGATGGGAAGGGCAGCGTCGTCGAAGGCCCGGCGCCGCTCGGGCTCCGGCACGAAGAGCTCGCGCGGAACGCGCCCCATCGCTCGCAGTACCTCCTCGTCGACGATGTCCCGCGCGCGAAGCTGGCGGGCGACCATGTCGGCACGCTCGTCCTCAGGCCGCGGCATGCGCGGCGCGCCCGACGCCGAAGTGGCCGAGCACCAGCGGAGCGACGTCGACGATCCGCCTCGGAACCTCGTCGCCGAGCCCGACGATCAGGACCGGAACCTCGGAGTCGCCGAGCTCGAGCGAGCCATGGCTGCCGCCGCCGAGGTGGCTCCGGCCCGCGAGGTCGGCGAGCTCCACACCGGCCGGCGGCGAGACGATCAGCTCGCCGGCGTTCGGGTTCGCGAGGGCACACCAGGCTCGTTCGAGCGCATCGGGCTGGTCGAGCAGCGACTCGTCGCCACTCGTCTCCCACCCCGTTGCGGCCGGGCGGAACCGAAGCTCCTCCCCGTCGCGGCGCGCGACCGCCTCGTCGCCCTCGCGGTAGAGGACGACGTGCGCGGCATCGCTGCCGTCCAGCCGCCGAGCCAAGGCGGCGGGGTCGTCGCCGTAGACCATCCCGGCCCGGTTGGAAGCGGTGACGATCACGTCGTGCAACCCGGCAAAGCTCTCCTGCAGGGAGGCCACGCGGTCGATGCGGGTCTGCCCATGGTCGGAGCAGACGATCACGGCGTAGCGCTCGAGAAACTCGTCCGGCCCGCCCGCGGCCTCGATCAGCGCGCCGATCGCCGCGTCGCTGCGTGCAAGCGCCTCCTGCGTCTCGGCCGGCCCGAGCGCGTGCGAGGCGAAGTCGTAGTCGGGCAAGTAGTAGAAGAGGAAGTCGAAGCCGTCGCGCGTCACGAGCCAGCGGCCGACGGCGGCTGCGTAGGCGTCGATCGAGCCGGCGGCGCGGCCGAACACGCCGATGGGCGCTCCCGTGACGTCGGACTCGAAGAGGTTGTAGAAGAAGAAGCGCTTCGGGCCGTAGGCCGGGCGGGTCGCGCCGGGCAGCAGCGGGCGATGGGGCGTTCGTCCGCGGTAGCAGGTCACGTTGATTGCTCCGGCGGTGAGGCCCGCGTCCTCGAGGGCCTCGTAGAGGGTCACCGCGTCGCGGCCGAGGTGCTGCTCGTTCATGTTGAAGATCGCGTCCAGGATCGAGCGCCTCGTACCCGCCGCGCGGATCGCGGCGAAGGACGAGCCGTACTCGACGATCCGCCGCTCCTCGCGGTGGTACCAGACGAGGTGCGGGATGTGGTGCACGTCTGGATGCGCGCCGGTGACGATCGACGAGAGGCAGACCGGGGTGAGCGACGGGAACGTCGAGACGCCGCGGCCGTAGCGGCCGTTCGCCGCGAGGAAGGAGAGCGCCGGAGCAGCGCCGGTCCCGACCGCCTCTTCGAAGACGTCCGGCGTCAGGCCGTCGATGACGACGAGGATCAGCTTGCGCACTAGTCCCGCGCCAGGCTGCGGAGCCCTGCGACGCGGTCAGGTCGCCGCCGCCGCGCGCGGACCGCGAGCACGACGAGCGCGACGGCCTCGAGGTACCCGACGGCGGGTACGAACGCGAGCGCAGCGAGTCCCAGTGCCGCTACCAGGACGAGGACTGCCGTCCCGCCCCTCGTGCCGCCGCGGGTCAGCGCGCCCCCGATGACCGCCCCCATAGCCACCGTTCCGAGGACGCCTCCGACCGCGCCGGAGACCGCGTCCGACCAGTCGTCGATCGCGAAGTAGCCGAGCGCGGCCGCGGCTGCCGCAGCGACGACGGCGACCACGGCGAGGAGCGCGCGCCGTGGGGCCAGCAATGCCGATAGCGCGCCCCCGATGGCGATTCCGAGGCCGAGCGCGAGTCCGTTCCGGTACCACTCCCACATCGCGGCCAGAGTGTAGAGCCCGGCTCCCACCTGCTGGTTTAGACGCGGCTATGCAGGGAAAAACGGGGAACCCGTTCCAATGAGCATCGACCCCCGCCCACTCCTCGTCTTCTTCGGCGCCGCCCACTCGGGCCCGGCCCGGCGCATGGAGAGTCTCGTCGCGCACTTGGCGCGCAAGGAGCGCGCGCGCCTGCGCGTGACCGAGGTCGACATCGACAAGCAGCCGGAGCTCGCCGAACGCTTCGGCGTGACGATGGTTCCGACGCTCGCGCTCGTCAAGGACAAGCGCATCGTCGGCAAGCTCGAGGGGCGGGTCAGCGCGCCGCGCATCGAGGCGCTCCTGGAGCAGCACCTCGACGGCCTAGCTGCCTGATTCCAGCCTTCGGATAACCGCGAGCCCGAACTCCGCCGCGCGGGCTCCGTCGATCACGCGGTGGTCGAACGTCACCGAGATGTAGCCGGTTGCGCGTGCGACGACCCCGCCGTCGCGCACAACGGGCCGCTCCGCGACGCGGCCGATGCTCAGGATCGCGACCTCGGGGTGGTTGACGATCGGGGTCGTGAGGAGGCCGCCGAGCTTGCCGGCGCTCGTGACCGTGAACGTGGAGCCGCGCAGCTCCTCCGGCTTGAGCGTGCCCGCGCGCGCTGCGTCCGCTAGCCGTTCGACCTCCTGCGCGAGCTCGTCGGGCGAGGCCTCGGCGCAGCCTCGGACGACCGGCACGACCAGGCCCTGCTCGGTCTGCACCGCGACGCCGATGTCGTAGCGGTCGAGATAGGCGATCTCGTCGCCGTCGAGCCGCGCGTTGAGCTCGGGGAACTCCTTCAGGCTCTCCGCGACCGCCTTGAGCGTGAGCGGCACGAGGCGCTTCAGGTCGATCCCGCCGAAGTCGCACTCCTCGACCCACGTGACCGGAGGCACCTCCTCGTGCGCCCGCGCCATGTGCTCGGCGACGAGCCTGCGCACTCCGCGGAGCTTTTCCCGCCGCCCCTCGGCGCCGTCGCCCCCGGCACCGCGCACGTCCTCCTCCGTGACACGTCCCTGCGGGCCTGTGCCCTCGATGCCCTCGAGGTCGACGCCGAGCTCCTGGGCGAGCCGCCGGACGAGCGGCGTGGCGCGGACACGGGCCTCGTGCCTCCGAGGCGCGGCCCCGGCGGCCGGCTCGGCCCGCGGCTGCTCCTCCTCGGTGGGCGCGGCGCTTGCGCTGTCCTCGCCGATGACGACGAGCACGGTCCCGACCGGGACGACCTCGCCTTCGGCGACCAGGATCCGCGCGACCTTCCCGCCCGCTGGTGACGGGATCTCGACCGTCGTCTTGTCGGTCTGCACCTCGACGAGCGGGTCGTCCTCCGCGATCTCCTGGCCCTCCGAGACGAGCCAGCGCGCGATCTCGCCCTCGGTCAGCCCCTCGCCCAGATCGGGCAGCTTGAACTCGTATGCCACGTCAGGTCACTCTCTCCGCCAGCCCCGGGTAGCGAACGACGAACCCGTCGGCGTCGAACTCTACGTCCGCCGAGAACGATCCAGAGCGGAAGCGGACGACGCCGTCCGCCAGGGGGGAGTACTGCTGCCGCGACTCGGACACCGTCAGCTCCGGCACCGCAACCCAGGCCATCACGTAGTCGCGGGTCTCGCCTCCCTCGTGCAGCTGGTCGCGGAGCACCGGGAGCGAGTTGAAGATCGGCGAGTAGGCGAGATCGAAGTCGAGCACCTTCCCCACGAGCGGCTTCGAGCCGCGCCGAAGGTCGAGCGTCCGCGTTCCCTTCGCGGTCCGGCACTCGAGCTGCAGCCGCTCGCTGACGAAGCCCGCGCCCGTTTCGAGCGCGTACTCGAGCCGATGGTGCGCGCCAAGCTGCGTCCCCTGCGCGCTCAAACGCCCGTCTTCGAGTTCCACGAACGCCAGCTCGAACAGCGGTTCCTCCAGGCCGCGCCATGCGTAGACGGCCATCTAGACGAGCGCGTCGTCTCGAAGCACGGCGTGCACGCCCTTGACCCCGTTCACGAGCTGGGTGATTCGGAGGTCGACGATCACGCTCGCGAGGGCGAGCGCGTCGCGCCGTTCGAAGCCGTGCTCGCGGTGCATCAGCTCGAGCATTCCCTCGGTGGCCTGTGCGGCCGCCTCGTCGAGATCCTCGTCGAAGCCGAACGTCAGCCAGGCCCCGTCGATCCGCGCGATCGGATTGTCGAGCGCGAGGTCCGCGAGCGAGATGGTCAGCTGCGCGCGCTCCATCGGCGCCTCGAGCGCGACCTCCGACACCTCGCCGTCGCCCTGGCGCGCATGGCCGTCACCCGCCGAGAGCAGCGCGCCGTCGACCGGGATCGGAAGGTAGAGCGTCGCGCCTACGCCGAGCTCCGAGCAGTCGATGTTCCCGCCCCAGCGCCGCGGCGGAAACGTCGGGTGGACGCCCGGTTCCGGCGGCGGCATGCCGATCACGCCGAGGAACGGCTTCAGCGCCACCGTTCGACCGAACTGGTCGCGGCCCGTTCCGGCATCGGCGTCGAGCTCCCAGACGAGCGTGTGGGTCTCGCCGCCCACCACGCCGAGGCGCTCGTTCAACGCCGCCGGCCAGCCGCCCGCGTTGGTGAGCCCCCACGTCCCCACGCGCAGCTCATCGACCTGCACCGCCAGCGTGCCGACGGCTCGCGCACCGCGAACCTCGATCGGGCCGAGCAGCGCGTGCCCTGCGTCCAGCTCCTGGTCGCGCGGCCCGAACTGCTCCCGCGTGCCGTCCAGATCGGTCAGGGGCCCGATTCCCCAGCCCGCGTCGGCGGTCGAGAACGCGACCGAGTCGCCCGGGTCGATCGACAGGACCGGAGCCAGGTCCCGCGAGAAGTGTCCGTGAACGGTGCGGCGCTCGAACGGAAGCTCATGGAGCACCTCAGAGGACGTGCTTGCCCAGGGCGTCGTAGGCCTCGAGCTCTGCCGTCGCGGCCGGGCTCGCCGGGTAATCCGAGCGGAACATGGTGAAGACGATCGTGTCGCGTGGCTCGCCGCCGGGCGGCGGGTAGAGCCGCCTCCGCAACCGCGCCTCCTCAACGTAGCCGAGCTTCTGCGGGATGCGCGCGCTCCTCGCGTTCTCCGGCTCCACGTGGATCTCGATCCGGTCGACCTCGCAGACCTCGAACCCGACCCGCGTCAGCGCCGCCGTCGACTCGGTCGTCAGGCCCTTGCCCTCCTCCGACGCGCGGATCCAGTAGCCGATCTCGAACGCGTCGGCGCCGACCCGCAGGTGGAAGCCGCTGCCGCCGACGAGCGCGGTTTCATCCGCGGAGAACAATCCGTAGACGAAGTTCTGGCCGAGGTCGAACTGGCCGCGAAACGTGCGCAGCAGCTGGACCTTCTGCTCGACCGTCTGCGGCTCGTCATGCGCCCAGGGCATCCACGGCTTCAGGTGCTCGATGCTCGAATCGACCGCCTCTTTCAGCGCGGGCGCGTCGCTGGGCTCGTAGCAGCGGATGACGAGCCGCTCTGTGACGATCCGGTAGGGCGGAGGCGCGGTCAGAACTCGAGCAGCTTCCGGGCCGCGTCCACAACGCGCTCGACCGACGGCATGTACGCGTCCTCGATCTGCCAGTACGGGTACGGGACGTCGTAGCCGGTCACGCGGACGACCGGCGCGCGCAGGTCGAGCATGGCCTTCTCCGCGAGGATCGCTGCGAGCTCGGCGCCGTAGCCGGCGGTGCGCGGAGCCTCCTGGACGATCACGACACGGCCCGTCTTTCCGGCCGAGGCGAGCAGCGCATCCTCGTCGAGCGGCTTCAGCGTCCGGATGTCGAGGATCTCCACCGACGCGTCGAGTGCGTTCGCTGCCTGTTCGGCCAGCGGCACCATCGCGCCGTAGGCGACCAGCGTGACGTCATCGCCCTCGCGCACCAGGCGCGCCTTCCCGAGCGGCACCACGTGCTCTCCCTCGGGCACCTCGCCGCGCATCGTCCGGTAGTGGAGCTTCGGCTCGAGCACCACGACGGGATCGGGATCCCGGATCGCGGCGGCCAGAAGCCCCTTCGCGTCCGCCGGCGTCGAGGGGATGGCGACCTTCACCCCGGGCGTGTGCGCGTAGTACGCCTCGGGCGAGTCGTCGTGCAGCTCGGGCGCGCGCACGCCGCCGCCGTACGGCATCCGCACGACGAGCGGGAACTCCATGGCGCCGCCCGTGCGCCAGCGGTAGCGGCCCACGTGCGTGATCAGCTGGTCGAGGCACGGATACGAGAACGCGTCGTACTGCATCTCGCAGACCGGCCTCCACCCCGCCATGCACAACCCGACCGCCGAGCCCAGTAGCCCGGCCTCGGCCAGCGGCGTGTCGACGCAGCGCTCCGCCCCGAAGCGGTCGCGCAGCCCGGCCGTCGCACGGAAGACGCCCCCGGCGCGGCCCACGTCCTCGCCCATCACCATCACGTCCGGATCGCGATCGAGCTCGACGTGGAACCCGTCATTGATCGCCTCCACGAGAGTCAGCTCAGCCACCGAGCACCCTCCGCAGCTCGGCAAGGTCCGCCTCGAACGACGCAGGCGGCTCGGCGAGCGCGTGCGAGAAGAGGAGCGACGGGTCCGGCGGCGGCTCGGCCTCCGCCGCGGCGATCCCCTCGCGCATTCGCTCGAGCGCCTCGGCCCGCACGGCCTCGGCGGCTTCGTCCGAGAGCAGCCCGAGGCGCCGTAGGTAGGCCTCGTAGCGGCCGAGACACTCGCGCTCCTTCTCCTCCTCGACGCGCTCGGCGTCGATGTACGCGGACGGATCGTCCGCCGTCGCGTGCGGCGCCGCGCGGTAGGTGACCGCCTCGATGAAGGTCGGCCCCTCGCCTGCGCGCGCCCGCGCAACCGCCTCGCGGGTCGCCTCGTATACGGCCAGGACGTCGCCCCCGTCGACACGCACTCCCGGGATCCCGTAGCCGACCGCCTTGTCGGCCAGCGTCTCGGCCGCGGTCTGCGCCTCGAGCGGCGTCGAGATCGCCCACTGGTTGTTGTTGCAGAAGAGGACGAGCGGCGCTCGCATCACCGCCGCGAAGTTGGCGCCCTCGTGGAAGGCGCCCTCCGAGGTGGCGCCGTCGCCGAAGTACGCGATCGCGCACGTCTGCTCGCCGCGCAGCTTCTTCCCCCAGGCCAGGCCGGCCGCGTGCGGCACGTGCGTCCCGATCGGGACGCAGATCGAGGCGACGTTGAAGTCGAGCGGGTTCCACCAGCCCGCGGGATGACCGCGCCACCACGAGAGCACCGTCGAGGCCGGCATCCCGCGCAGGAGCCCGATCGCCGACTCGCGGTAGCTCGGGAAGATCCAGTCCTCGCGCTCCAGCGCGTAGACCGAGCCGGCCTGCATCGCCTCGTGGTTCCAGTAGATCGCGTAGGTGCCGATCCGGCCCTGCCGGTGGTGGACAAGCGAGCGCTCGTCGTAGGTGCGCAGCTTCACGAGCCAGCGGTGCAGCTCGAGCAGGTCGTCCTCGGAGAGCCCGTCGACCTCGCCGTCGGGAACGGACTCGCCGTCGCCGATCACACGCCGAAGATCCTGCTCAGCAGGGAGAACCCGCGCCATCGCTCGGAATCTACCGCGTGTGCGCCGCGATGAACGACCAGACGGTCGCCTTGAGCGACGGGTCTTCCAGCATCCCCGACCCGTGCAGAGACCCGGGCACGACGCGAAGCTGCTTGTCGGCCGAGGCCGCCGCCGCGTAGAGCGAATGGGCGTCGTCGGCAAACGGCTGGTCGTCCTGCTCGGCCATGAAGAGCACCGGCGCGTGCAGGTGCGCCACGGAGTCGAGGCCTCGCAGGAACCCGACCGAGGCCGGCGCCGAAAGGCTCACCACGGCATCCGGCTGGACGGGAAGCGCGGCGGCGGCAACGTCGACGGCGAGCGCGCCGAGCGACGACCCCATGAGAACGACCTTCTGCGCCCCGGCGCGGCGCAGCGCCTCGGTGGCGGCCTCGGCGTCGAGCCCGACGCCGTTGAACTCCGGGCCCGCGTTGTAGGGAAGCACCCGGTAACCGGCCGCAGCGAGCTCCCGCGCATAGCCGATCCATTCGCAGAGGCTGCCGTTGGACCCGTGCGCGAGGACGATGCCGACCGGCCCCGAGCCGAGCTGGACGCCGACGAGCGGCCGGTCGTCCGCAGTGAAGAACCGCAGGGCCGAGGCCCGCTCCGCACGGGTGGCACAGACATCACTCACGCGGAGCGGGCGCGCCAGGCGGGCCCTGAGGAAGCGAAGCGTCTCGCGCATCACCGAGCGGGTGCGGGCCGTTCGCGGGCCGACGTCGAACCCGTGCCTCGCGGTCGCGTTCGTCACGACTCGAACGTCGTCGTGCCGCGCGCTCGCTGCAGCGGCGAACCGGTCGATCGAGCCGTTGACGTTGGGGTCGTCTTCCCCGGCCTTCACGACCAGCATCGGCGGATACGTCAGCGCGGGATCGAGGGGCGCGTAGTACGCGGCGCTGCAGCGTAGGCCCGGCGACGGCGCGGGCGCGGTCGAGAACCACAGCGTGCAGAGCCGCGAGCCGTCGATACCCAGGCGCCGGCCGTGCGCGCGCACGTAGGCGAGCGCCGCCGCGACGTCACCGTCGGAGCGGAAGTCGAACGGGACGGCCGCCATCCCCGAAGCAGCGACCAGCTGGGCCCAGCCGATCTTCTGCGGCGAGCTCTTGCGACCACCGATCAGGACGGCCGGGAGCCGGCCGCGCGTACCCCGCGGGCGGTAGACGTCCAGCCGTAGGCCGCTCCGGTAGACGATGTTCCGCCGCACCTTCGCGCGGTCCATCCCTGGGATCTGCAGGACGACCGCACGACCGGGAGTCGGGTTGCGGTAGGCCGAGGCGGCCGGCACGGCGACGAGCGCCGCCGCAAGCAGGGCCAGCGCCGTCTTCACGAGCGCTCCTCGAGCTCGCGCAGCATCTGGTCTGCCCAGCGGATGAAGGCGCGCGTCTGGGCGAGGCCCCAGCGCAGCGTGATGTAGCCGTAGTACGAGTGCGGGTCGTCGCGGATCTGCCGCTCGATCTCGCGGTACTCCTCGAGCGTCTGTGCAACCTCGGCGCGCTGCCGCCGGATGTGCCCGGCCAGCGCCTCCTTGCTCATCAGGCCGCCGAAGAAGACCTTCAGGAGGAACGGGCTCCTGGCTCCGCGCTCCTCGATCGGAGCCTCGAGCCACTCCTTGAAGGCGCGCTCGCCCTTGCGCGTGATCTTGTAGACCTGCTTGTCGGGACGGCGTTCCTGCGTCACCCGCCGCGTCGTCGCGTAGCCGCCCTCCACGAGGCGCGGCAGCACCGCATAGACATGGCTCTTCGCCGCGGTCCAGACGTAGCCGACCCCGCGCTCTGCCGCCTTCTTCATCTCGTAACCCGAGCGCTCCCCGAACGAGAGCAGGCCGAGGACCGCGAACTCGGTCGTCGAGAGGTCCGTGGAATTTCGCGTTGCCGTTGCCATCTCACCTGACTATAGTCCGCTCCGGACTATTCCGCCAAAACATGCTGCTCGCGATCCTGATTGGCATCCTGGCCCACGGCGGCCCCTCGAAGCCCGTTGTGCACGGGCCGCGGCGAACGACGAGCACTGCGCCCGTGTATCGCTTCGCCGCACACGAGCGCGGGTCGAAGCTCTCGTTCCGCTGCTCGTTCGACCGGACCCGGCTGCACCGCTGCCCGGCGCGCTACCGGCAGCGCCTCGAGGTGGGCCGTCACGTGCTCCGCGTCCGCGCGGTCGACGGGCGCGGCAGGCAGAGCGCGCTCACCCGAGTCGTCGTCCAGGTCGTGAAGGGCGCCCGGCTACGCCAGATCGACGTCGGCGGCCGCCCGTTCTCGCTCGTCGAAGCGGCGGGCTCCGTCTGGATCGCGAACTTCCTCTCCGGGACCGTGGAGCGCCTCGATCCCGCAACCAATCGCGTCGTCGAGAGGATCCAGGTGGGCGGCCAGCCGTACGGGCTCGCGGCCGGCGGCGGCTCGGTCTGGGTCGGCAACAACGGCAGCGATTCCGTCGCGCGGATCGACATCGCCACGAATCAGGTCATCGCGCGCGTGACGGTCGGAGACCGGCCGATCGGGATCGGCTACGACGCCTCGGACGGCTCCGTCTGGGTCGCGAACTTCGGCGACTCGGCAGTCACGAAGATCGACGGGGCGACGAACGCGATCCGGGCGCGCGCGATCGTTCCAGGCGAGCACGAGCACGTGGTGTTCGGCTTCGGCTCGGTCTGGGTGCCGAGCGAGGAGGGCTGGATCACGCGGCTCGACCCGGCCACGCTCGCCGTCAAGGCCACGATCCCGGTCGCGGCCGACCCCGACTTCGCGCTCGTCATGCCTGACTCCGTCTGGACGACCGCCTACCGGGGTACCGCCCTCTCGCGGATCGACCCGGAGACGAACACGGTCACCGCGTCGCTGCCGGTGCGGCAGGGGCTCCAGGGAATCGCGTCCGACGGGACCAGCTTCTGGGCCGCGAACTACGACGACAGCCGGGTGGTCAAGCTCGACCCCGGCACCGGGCGGACCCTCGCGAGCTGGTCGACTGACGGCGGGCCGAGGGACGTGCTGCTCGCCTTCGGCAGCATCTGGGTCGCGAACTCGAGCACCTCGACCGTCCTACGACTCACTCCTCCGTAGCAGGCAGCCGCGCCACTGCAGCTACGACCGCGATCGCCGCAACCGCCGCGACGACTCCGATCAGCTCGAGGCCC
>DATDFL010000090.1:0-3640 GCA_036522595.1 Gaiellaceae bacterium
GCTGCTGGAGGGAATGCAGCTCGCCGACTTGCCGCAGGACGCGTGGTCGATGGAGGAGCGCCGCCGCCTCGCGTACCTGATGACCGAGACCTGGATGACGATGATCTTCCGGCACGGGTTCTTCCACGGCGACCCGCACCCGGCGAACATCTTCGTCCTCGACGACGGCAACACGATCGGGCTCGGCGACTTCGGTCAGGTCGGGAAGCTGACCGACGACGACATGTCGAAGCTGACGCGGCTCTTCATCGACGCCGCGAACGAGCGGGTCGACGCGCTGCCGCGCCGGCTGGCCGAGCTCGGTGTCCGCTACCCGAAGGAGCGCGAGGAGGAGTTCCTCTCCGAGCTGCGCGAGATGTACTACCGCTACTACGGGGCCAGCCTCGCCGAGATCGATCCGCTGCAGGTGATCCGCGAGGCGTTCCAGCTGATCTACCGGTTGAACCTGCGGCTGCCGACGCGCTTCGTCACGCTGGACAAAGCGATTGCGACCCTGGGCTCGGTCGGCGTCGATCTCTACCCCGACTTCAACGTGTTCGAGGTCGCGCGGCCGTACGCGCGGAGCCTGATGCTCGAGCGCTACTCGCCGCAGCGGATGCTCAAGCGCGGCCAGGCCGAGGCGCTCGACCTGGCGCGGATCGCGCGCGACATGCCGTACCAGGTGCACGACTTCCTGGAGGAGATCCGCGACGGCCAGATCGAGGTCGGCTTCGTGCACAAGGGCCTCGACGAGTTCATGCGCAAGCTCGACGTGGCGTTCAACCGGCTCGTGATCGCGCTGGTGGTCGTCGGGGGCCTGATCGGCTCGAGCCTGATCGGGATCTTCTCGACGAAGGGCCCGCTGATCGCGGGCGTGAACTTCCTGTCGTTCGTCGGCTTCGTCTTGTCGGGCGGCCTCGGCCTGTGGCTCCTGTGGGGCGTGCTCCGCTCCGGCCGGTTGTAGAAACCTCGTCGCACTTTTGCCCCAAAGGACACCTGGCGTCGCCTTGAACGCGCGACTAGCTTCGGTCGCATGTCGCGCGCCCTGCTTCTCGCCGAGGCCGAGCCGGGAACGAGGGCGTTCCTCGAGCGGCATCTGGCGAGCGAGGGATTCGAGGTGCTCGGCGCGGACGCGGAGCGGGAGGCGCTCGAGCTCGCCGAGCGCGCGCGGCCCGACCTCGTCCTGATCGGGGCGCTCGAGGATGCTGCCGGGGCGGAGGTCTGCCGGCGGCTGCGCGAAGGCGTGCCGGGCCGCTCCTGGGATCGAAACGTGCCGGTGATCGTGCTCGGCGAGACGCAGGCCGACGCCGTCGACCGCGTGCAGGCGTTCGAGCGTGGCTGCGACGACTTCGTGCCGCGGCCGTTCCACTACGAGGAGCTCGTCGCGCGGATCCACGCGGTGCTTCGCCGCACGCAGCCGCCGCTGCGTGAACGCCTCGCGGCCGGCCCGGTGGCGATCGACCGGGCGACGCGCCGCGTCACCGTCCACGGCTTCCCGGTCGCGCTCGCCGCGAAGGAGTTCGAGCTCGTCGCGAAGCTCGCCACGGATCCCACGCGCGTCTTCACCAAGGAGGAGCTGCTCCGCGAGGTCTGGGGCTTCGTCGCCCTGGGCCGAACGCGCACGCTGGACTCGCACGCGTCGCGCCTGCGACGCAAGCTCGCAGTCGCTGGCGCCGAGGATTGCGTGCTCAATGTCTGGGGCGTCGGCTACCGGCTAATCGGCGAAGCGGAGGTCCGTCACATCGCTTGAGGGATTGAACTTGTCACAACGGATGCCGATGCACTACAGATGCCTGACTGTCGGACGTGCGGCGCCGTCTGCTCGGAATGGGAGCTTCGTTCGATCGAGGAAGGCGGCGGCTGCGTATCTTGCGGCGGTAGCCCGCGCTGCAACGCCTGCGGCCATAGGAGAAGCGAGCATTTCGGGTCGTTTCCCGGTGCCGCAGGCTCGGGCTGCAAAGCGAGTGACTTCGACTTCGCTGCTCTGAGCGTCGAGACGTGTGCCTGCGCAGGCTTCACCGCGGCCTAGTCGAGTAGTAGAAAAATCCCAGCAAAACCTCGTATCCTCTCGGCATGAGGAGGGGAGCTTGGCTGGCCCTCGTGCTGGGGCTAGCCGTGATGATCGTGCCGATTCACGGCGCCGGGGCCCGCGTCGCCGCTCAGCCGGCTGCGCTGCTCCTGGCCCCCGTCGGGTCATTCAACTACCCGACGTACGTAACGTCGCCGCCCGGCGATCAGCATCGGCTGTTCGTGACCGAGCAGCCCGGAGTCGTGAAGCTCGTCCTCGACGGCGCCGTTCAGTCGACACCGTTCCTGGATGTGACCAGCCTCGTCGATTTCGACGGGAACGAGCGCGGGTTCTTCTCGATCGCCTTCCCGCCGGATTACGCGACCAGCGGCCTCTTCTACGTCTACTACACCGCCGCAGGGACGGGCGCAATGACGATTGACGAGTTCCAGCGCAGCGCGGGCGATCCCAACGTGGCCGATCCGCTCTCGCGCCGGAACGTGATCACGGTCCCGCACCCGAGTCAGTCGAACCACAACGGCGGCCAACTCCAGTTCGGGCCCGACGGGATGCTGTACCTCGGCACCGGCGACGGCGGCGGCGGCGGTGATCCTTTCCGCTCCGCACAAAACCTTGCCGACCGCCGCGGGAAGATCATGCGCATCGATCCGCGCCAGGACGGCGCCAACGCCTACCGCGTGCCGCCGAACAACCCCTTCGTCGATCTCCAGAACGCGGCCCCGGAGATCTGGTCGTTCGGCCTCCGGAACCCATGGCGGTTCTCGTTCGACCGGCTGAACGGCGACCTCAACGTGGGCGACGTCGGCCAGAACGAGTGGGAGGAGATCGACTACCAGCCAGTTGGTCTGGGCTGGGGGAACGCCGGGAACTTCGGCTGGAGCTGTTTCGAAGGGCGGCATGCGTACAACAGCTGCCAGCCGCCGCCGGTGGACCCGATCTCGCCAGTCTTCGAGTACAGCCACGCCTCGCGGTGCACCGTCATCGGCGGGTACGTCGTCCACGACACGGAGCTGCCGATGCTGGCCGGGCAGTACGTGTATGCAGACCTGTGTGACGGTCTCATCCGGGCCCAGACGCTGGCGATTCCGGATTCGCAAGGCGATCACACGACGGGCCTGAGCGTCAACATCCCTTCGTCGTTCGGCGAAGACGCTTGCGGCCACGTCTACGTCGCCGGCGTTACGCCCCAGGGCTCGGCGAATGTCTTCCGGCTCGAGCAGACCGACGCTCCGCCGCCGAATTGCGTCCCCGCATTCCCGCTGCCGGAGATCACGGGAACCGTGGGTCCTGGCTTCACGATCTCCATGAACGGGCCCGATGGGCAGCCGCTCGAGACGATTCCCGAGGGCGCGTACACGCTGCATGTGAGTGACCTCTCGGACATCCACAACTTCCACCTCCTCGGCCCGAAGGTCTCCTGCGTGCCGACCTGTGCGACCTCCCTCGTGGGACAGGGCGACGAGACGTGGACCGTGAACTTCACGCCCGGGACGGTCGTCTACCAGTGCGATGCGCACGGGCAGATGTACGGGTCGTTCACGGTGACCGGCCAGAACCCGCCACCACCGCCACCGCCACCTCCGCCGCCACCACCTCCGCCACCTCCGCCTCCGCCACCTCCGCCTCCTCCAC
>DATDFL010000091.1:0-5338 GCA_036522595.1 Gaiellaceae bacterium
GCGACTGCTCGAGACGAGCCCCGACCTCGAGGTTGTCGCCGTCTGCGAGGACCTCGACTCGCTGCTCGCCGCGGTCGAGGCCGAGCGGCCCGATGTCGTCGTCACCGACATCCGCATGCCGCCGGGCAACCTCGACGAAGGCATTCGCGCTGCAGACCGGTTGCGCGTCGAGCATCCGGACATCGGCGTGGTGGTGCTCAGCCAGTACCTGGAGCCCGCGTACGCTGTGGCGCTCTTCGAGGCGGGGACGGAGCGACGCGCGTACCTGCTCAAAGAGCGCGTCCACGACGTCGGCCAGCTCGTCGGGGCGATCCAGGCTGTGGCAGAGGGAGGATCGGTCGTCGATCCGAAGGTCGTCGAAGCACTCGTCGCCGAGAAGACGCGGCGCGAGCACTCCCCGCTGAACGACCTGACGGAGAGAGAGCGCGACGTCCTGCGCGAGATGGCGGAGGGGAAGAACAACGCTGCGATCGCGCAGGCCCTGCACCTGAGCGCACGCACGGTCGAGAAGGTGATCCACTCGATCTTCCTCAAGCTCGGCCTGGCCTGGGAGCCCGCCGTCCACAAACGCGTGAAGGCAGTGATCCTCTACCTGAGCGGGACCGACGCGGAGACACCGCCGGCGGAGAGCTCGAGTTGACCGCCGACTGCGGAGAGCCGCTCGCGCGCGTGGGAAAGCTCGTCGTCATCGACGGCGGTGACGCCGAGGAGCTCGAGGCGAAGCGCCTCACCGTCGCGCCACACGCGAGCCCGGGTCGCGCGGCTCCGCAGGGCCCGACACGAGAAGTAGACCGCCTCCTCGATCTCGAGCGGATAGCGCTCCAGGTTCACGGTCTCGACATCGAGCGGGCGGAGGGCGTCCGTCAGCCCGCGCGCGGGGAGGATCGACGGATAGACCGTCGCGGCAAGCTCCCGCACTCGCTCGAGTGCTGCCTCGACCTGCGCAGCCAGCTCCTCGAGCACATCGCGCGCGGCGGCCGGGTCAGAGTCGAGGAGCTCCCGTGCGAGCTCGAGCGCCACCACCGTCGCGGCCAGATCCTGCTGAGTGCCGTCGTGCAGAGCACCCTCGATCCGCCGGCGCTCTCGGTCGAAGTCGGAGAACACGCGGAGAGCGTAAGCCGCCGAGTCGGGGGTGGCCAGCACGATCGCGGTCGCGGGCAGGCACGCTATCGCTGCGAGACCGGAAGCGCGTAGCGTCAGCGAGCGATGGCGCAGGAGAACGGTTCTTCGCTGGACGTCCCGTCGGAAACCGTGGGCGTCCCACGCCGGGAACGCACCTTTGGCCGGGCTCCGCTGGTACGCGCGGTCGCACGCGTTCCGCTGCCGATCCGGGCGAAGCAGCTCTTCGGCTCGGTCGCCGTCGCCGCGCTGCTCGCCCTCGTCGCCGTCCTCGGTCTCGTCGCGCTAGGACAGTCGAACTCCCGCGGCACGGAGCTGAGGACGCTGCAGCAGCAGGGTGGCTACGAGCAGCTTCTCCTGACGGACGCGACGCAACTCAAACTGTTGCTCGACTTTCGCCTCGCCCGGCACCCCGAGGAGAGGCCATCGCGATCAGAGGAACCGGACCTCCATCCGGCTTACGACCCCGCCTCCTACCAGCGCGGGTTCCTCTCCGCTTTGGATCAGCAGATCGGCAACGAGTTCACCCGGCTCTGCCTCGACGCGGGCGGCTGCCCCCAGGAGTCTGGCTCGCCTGACTGCACGGACTGCACCTTCGCCCAGTTCGCGCCGCACCTGCCGCTTACCCTCGAGGCCGTCGCTCCGTCGCTCTCCGCGAAGATCGCGGACAGCCAGCCGCTCTTCATCGGCGTCTCCGGCTCCTCCGGCGAGCCACAGGCTCCCTTCCAATCCGAGTTCGTCCAAAGCGACCGACGGGCGGCTTCGTTCGCGAAGAAGCTCGCCGCCCTCACTGGGCAGACCAAGGCCCGCGCGAACGCGCTCGTCGCGGGCGATCGGCGCTCGTATCGCCGTTCGCGGGATCTCCTGATCGGTGCGGGTGCGGGCAGCCTCTTCCTCGCTCTCGCGCTCGGGCTGCTTCTCTCCGACTCGGTTCTCGTACCTCTGCGGAAGACGCAGAGGCGGCTGGCCGCGATCGCGACCGGCGACTTCTCGGGACGCGTGGAGGTGCCGAACCGCGACGAGATCGGTGCGCTGGCCGCGGACGTGAACCGGATGAGCGACGAGCTGCAGCGCCTCTATCAGGAGCTGGAGACCGCGAGCCGGCACAAGTCGGACTTCCTGGCCACCATGTCGCACGAGCTGCGGACGCCGCTGAACGCGATCATCGGCTTCTCCGAGGTGCTGCACGAGCAGATGTTCGG
Source organism: Gaiellaceae bacterium (assembly GCA_036522595.1). Lineage (GTDB taxonomy): Bacteria > Actinomycetota > Thermoleophilia > Gaiellales > Gaiellaceae > AC-32. The sequence goes on from DATDFL010000091.1 coordinate 2,322, forward strand.
AGAGCTGAACGAGCGCCAGCTCGCCTACATCGACGACGTTCTCGCGGCGGGCAAGCACCTGCTCTCGCTGATCAACGACGTCCTCGACCTCGCCAAGATCGAGGCCGGGAAGATGGAGCTCGAACTCTCGGAGGTGGAGATCCCGGAAGTGCTGCGCAGCGCCGTCTCGATGCACTCGGAACGAGCGAGCCGCGGGGGGATCGAGCTCTCGCTGACGACGGAGCCGGAGGAGATCACGATCAGCGCCGACGGACGCCGCATCCGCCAGGTCGTCTTCAACCTCGTGTCCAACGCGGTCAAGTTCACTCCCGCCGAGGGGCACGTCGACGTCTCTGCCCGGCTCGACGACGGCCAGGTCGAGATCGCCGTCACCGACACCGGCCCCGGCATCGCGCCGGAGGAGCTCGAGACGATCTTCGAGGAGTTCACGCAGGCGACGGACGGCAAGCGCGCCGAGGGGACCGGGCTCGGCCTGCCGCTCTCGCAGAAGCTGGTCGAGCTGCACGGCGGCCGGCTCTGGGTCGAGAGCGAGGTCGACCGCGGCAGCACATTCCGCTTCACGATTCCCGTGCGGCAGGACACGTGATGGCCGGGCCGGTCGTCCTCATCGTCGACGACAACGCGCACAACCGGAAGCTGACGCGCGACGTGCTCGAGTTCTCCGGCTTCAGCACGCTCGAAGCGGCCGGCGGGGTCGAGGGCGTCGCAATGGCCCAGGAGCACGAGCCCGACCTGATCCTCATGGACATCCGGATGCCGGACCTGAGCGGGCTGGAGGCGCTCAAGCTTCTGAAGGAGGATTCGCGGACGGCCCGGATCCCGATCGTCGCCCATACCTCCTCGACCATGCGCGGAGACGAAGAGCGCTTCCTGTCCGAGGGCTTCGACGGCTACCTGCAGAAGCCGATCAGCGTGCGAGCGTTGCCCGACCAGGTGCGCAGCTTCCTACGGGCTTGAAGGATGACGGCCGAGAGGGAGCCGGCGCCACGGATCCTCGTCGTCGACGATGTCGCGGCAAACGTCCGGCTCCTTGAGGCGATCCTCGAGCCGGCCGGCTTCTCGCTCAGCTCCGCGTCGTCGGGCCCGGAGGCCCTCGAGCGTGTCGCGACGGAGCTGCCCGACCTCGTCCTCCTCGACGTCCAGATGGCAGGCATGAACGGCTACGAGGTCTGCCGACGGATCCGCGAAAACGAGTCGGCTGCCCTCCTGCCGGTCGTGATGGTGACCTCGCACGACAGCGAGGCCCGCATCGACGGGATCCGCGCCGGCGCCGACGACTTCGTGACGAAGCCGTTCGACCAGCAGGAGCTGCTGCTGCGCGTGCGATCGCTCGTGCGGATCAAGCGCTACCACGACACGATCCGCGCGCAGGCGGCGGAGCTCGCGGAGTGGAATCGAACGCTCGAGGGGCGGGTGGCGGAGCAGGTGGAGGAGCTCGAGCAGATGTCGCGGCTGCGCCGCTTCCTCTCGCCGACGCTCGCGGACGTCGTGATGTCCCGCGGGGAAAGCGTGCTCGAAAGCCACCGTCGCGAGCTCGCCGTCCTCTTCGCCGACCTGCGCGGGTGGACCGATTTCAGCACGGGCACGGAGCCGGAGGAAGTGATGAGCGTCGTCGGCTCCTACCACTCGGCGATGGGCGAGCTGATCGTCGAGTACGAGGCGACGGTCGGCTGGTTCGCCGGCGACGGGCTGATGGTCTGGTTCAACGACCCGGTCCCGTGCGACGACCCGGCGGCGCGGGCGGTGCGGCTGGGGCTCGGGATGCGGGACGCGATGGGCGAGCTGACGGCGAGGTGGCGGAAGCGCGGGCACGAGCTCGACTTCTCGGTGGGTGTGGCACTCGGCTACGCGACGATCGGCCGGATCGGCTTCGAGGGCCGCTACGACTACGGCGCCGTCGGCAGCGTTCTCAACCTCGCCTCGCGCCTCTGCGACGCCGCGCCCCCGGGCCAGATCGTCGTCAGTCGGCGGGTCCTGGCGGAGGTGGAGGAGATCGTCGAGGCCGAATCGCTCGGTAACGTCGCGCTCAAGGGCTTCGGGAAGCCGGTCGAGGCCTTCGCCGTCAGCGCGGCGCCGCCCGCGCGGGTCGAGAGCTAGGGGTCGGACAACTAAGCATTCCGCGCTGCTCCCGCACGAGGTCCCCGCGGACGACATTGTTCGCCGCGGTAGACGACGGGGGTGACCCGGCTCAGCTCAGCAGCTCCGCCAACGGGAACGAGCGGTGCTCCCGCGGCGGGACCAGGAAGTTCTGGCGGTGGGTTGTCCGCAGGACCGAGTTGAAGCCCTGGCCGCGGTCGCGCGGCTCGAAGTAGAGCTTCGTGCCGTCCGGGAGAACGCCGTCCATCGCGAGCCTCACGCGGTCGAAGTCGTCGCTCGTGGGCTGGAAGGTGACGAAGTGGACTCCCGCGGCCGGGCCGGCCCGCATGCCGTCGCGCAGCGGCTGCGAGCTCCACGCGAACGGGTTGTCGAGGGTGTTGAAGTCCGCGCGCTGGGGCACTGCGGTGCCGCGCTTGTAGAGCGTGCCTTCGGCGCCGTGGACGTCGTGCGCGAGCCGTGACGCGGTCTGGATCGCAGCCGAGTGGCCGATCACGCCGGTGTGCTTGTACTGACTGGCGATGAGCTCCGGCTCGTAGGCGGTGGTGCGGTGCTCGGCCACGGTGAGCCTCCCTTCAGGAACGTCGAGCCCGGGCCGGAAGGCCGTCGCCACCCGCTCGCCGAAGTCGTAGCGACCGTACCAGGCCTCGAGGTCTTCGTACATGTGCGAGAGGTGCATCTGAGTGCCGCCGCGAAAGTAGGCGTTCCGCGAGGTGTAGCCGAGCGTCTCGAGGTTCGCGATCCGTGACGGCCCCATCGCCGCGCGCTGGGTCGAGGTGAAGCCGAGGAAGAGCTCTGCGCCGTCGGGAATCCGCTCGGCACCGCGGATGCCGGCGGCGAGCGCCATCTGCTTCGGCAGGCCCTTTCCTGCCCCGAAGCCGCCCGCGAAGCCGCTGCGCACGCTCGTGACCTCGAAGAGGTGG
>DATDFL010000092.1:0-2582 GCA_036522595.1 Gaiellaceae bacterium
CGCCGGGCGGATCGCCGGTGTCGTCCTGCTCGCCGCAGGTGTGGCGTTGGTTCGTTTCTACTAAGGCATGTACCACACCTCCAGCCTCGGCCTGACCGCGGCGTCCGGGTAACTCGAGCTCGGGAACGCCGGCCCGCCTCCCTCATAGGCCTCCTCTTCGTCAACGAGCTTCAGGAGCAGCCCGTCGTTGGCGAGCCCGCCGGAATGCCAGTCGCCTACGAGGTCGGTCACGTCGAAGACGAGCCACTCCGCGCCGGCATCCGGCTCCACCTGTGCCCATGAAATTGCAGGACCGAAGGCAACCTCGCGCTCGGATTCCCAGCGAGCCGTGTAGATCGGACGCGCCTCGAGGTCGAAGCCGAGGCCCGTGCAAGGGACGGTCCGCCTGCGCGGTGCCACGCAGGTCCGGTCGTACCTGACCCAGAGCTCCGCCGTCACCACCGTGGCGGACGCCGGAATCGAGGCCAACGAGAAGCGGAGCGCCGAACGCCACACCTTGTCGTCGACGCCGCCGACCTCGAGCCGGTCGAAGTCGTCGTGGTAGCAACGCTCCTCCCAGTCGTAGCCCCAGCTGCACATGAACGGCAGCGAGACGTCTTGCGCCACCGGGAGCGAGACCGTCTGAAGGACAGACGCGCGCGAGGCGCCCGCGGCACCCAGCGCGAGCATGACGAGCAGCAGGAGCGGCACGAATCTCATGCATCGATCGTGCCGACGAAAACGTCACGCGTGTGTGACGCCTCTGTGCCGAAAGTGTGACTTCTAGCCGGAAGCGGCGGCGACCCGCGCGATCGTCTTGTCCGCGAGCCGGTCGAGCGCCTGCACGGACAGCTCGAGGTGCTCCTCACGCGTATCCTCGAGCTTCGTGTGCGAGAGCCCGCGCAGGCTCTGGACGAAGAGCATCACCGTCGGCACCCCCGCACGCGCCACCTCCGCCGCGTCATGCAGCGGCCCCGAAGGCAGCCGGTGCGACCGTCCCGCAACCTCCGAAACCGCCTCGTCCGCCAGCCCGATCAGCTCCTCGTCGAACAGGATGGGCTCGATGTTCCAGATCCGCTCCCACTCGACCTCGACCTCTTCCTCCTGCGCGAACCGCCGCGACGCCGACTTCGCCTCGTCGAGCATCGCCGCAAGCTTCGAAGCGTCCATGTGCCGCTGATCCAAAAGACACTCGGCAGTCTCGACCACCGACGTCACGATTCCAGGCCGCGTCACGACCCCGCCCATCGTGCAGACCGCGCCGTCTCCGACCTGCGAGGCGATCTCGCGGATCTCGAGCTCCAGCTTCGCCGCGCCGGCCAGCGCGTCCCGCCGCTTGTCCATCGGCGTCGAGCCCGCGTGCGCCGCCTGGCCACGGAAGGTCACCTGATGCCGCTCGACCCCGAACGTCCCGAGCACAACGCCCAGCGGCAGGTCCAGCGCCTCCAGCACCGGCCCCTGCTCGATGTGCAGCTCCAGGTACGCGGTCGCACCCTCGAGCTGGCGGCGAGCCTCCGGTGCACGATCCAGATCGACGCCGTAAGCCCCCACGGCCTCGGGCAACCCCACACCCTCCGCGTCCCGCCGCCCCCGCAGCTCGTCCTGATCCGCCATCGACCCCGCTGCCGCCGACGATCCGAACAGCGACCGCCCGAACCGTGCCCCTTCCTCGTCGGCCCAGTTCACGAGCCGAACCGCGCAAGGCGGCGACCCGTCCGAAGCGATCCGCCGCAAGACCTCCACCCCGGCAAGAACGTTCAGGGCCCCGTCGAGCCAGCCGCCGTTTGGCACCGAGTCCATGTGACCGCCGATCAGCAGCGCCCGCCCGGAGCCGAGAGTGAACCACTGGTTCCCCGCCTCGTCGATCTCCTCGCGGGCCCCGGTCTCCTCCACCTTCCCCCGGAGCCACGCCCGAGCCCGCTCCCAGGTGTCTGTCCAGGCGACGCGCTGCGCGCCCGCCGAGTCCCCGGTCAGCTCCCGGAGCTCCTTCAGCTCGTCGACCACGCGGCTCGGTGACAGGGCCATCACCAGGAGCCTAAACTGGAGCGCATGTCCGTTCTGATCAAGGGCGGCCGGATCGTCACCGCCGCCGACGACTACGTCGCCGACATCTACGTCGAGGACGAGACCGTGACGCTGATCGGCGAGTCGCTCGACCAGCCGGCCGACAAGACGATCGACGCCTCGGGCAAGTACGTTCTCCCGGGCATGGTCGACCCGCACACGCACCTCGACATGCCGTTCGGCGGCACGACGACGATCGACGACGTCGAGTCCGGCCAGACCGCCGCCGCGTTCGGCGGGACCACCACCCACGTCGACTTCATCATCCAGCCGAAAGGCTCGACCTTCGCGCAAGCCATCGAGGAATGGCGCGCCAAGGCGAACGGCAAGCAGGTGATCGACATGGGCTACCACATGGCGGTCACCGACCTGCAGGAGGGCGGCACCCTCGAGGACCTCGCCGCGCTCCCCGACGAGGGGATCACGTCCTACAAGCTCTTCATGGCCTACAAGGGCGCGCTGATGGTCGACGACGAGACGCTCTTCAAGACGATGGAGGTCGCCGCCGAGACCGGAGCGCTCGTGATGGTGCACGCGGA
>DATDFL010000093.1:0-6088 GCA_036522595.1 Gaiellaceae bacterium
TGCTCGCCGCGGGCCTCGGGCTCGAGCGCCTCGAGGAGCTCCCCGACCCGAACCGCTGGGGCCGCCGCGAGGTGCGCGTCCCGGGCGACCTGGTCGTGATCGCGAGGAAACCCTAAGCGGAGCCGTTGCGCCCCGGGATCAGCCGGTTGACGGTGTCCGTCGCGATGTAGCCTGCGATGCGCGGGTTCTCCTGCAGGCGCCGCAGCGAGTACTCGTACCAGTCGCGCCCGAAGGGCGTGTAGATGCGGAGCCGGTGCCCCTCGCGGACGAGCGCGTCCCCGAGCGCGGGACGCACCCCGAGCAGCATCTGGAGCTCGAAGTCCTCGCGACCGAGCCCGCGCTGGCGCGCACCCCTCTGCGCCTGCTCGACCAGGTATTCGTCGTGGGTCGCGACGCCGACGTAGCAGCCCGCGTCCCAGAGCTCCTCGAGCACCTGGACGAAGTTCGCACGCACCGCGTCGTAGTCGCGGTAGGCGATCTCCGGCCGCTCGAGGTAGATGCCCTTGCAAAGGCGCACGTTCGGCTGCAGCTCGGCAAGCGAGCGCACGTCCTCGACCGTCCGCTTGAGCCGGGCCTGCAGGACGACGCCCACGTTCTCGTGCCCGGCCGCGCGCAGCTCGCGGTAGACGCGAAGCGTGTCGTCCGTCGTCGACGAGTCCTCCATGTCGATCCGGACGAAGTTGCCGCTGCCCGCCGCGTGCTCGACCAGCTCGACGAGGTTCGCCTTGCAGACGCCGTAGCCGAGCTTCAGCCCCAGCGCCGTCGGCTTCACGCTGATGTTCGCGTCGAGCCCCTCGCGGTCGAACGCGTCGAGCGCCTCCTCGTAGGCATCGGCGATCGCGTGCGCCTCGTCCGGGTTCGCGATCTCTTCGCCGAGGACGTCGATGGTCGCCATCTTCCCCTGGTCGTTGAGGCGGCGGACGACCCGCACCGCGTCGGCGAGCTCCTCGCCCGCGATGTAACGCTCCGAGATCCGGCGCACAACCGGCTTCGGCACAGCCGGGAGGAACCGCACCAGTGCGCGATCGAGCAGCACCGCACCGCTGATTCTAGGAGTCTTTGGCGCCTTCTCGGCGCTCGAACTCCAGCATCAGGCGGCGCAGGAGCGAGTTGAGCTGCTGCTTCTCCTTGGTCGTCAGCGCGGCGGCGACGAGCGCCTCCTGGGCGGCACCGGTCCGGAGCGCCTCCTCCCAGACCTTCAAGCCGTGCTCTGTCAGCTCGACCTGCACGCCGCGGCGGTCGTCCGGGTCGGGCACGCGGCGGACGAGGTTCGCTTCCTCGAGGCGGTCGAGGCGATTCGTCATCGCGCCGCTCGAGAGCTCTGCCCGGGCGGCGAGCTTGCCGACCGAGCGGCGGTACGGCGGCTCGGCCGACTCCAGGTAATTGAGCACCTTCCAGTCACCGAGGCTGAGCCCGAACTCGGAAAGCGTCTGGTCGAGCAGCTTGTGCAGCCGCCGGTTCAGGCCGTTGATGCGATCGACAAGGCCTTCGACCTCCTTGTCCACCCCCGGTAGCTCGCGTTCGGCCAGCCAGCGGTCGACGTGATCCCGCTCTTCGCTCATGGACCGTGATTGTTAAGCAAAAGTTTCTTGACGTCAAGAGTCTTGATTACTATCATTTCGTTCGACGTAAAGATACTTGAGGTCGAGAGGAGGCCGCATGTTGCTTGATCATCAGACCCGAATCGACCTGGCTCACGCGCAAATCGACCGGCTGCGAGACGACTGGGGCACGGCCTCGTCGCCTGCGAGGCACGTTCTGGGGCGCTGGCTGATCAGAGTCGGCCGGCGCCTGGCTCCAGATGCTCGGGCCTCAGCTTTCGCGCATGAAGCCCTGCCGCGCTGCTGACACCAGCGCCACGGCTTCCGGAAAGAGGACGCGCATCGCGTCTCTGAGGGCGATCGCCTGCTCGTCCGCGCCGCCCGTCGCGCTCACCCGCTGCAACGCCGCGGCGGTGAGCTCGACGGCGGTGTTGAGCGTCAGGGTCGCGAACTGCTCGCGCTGGGCCTCCTGGACCGATTCCGCCTGCTGCTCGGCGAACTCGCGAAGGCTCCGCATCAGGTCGTCGGGGTCGCCCCCGAGCGGAAATCCGAAGCCGCTTCCTTCCACGCGGCCAGATTAGCTACCCGCGGTCGGTTGGGGCCGGCGCATACGTTTCCAAGACGGTGTGTTAGACGGCCGCGCGGCAAAGCCCGCCTGGCCTCTTTGGTCGGCGCCGCCAGGTCGGCGCCTTAGTTGAGCTCGAGCTTGTAGCCGCGCTCGACGTCGCGCAGGAGCTCGTCGACGGTCGCGGTCGCGGATTTGATCGCCTCGACCGCGTTCGGCTCGCCGCTCAGCGCGTCGAGCAGCGCGGGGCTCGGGACCCGCGCCTCGCGGTCGGCGGAGCCGGCCGCCTCCTCCGCGAGCTCGTACAGCGCGGCGATCGAGACGGCGTCGCGAACCAGCGCACGCTCCTCGACCGGCGATCCGTCGGCGCGGAGGACGAGCCAGCTCGGCTCCTCGCCGTCGCGGTAGGCGCAGACGTACAGGCGCACGCCGACCGACGGCTCGGCCGGGATGATCCCCACGAGCTCCTCACCCTCGCGGCAGAACGTGACCCCGACCTCCGCGATCCGCCTCAGCTCCTGGTCGAGCGCCATTTCGCCAGCTTAGAGGCCGCTCAGATGCTGGGGACAACGCGCTCGCTCCAACAAGGTGCGTCAGGCGGCCGCACTTAGACTCACGCTCGTGGTCGAGACCCTCTCCGGGCGGGCACGCGAGCTCTTCGCGCCGCTCGGGCCGACCTACGACCGCTACGCGCGGCTGCTCTCCTTCGGGCAGGACCCGCGCTGGCGGCGCTTCCTCGTCTCGCGAATCCCGGCCGGGCGCGACGACGTAGTCCTCGACGTGGCCACCGGCACCGGCGCGGTCGCACTCGAGCTCGTCCGCCAGAAGGGCTGCTCGGTCGTGGGCGTCGACCAGAGCCCGGAGATGCTCGACGAGGCGCGGCGGCGGTTGCTGCTCGCGGCGGAGACCAAGCGCGTCCGGCTCGTCGAGGCATCCGCGCAGGAGCTGCCGTTCGAGGACGGGTCCTTCGACGGGCTGACCGCTGCGTACCTGCTGCGCTACCTCGACGATCTTCCTGACGGGCTGGTCGAGCTCGCGCGTGTCCTGCGTCCCGGTGCGACGGCAGCCCTGCTCGACTTCGGCGTCCCGCCCGGGCCTCTCCCCCGCGCCGCCTGGAACCTCTACGTGGCCGCCGGCCTCCCGCTCCTGGGCCGCACGATCTCCCCCGGCTGGCACGAGGTTGGCCGCTTCCTGGGCGGGAGCATCCGCGACTTCGACGCGCGCTGGCCGGTGCCGAGCCTCCTTACCGCCTTCCGCGAGGCCGGCTTCGAGGACGTGACCGCGCGGCGGCTCAGTTTCGGCGGCTGCCTCGTCATCTGGGGCCGGAGACGGTGAGCACCCAGGCGCGGCCGGCCTTCTATGCCCTCGCCCCGGGCGGCTGGCGCGACTACCTCACCGTCCTGCATCCGCCGTACACCGCGTGGCACCTGAGCTACGTCGCGATCGGCGCCTGCCTGGCGCCGCACCTCCACGCGGACCGGCTCGGAGCCGCGGCCGCAGCGTTCTTCCTCGCGCTCGGGGTCGGCGCCCACGCGCTCGACGAGTGGCAAGGCCGCCCGCTCCAGACGCGCATTCCGGAAGGGATGCTCCTGGCGCTGACGGTGGTCTCGCTGGCCGGGGCCGTCGCGATTGGGATCGCCGGCGCGGTCAGCTTCAACCTCTGGCTGCTCCTGTTCGTTGCAGCGGGGGCGCTGCTCGTCCCGATCTACAACCTCGAGCTCTTCGGCGGCGCGATCCACAACAGCCCCGGCTTCGCGCTCGCCTGGGGCGCCTTCCCGCTGCTGACCGGCTACTTCGCGTGCGCCGGGACGATCACGTGGGTCTCGCTGCTAGCCGCGGGATACGCGGCGGTGACGAGTTACGTCCAGCGGGTGCTCTCGACGCCGGTCCGGCACGTGCGCCGCCGCGTCGCCGCGGTCGCGGGGACAGCGCAGCTCCGGGACGGCACACGCGAGCCGCTCACCGCGGAGCAGCTCTACGGAACGCAGGAGCGCTCGCTGCAGCTGCTGGCCGCCGCGAACGTCTGTCTCGCCGGCGCTCTCCTGGTGCTCCGGCTCACCTAGGATCTCCCCGTGCGCGCGGACGTCGTCGAGCTGGTCTTCGCGGGGGCCATCGTGCTCGTGTTCGGCTCCGCGGCGGCAGTGGTCCTCGAGCGGCTCTCTCGTGCCTGGCTGCTCCGCCTTGGGGTACTGCTCTCCGCCGCTGCCGTCGCGGCCTGGGTCGTCTTCGCTTTGAAGCCCGAGCGCGCAGTCGCCGTCGCAGCGGCGGGCCTGACGGTCTGCGCCGCCTTCGAGTTCGGCCTGCTCACCCTGCGGCGGTTGCTCGCCCACGGCCGCGACCTCGACCGGCAGCTGAGCGCAGCCGAAGAGCGCCTCGACGCGGTGGTCCGCACCGAGGTCGAGACGCGCGCGGCCGAGCTCGAGCGCACGCTGACGCTCGCCCGAGCGGAGTCGCTTTCCCGTCTCACGGAGGAGGAGCGACGGATGGCCGAGGCCCGGCGCGGCGCCGTCCACGAACGCGAGCAGCGCGCTAGCGCAGAGCTGAGCGAGGCGCTGGCGAAGGTCGAGCAGCGCATCAGCCGCCGGCTCGGCGAATGGCGCGGAGATCTCGAACGCACGGAGCAGGCCCTCACGGGGCAGCTCGAGAGCCTCGGCCAGCGCCAGGAGAAGCTGATCAGCGAGGCCGCGTCCCGGATCACCGTCGAGACGGAGCACCTCGAGTCGGTCGGCGAGGAGCAGCGCGACCGGCTGGCCGCACTTGCCGCGGAGTTCGAGCGGGTCGTCCGCGAGATCGCGGAACGGGCGCACTCCGAGCTGGAGCAACACGAGAGCGACCGGCGCCGCGCGCTGCACGAGGTCGCAGAGCGGCTGCGGGAGCGCGAGCGCGAGCTGCGGGAGCGCATCGGCGCCGAGGAGGCGGATGCGACCCAGCGGATCCAGGCGGGGCTGGCCGAGGTCGAACGGCGCCAGGTCGACCAGCTGAAGCGGATCGTCGAGCGAACCGCGAGCAGCTTCTCCGACTCCCTCCAGAAGCAGTTCTCCGACGAGGTCAAGCGGGCGCGCGAGGATGCGGCGCAGCGACTGGCCCGCGAGCTCGACCGGGCCGTCGAGAACTTCGGCCGCGAGGCGCAGTCCGTCCTCGCCGAGCGGCTGGCGCATGTAGCGGACGCGGGCGGCCAGCGACTGGAGCGAAAGCTCTCGCAGATCGGAACCTCACTCGAGCACGAGCAGCACGAGCTCGTCGCCGAGCTGCAGCGGCGAATCGGCGAGGCCGAAGTGGAGCTCCGCTCGCACGTCCAGGCCCTCGCCGCGGACGCCGAAGCCGAGCGAACCGTCATGAACGCGAGGCTGAACGAGCTGCGCAAGCGGATCGAAGATCTCGTCGGCGAAGCGGAATCGCGCTTGGCTCCCACGTTTCGGACAAGCTAGTTCCGGCAACAGCAAACTTCCCCTAGAAGGGTTCGTCTAGGACAGGACGAACTACCGGACGCCATGACGCAGATCGCCGAGACACCACGGGACGAACAGGCGAAAGTCGAGAGCTGGCGGCTGCACGTGCTCATGGAGGCCGGCTACCCGCTGCCGCTGGCCGAGAAGATCGCGCACTCGAACGCCGATCTGCACCACGCGGTCGATTTGATCCGGCAAGGCTGCGCGCCGGAGACCGCCACCGAAATCCTGATCTAACCTCTTCCATGTGAAGGTCGAGGCGATCGACTACGGCGACCGCCGCGTCTACTCGGTCGGCGCGTTCAACCGCGGGGTCGCGTCGTGGCTCGCCCGGTTGCCGACGGTCTGGGTCGAGGGCGAGGTCACGGAGCTCCGCCGGCACGAGCGGTGGGCGACCGTCTTCTTCACGCTCAAGGATCCGGCCGACGGCTCGTGCGTCGGTGTGGCGATGGCGCGCGGGAGGTTCGACGCGCTGCGGCTCGACCTCTCGGACGGCGAGCGCGTGCACGTCTTCGGGAGGCCGGAGCTCTTCG
>DATDFL010000094.1:0-4796 GCA_036522595.1 Gaiellaceae bacterium
CGAAACGACCTGGGCGAGCAGCTCGAGCCGGTCGCGCCTCTCGTTCGCGATCAGGACTCGGAGGTGGTGCCGGTCGGCCCCGTCCATCGTCAGAAGGTCCTGGTCGCCGGCGCGACGTAAAAAATCGGCGATGATCGATCCGCGGTAACGGCGGCATTGTAACGACGACAGACCTATTTCGGTCAACCCGCGAAAGAGGCTGCTAGCCTTGCCCCCACAGTGCCATAGCCCTTGGCGTTGTGACGCACACGGCGGGGTCAGAGCGAATCGGCCCCGCGAAAGGTCCACCCCCAGCAATCCAGGCTGGAGTAGTGCTCGCCGACCTCAGCACTGGTCGGCGATGAAGCTCCGAGCCGGGAGGACCCGATGGTTGAAATACGTGTCACAGTCGATGACGACATGGGCGTGCACGCGCTCATGCGGAGGCTCGCGGCGCTCTTCGGCCGGTCGGCGATCTCTTTCGACCACTCGCGCAGTGAGGTCCGAGTCGAGTCGGAGTGGGAGTCGCGCGCGCTCGTGGAGGTCATCGAAACCGTCGAGGCCTGGATCGCCGAGGTGGGTTGCAACGGGGCAAGGTTGTCGATCGGAGAGCACTCCTACTACCTGGAGGCGGAGGGGGACCCGCGTCCGCTTCAGGTCGGGCGATGATCGCCGAGAGCGCGGTTGATCCGAAGGTGCTGAAGCTCGTGGAGCAGTCTCCTTGGCGGGCCGCCGCGCACGGTGCGCGCTTCGAACTGGTGATCGCGCTCAAGGCGCCGGAGAAAGACAAGGCACACCGCAGTCGATAGGCTCGCGGCACTTGAGCCACGACACCGACAAGCTGATCCGCCAGCTCTCTCTGGTCGCGTTCCTGATGGCGGAGCGGCGTCCCGTCACCGCGCGCGAGATCAAGTCGAGCGTCGAGGGCTACCAGGAGATGTCCGACGAGGCGTTCGCGCGGCGGTTCTACTCCGACCGCGCGGAGCTCCAGGGCCTCGGCGTGCCGCTCACCTCGCAGCGCGACGAGTACACCGGCGAGGAGCTCTACAACATGCGCTCCGAGCGGTACTTCCTCCCCGCGCTGGAGCTGACGGACGACGAGCTCGCCGCGCTGCAGACCTCGCTGTACCTGCTCGAAGGCAAGTTCGCCTACGCGGAGCCGCTTCGCCTCGCGCTGCAGAACCTCGCTCTCGGTCGCCCGGGTTTCTCCGAGGCGACGACACAGACGGCGATGCGCGTCGAGGTGCTCGACCCCGAGTACTCCGCCGAGATGCAGGGCAGGCTGAGCAAGCTCGAGGCCGCCATCTCGAAGCAGCGCACGGTCAAGTTCCCGTACTGGTCGATCTCGCGCGACGAGGAGCGCGAGCGGACGGTCAACCCCTACGCGCTCTTCCAGGACGCGGGCGCCTGGTACGTCGTCGGCCAGGATCTCGAGGCCGAGGACGAGCGCACGTTCCGGGTCTCGCGAATTCGCGGCGAGATCCGCTTCGCCACCCGCCGCGAGCGGGACTTCCGCCTGCCGGCCGAGCTGGACGTCGACCAGTATCGCGGCAGGCCCCCGTGGCAGATCGGCGACTCCGTCGGCGAGGCGCGCATCGAGGTCGGCGGCGACACCGCCTGGTGGGTGCAGCGCACCTACGGAGGCAGCGGGCGTGTCGAGGACGGCGTCTTCGTGACCGAGTACTCGAGCCTGGGGCTGCTCGCGTCGTGGGTGCTGCGGCAGGACGGGCGGGCGGTTCCCCGCGAGCCCGAGGAGCTGCGCCGCGAGCTCGCGCGATCGCTCAAGCTCGTCCGCGAGCAGCACGAGAAGCAACCGGCGAGCCTGGCTGCCGAGTCCGACGGGCACGACGAGGAAGAGGTGGAGCGGCCGGCGGCCCCGGTGCACCCGGAGCGGTTCGCGGTGCTGCAGGCACTGCTCGCCTACCTCCTGGACAAGTGCGGCGACGACGTCGACGCCGAGATCCCGGCGGCCGACCTCGTCGAGCGGTTCAACATCCCGGAGGAGGAGCTCGAGGAGCACCTCTCGCTGCTGAATCTCGTCAACTTCGGCGGCGGCTGCTACGCGATCTACGCCGAGCTGCGCGGCGACACCGTGCGCGTCGACAAGGAGCTGTACGGCGACACCTTCCGCGCACCCCCACGGCTGACCCCGCTCGAGGCCCGCGCGATTCGGCTCGCGCTGGAGTTCGTCGGCCCGATGATCGCCGCCGACGCTCGCTCGCCGCTGGAGCGCGTCCGCGCGAAGCTCGAGGAGACCTTCGGCGAGTTCGAGCTCGTGCAGACCCCGGAGCCGCACGTCCAGCGCGCCGAGGAGGACCTCGTCACGACGCTGAGCCGCGGCTCGAACGAGCGGCGCCTCGTCGAGATCGACTACCTCAAGGAAGGCGAGGACGAGCTCTCGACGCACCTCGTCGAGCCGCACTCGCTCGAGCGGCGCCTGCCGTACTGGTACGTGCACACGTGGGACCGGACACGCGATGCCGAGCGCTCGTTCAGGCTCGACCGAATGCGCTCGGCGCGTCTCCAGCGCGGGCATTTCGAGCCGCGCGAGGGCTTCGACCCGCACGAGTTCCGCGACGCCCGGCCCGCGCGCATCTGGTACTCGAAGGAGATCGCGCGGTGGGAGGTCGAGAAGGGCGCGTCGCCGCTGGCGGACGGCTCGGCCGTCGCGGAGAAGCCGGTCGGCAGCGCCGAATGGCTCGTCGGCGAGATCCTCTCGTACCGCGGCGAAGCGGTCGTGCTCGACCCGCCGGAGCTGCGCAAGGCCGTCGCAGAGCGCGCCAAGGACCTCCAGCGGGAGCTCGGCGTCTCCCGCATGCGGGCCGCCGCGAAGTCCTAGCCCGGACCAGGCAGCTCGAGCGTGAAGACCGCGCCGTGCTCCGGCGCGGAAGCGACCTCGAGCGTGCCGCCGTGCGCTTCGGCGATCGAGCGGGCGATGAAGAGGCCGAGCCCGGTGCCGGGGCGCGTGTTGCCGGCGGTGACCCGGCCGAACTTCTCGAAGATCAGCCGCTGGTCCTCGCGCGCGATGCCCGGCCCGCGATCGCGCACGTCGACGTGCACGCGGCCGTTCTCGGCGAAGGCGCGCACCTGCACCGCGTCCCCGGAGGGCGAGTACTTGATCGCGTTGTCGAGCAGGTTCATCAGCACCTGGCGGAGCCGCTCCGGGTCGCCGCGCACCAGAGGGAGCGGCTCTTGCACCTCGGCGCGGAGGGCAACCTCGTCGGAGCCCATCTCGGCGGCGGCGACCGAATCGCGTACGAGCTCGCCGAGGTCGACGTCGCTGAACCGGAGGCTGAACGTCCCGGCGTCGATCCTGGACGTGTCCAGGACGTCGCTGACCAGCATCGCTAGCCGGTTCGTCTCACCGGCGATCAGCTCGAGGAACGACTCGCGCTGGTCGGGCGTCAGCTCCCTCCAGCGCTGCTGCAGGGTCTGCGCAGAGCCGATCACCGCCGCCATGGGCGTCCGCAGCTCGTGCGAGACGAGCGAGACGAAATCGGCGCGCAGCGCGGAGAGCCGCCGCAGCTCCTCGACGGTCTTCCGCTCCGCCTCGTAGGCCCGGATGTTCTGCACCGTGCTCGCGACCAGGCGCCCGAGCAGCGTCACGAGCTCGCGCTCCTCCTCGCCGAAGGCGTCCGGCTCGCGCCGGAGGAGCGAGAGCATCCCGATCGTGCGTGCGCCGCGAAAGAGCGGCGTCACGAAGCGCGCGCGCAGGCCGAGCTCGCAGAAACGCTCCTCCTCCGGGTACCGGGGCGGCTGCATGTCGCGCCGGTACACCGGCCGGCCCGTGCGCAGGATCTCCTCGAGGAGCGTCCCTCGCGTCGGCCGCGCCGATCCGGGTGGTAGGACGCGCTCCGAGCCCACGCCGGCGACGGCCATCACCTGAGCGCTCCCATCTTCACTGAGGATGATCGCGATCCGGTCGAAGGGGACAAGGCCCCGAACTTCGCGGATGAAGGCGTCGAACGCCTGATCGAGCTCGAGCGAGGAGCTGAGCGCGCGGGCGCAGCGGTTGGCCGCCTCGAGGACATCGGCGCGGCGGCCGAGCTGGTCGCGGAGGCGCTCCGCCTCGCGAGCCCTTGCCTCCGTGACCGAGCTCTGGCGGCGAAGCCGGACGACCAGCCAACCCGCGATCGCCGCGGTGAGGACCACGAGCACGATGAGAACGACCACGGCGGTCACATGGCCTCCATCCGCGCCAGCGCCCACTCGGCGTGCTCGCGCAGGAGCTCGTCGTCGCCCTCGGCATGCCGGCGCGCCACGCTCTCGTCGCCGCCGGTGTTGCCGAGCGCCACGAGCGCGTTGCGGCGCAGGTAGCGCGGGTCGTTGCGCGGCACGAAGAGCCGGTCGTACCGCTCTGCCAAGTCGTCGTCGGATGCCTCGAGCCAGTCGACGAGCGAGACGTGCGGCTCGGCGCCCGGCGGGAGCGCGAGGCCGACGCGGCGCTTTTCGATCCCGCGGTTCCACGGGCAGACGTCCTGGCAGATGTCGCAGCCGTAGACCTGGTCGCCGAGCTCCTCGCGGTAGGGCTCGGGGATCGACGATCCGCTCTGCGTCCAGTACGAGAGGCAGCGGTTGGCGTCGAGGACGCCGGGCTCGTCGAGCGCACCGGTCGGACACGCCTCGATGCAGAGCGTGCAGGAGCCGCAGTCGGCGTCGAGCGGGGGCGTCGGCTCGAGCTCGGCCTGCGTGACGAGCGTCCCGAGCACGACCCAGGAGCCGAATCGGCGCGTGATCAGCATCGTGTTCTTGCCGTAGAAGCCGACGCCGGACCGCGCAGCCGCCTCACGGTCGACGTGCTGGTTCGCGTCGACGAG
>DATDFL010000095.1:0-9577 GCA_036522595.1 Gaiellaceae bacterium
GGTTCCGCCGGTTCCGGCCCGACGGCCAGGCCGGTCCCGCTGCGCGATCCTTCGCCGAACGGAGGATTGTCGGAGCAAGAGCGATCCAAAGAGATTCTCGGCGGCGAGACGAAGAACCCCTTCTTGGCCCGGCGTGAGTAGTGACCCGTTGGGGCCTTCTCCTTCTGCTGGCGTTCGTCGTCCTCGGACTTAGAAGCTCCGTCGACACCAGTCGCGCGCTCCGCTACGGCGTGTGGCTCGTCGTGGGCGTCCTGGTCTTCGTGAGCTTCAGGAACCACGCACTGTGACGACGACCGTGATGGAACCGCGCCAGGCCGGAGGGCCGCCCACAGCGTCCCGGGACGCGATGCCGTTCGTCGTCCTCGGCGGGCTCGTTGTCCTGCTGACGGCCGTCCAGCTCGCGCGTGGTGGGAGCTCGCCGTTCGTGTGGGTGCTGGCTCTGATCCTGCTGCCCTTCTTGTTCGCCCAGCGGCCGGAATGGGGACCGATCGTGCTGCTTATCTGCGGCCTCGCGATCGAGCAGTTCGGCTACGCGGTGGGGCCGAGATCGGGCGCGATCACGTCGAAGATCCCGCTGTTCCACGGGATCGGAAGCTTCCACGTCAACGCGGCCGATCTGATGCTGCTCATGGTGCTGGCGACCGCGCTGGCGAAGCGCAGCAGCGGCCTGGCGCGGAACCGGCCCAGGACGCCCCTGGCCAAGAGCATCTACGTCCTCTTCGGCTTCGTGGTCTTCGGTGTGCTCGTCGGAAAGCTGCACCACGGCGAGCTGCGCTTCGCCTTCACCGAGACGCGGCCGTTCGTCTACCTCCTCGCGACCTTCGTGCTCGCCTACATGCTCCTGACGACGCGCGAGGCGATCCGGACGCTGCTTTGGGCGCTCGTCTTCACTGAGACCTTCAAGGCGATCCAGGGCCTCCTGCTCTTCAGCGAGGTGCGCCACTACGCGATCCGGCCCGACGCGGTGCTCGGGCACGAGGAGGGCGTCTTCTTCGGCCTCTTCGTCCTGCTGACGCTCTCGCTCTGGCTGTTCGACCTGCCCATGGGCCGCCTGCGCAAGACGGCCACGTGGCTCGCGCCGCTCGTGCTGGCCGGCGACCTCGCCAACACGCGGCGGGCCGCCTGGCTCGTCCTCGGCGGCGGGCTGATCACGCTCCTCATCGTGACGTACGGCGTCCTGCCCGAGCGGCGCCGCTTCGTCGGCCGCATCGGCGCGGTCCTCGCGGTCGGCCTGATGCTCTACCTGCCGCTCTACTGGAACAAGAGCGGCGGCCTCGCGCAGCCGGCTCGGGCGATCCACTCCGCGGTCAACCCGTCAAGGCGAGACGCATCGTCCGACCTGTACCGGATCCAGGAGGACGAGAACCTGCAGCTCAACATCCGCGAGGGCAAACCGCTCGGGCGCGGGTTCGGCGTCCCGATCAACTACGCCCTGCCGATCGAGGACATCAGCGACATCGACCCGCTGATCAAGTACATCCCGCACAACGGGATCCTCTACATCCAGATGCGCATGGGCATCCTGGGCGCGATCGCCTTCTGGAGCTTCATCGGGTTCGCCATCATCGGGGCGTGCCGGCTGGCGCGGTCGCACGACCGCGAGCTCGCGATGATCGGAGCGCTCACCGCCGCGCTGATGGTCGCCTACACCTTCGAGGGCGCGACCGACCAGGGGTTCTTCTACTACCGCGTCGCCTTCGTCGTCGGGACGATGCTCGGCGTCTGCGAAGCCGCTCGCCGGCTCGCCCGGGAGGGGCCTACCCGTACGGATGGTGTGGAGGCGGAATCGCGCCGCTAAGGTCGAATCGTGGAGGGTGCTGAGGCCTCATGAGCGTCGCCGTGGACGACGTTAGAGAGCTCGTCTTCGAGCCGGCGGAGGGAACCGGACGGCTGAAGCTGTTCGTCGTTCGTGTGCTCAACTTCTTGACGAACCATGCCGTCGCCCACGTGCCGAGCTGGCGCCTCCGCCATGCGTGGTACCGGCTGCTCGGCGTCCGGCTGGCGCCCGGCTCCGGCATCCACATGGGCTGCTACGTCTGGTTCTACGGGCCCGGGCAGCTGCGCCGCGACGGCCTCGTCATCGGCGCCAACTCCAGGGTCAACCGTGGCTGCACCCTCGACACTCGCGGCGGGCTGCGGATCGGCGACAACGTCAGCATCTCGCCCGAGGCGATGATCCTGACGGCGTACCACCCGCCGGAGGATCCGGAGTTCCGCGTCGCCACCAAGCCCGTGGTGATCGACGACTACGCGTTCGTGGGAGCACGCGCCACGGTTCTCGCCGGCGTGACGATCGGTCGAGGCGCTGTGGTGGCTGCAGGCGCAGTCGTGACACGCGACGTGCCGCCGCTAGCGATCGTCGGAGGGGTCCCCGCGAAGCAGGTCGGGACGCGTCCGGCCGCAGCCGTCGGGTACGTCATCGACGAGCCACTACGCCTCTTTGAGTAGCGCCGTCCCCGAAACCCGCCCCGTCGGCCGCAACGTCACCGTGATGGCGTTCGGCCAGCTGATCACGTGGACGATGACGCTCCTCTGGACGCTGGTCGTCCCGCGCAGCCTCGGCCCGAACGGGCTCGGCACGATCATGGCCGCCTGGTCGATCACCGGGATCTTCGGCGTCGTGCTCGGGCTCGGCACCCGGAACTACCTCGTGCGCGAGAGCGTCGTCGAGCCGGAGGCAGCGTCGGGGCTCGTCGGCACCGCGCTCGTCATGCGGGTCCTGCTCTCGCCGGTGATCATCGGCGCCGCGTTCGTCTACGGCCAGATCGTCGGCTGGGGCCACGACGCCAAGACCGTGCTCTACCTCGCCGCCGCGGCGACGATCTTCGTTCAGATCGCCGAGCCGCTGCAGGCCGCCTTCCAGTCGCTCGAGGAGATGCAGTACCTGGCCTACTCCGACGTCATCAGCAAGTCGGGCCAGGGCCTCGTTGGCATCGTCGTCGTTCTGCTCGGCACCGGAATCATCGGCGTGACTGCCTGCTGGGCGGTCATGACGGGGCTCGTGGTGCTGCTCGACCTCTGGTGGCTTCGCGGCCGGTTGCGGATCGACCCGCGGACGAACGTGCAACGGATGCTGACGATGGCCCGCGCGAGCCTGCCCTACTGGGCGTTCGGGCTCTTCTTCATGGTCTACCTCTGGATCGACTTCGTGATGCTCTCGCTCCTGACGAGCAACAAGGTCGTCGGCTGGTACGCCGTCCCGACCAGGCTCTTCCAGACGCTGATGTTCGTGCCCGTGGTGATCGCGACCGCGTGGCTACCGCGGTTCGTGCGGGCCTTCGAGGAGAGCCCGGAGCAGCTGGGCCGCGAGGCCCGGTCGCCGACCGAGCTCGTGCTCCTGCTCAGCCTGCCGATCGCCTCGCTGACGGTGCTCGCGTCGCACCCGCTGATCCACCTGCTCTACGGCCACCAGTACGCCCACTCGGTGCCGGTCATGGTCGGCCTCGGGCTGTGCATCCCGGCCATGTACCTGAACATCATGCTGGCGCAGATCCTCATCGCCATGAACCGTCAGGCGGTCTGGACGTGGGTCATGGCGGGGACCGTCGTGATCAACCCGCTCTTCAATCTGGCGCTGATCCCGTGGACCCAGCACCGCTACGGCAACGGCGCCATCGGCGCGTCCGTCAGCCTGCTGCTCACGGAGGTCGTCTGCATCGGCGCCGGCTACGTCCTCATCGGACGCCTCGTCTTCGACCTGGAAACCGCCCGGCGCACGGTGCTCGGGCTCGGCATCGCGGGCGCAATGTGGGTCGTCGGCTACTGGGTCGACGCCATGGGGCCCGCGATTCCGGGCCTGGTCGCGGCAGCGCTCACGTACGTGCTGCTTGCCCGGGTCCTGCGGCTCTTCACGCCCGAGGAGGTCGCGCTCATGCGCGTCGGGCTTGCGAAGGTGCGGAACAAGGTTCCCGGCCTCAGGCGGACCGTCGCCGAGGCCGCGCTCGAAGCGCCGCCTACTTCTTAGCCAGATAGTGCCGCCGCACGTAGCTCGCGTACGCGTTCGCGGGTGCGCCGGTCTTGTAGTTGGAGATCAGCGAGCTGCAGTTGCCCCAGGTGTCCCACGTCCAGGCTAGGTAGCCCGTCGTGTGGGCGTCGACCCAGTTCATGAACGTCTTGATGTTCGACGAGCCGCAGCTCGAGCCGTCGTAGGTCTCGCCGGTCTCGCCGAAGATCAGCGGCACCTTGCGGGCGACCGGGAGCAGCGTCTTGTCGAAGCAGGACGCCGACGCGCACGTGTTCTTGCCGTAGATGTGGGCCTCGGCCACCAGCTGGCGCCGCGGGTCGCGCGGCATGTGCGAGAGCCACTGCGAGAGGTCGTTCGCGTAGTTGATCCCGGGGATGGAGATCGGGCCGCGGTAGCCGGCCTTGCGCATCACGGTGACCGCCTGCTGCATGCCGGCGACGCGATAGCGGACGTTCTGGTTGAACGCGGCCTGGCAGCCGCCCTTGAGGAAGCAGTTCGCGTCGACGATCGTCTCGCCCCAGGGCGCGAGCACGACGCGGCGGTCCTTCTTGAACGTCCTCGCGAGGCTCTTCCAGAACGCAGGAGAGTGGTCGGTGTCCGGGCCGGCGGGCTGGTAGGTCGCCTTGGTAGTCCCGGGCGCGGCCCACATCAGCGAGAGCTCCGCGTACATGCCGTAGCGGTGGAGCAGGTTGACGTAGCGGACGATCGCGGCCCGGTAGCGGGCGCCGCCGTACGCGCGGTTGACGCCGTTGATGCCGAGCCAGCACTGCTCGTTGAGCGGGATCCGGACGGCGTTGATCTTCCAGGTCGCCATCGCCTTCACCGAGGCCGCGTCGCTCGGCCCGTCGAAGATGCCCCAGCCCTGGATGCATGCGTACTCGCTGCCCGAGCGGTTGACCCCGCGCCAGTGGACGGTGCGGCCTTTCGAGTCGACGAGGCGCTTGCCGGCGACGTGGATCCCGAGCAGCGTGCGGCTGCTCGCGCCCGGCGCCGAGCCGGCGAACGAGAGAAGGAGGAGCGCCCCGAGGGCGACCGTCAGCGTCCGAGCCGCAGTCATCGCCGCGCTTGAGGCTATCAACGGTCACGCTCCGTCCTGACCCACGAGTCCGGCCGGAACCGCGCCAGCCGCGGGATCGCGCCGAGCTTCTTGAGCACGAACAGCGGAGCCCGCGCGAGCGAGCGGTAGACGGCGGGCGGCGCCTTCGCGGCCCGGAAGCCGGTCAGGACGTAGAGCGGGATCGCAGCGAGCGCGACGGCCCACGGGACGATCGGCCACCAGGGCAGGAAGTCGACGGCGATGCCGATCCCGGTGAGCACGGTTCCCGTGGCCGCCAGCGCCGTGAGCAGGCCGAGCGGCGGCACGGCGAGGTCGAAGGCGACCTCGAGCAGCTTCGCGTCGCGCCGCCGGATCGCGGCCGCCAGCACCCGCCCTAGCCGCGTGCGCGCCACGTGCAGCTTGCCGCCCTCCCAGCGGAGCTGCTGATGCGTCGCAGCCTCGTCCGAGGGCGCGGACGGGCTCTGCACGACCGCTCCGCCGACGAACCGCGGCTCGACCCCGGCGACGAGCAGGTTGATCGAGTACTCGAGGTCTTCAGTCGCCGAGAACGCCTCCCACGGGTGCGCGCGGAGGAGGTCGGTCGAGAAGAGCATCCCGTTTCCCTGCAGGTTGCACGGGAGCCCGAGCACCGCCCGTCCTGCAGGCCTCACCCGGTTCACCAGCAGGAAGGCCCCGGCCCGGAACGCCGCCCCCGGAGACCCCTCGTCGAACAGCAGCGACTCGCCCTGGGCCGCTGGAGCTCCCTCCTCGAGCGGCCGGACGAGCGCCTGCAAAAACGCTGGATCGGCCACCGAGTCCGCGTCCACGACGGCGATCGCGTCCGGCGGCCATTCGCGGGCGAGCAGCCGGTCGATCGCCCAGCGCAGCGCGTGGCCCTTGCCTCGCGCACCGGGCTCGTTGCGGACGAGCACCGAGGCGCCGGCCTTGCGCGCCACCTCCGCGGTGTCGTCGGTGCAGTTGTCCGCGATCACGACGACCTCGAAGAGCTCGCGCGGATAGGCCTGGGCGTTCAGCGACTCGACACAGCGGCGAATCAGCGCCTCCTCGTCATGCGCCGGCACGAGCACCGTTACGCGTTTCGTCGGTGCGCCGGCCGCGCGGGGTGGCCGGTAGCGGAACGCTGCCGATGCGAGCAGGAGCTGGTAGAGGCCGAAGCTCGCGAAGACGGACCCCAGCACCGCGGCGAAGATGCCCACGCCTACCGCCTGACCGCGCGCTCGAGCCTGCGCACCGGGCCGCGGAGCACGCGGCGGGTGCGCTCGAGCCCGCGCATCGTCGTGCCGGGGAGGCCGTTGGTGAAGCGAAGCGCCGAGACGCGCATGGCAGCGGGGCGGAACCGCCCCTGGCGCAGCTCTTCGTACACCGCCGTCGTGGTCACCGGCCCGTCGATCTCGAGCTCCATCGCGAGGGGAAAGAACTGGCGCCGAGAGTGGAAGTCGAGCGAGACGAAGGGCGGGAGTCCGTGCTGCTGAGCGAACTGCCGTCCACCCGGGTTCGGGGCGACGCCGTCGTAGTGGCGGTTCCAGATCTCCACGGCTGCGAGGAACTGCACCCAGTCCGGGTCGAAGCGCTCGACCGCGCCACGTCGCCAGGGGTGCGCGAGCACCGCGACCGCGCCCTCGTCGCGCGCGTCCTGCAGGACGTCGGCGGTCGGTCGGGCATGCCCGAGGTACGGCATCTCCTCGCCCCAGACCGGCACGTGGACGACGTTGTCCGCGTCCTCGTACTCCATCCCCGGCACGAGCAGGATCCCTTCGGCGCTCGCCTCCGCGCAGGCCCGCTTGTACTCGTCCCAGCGCGCCTCGTCGAAGCCGCGGTCGTGCTCGGCCATCAGCACGACGTCGTAGCCGCGGCGCGAAAACGCCTTCGCGAGATCCGGGAGCGCCCACGAGGCGTCGTACGACCACTCCGAGTGGACGTGCGCGGCCGCGCGGACCGTCCTCATCGCCGGCCCCGTGCCCGACCCACGTACTGGCGCAGGGTCTGGACGGTGTCGGCGAACAGGACGCGCGGCTGGGAGCGCTTCCAGTTGTAGAGCCGGTCGCGGCGGCTGATCTTCAGCAGGTCGCGGATCGTCGGCAGGACGCGCGGCCAGTTCGTGAGGCTCGCCGACTGAGGCCCGCGCGCCACGAAGGCGAGATGGACGAGCTCGAGCCCGATGTTGCGGGCGCGCACGTCCGGCGGGTTCTCCGGCGGCTGCGGCACGAACGATTCGTCGAGCGCGGCCTGCACCGCCCAGGCCGGGTACTCGAACCCACGGCGGCGTGCCAGCGCGAGGCTGCCCCAGGCACGGCCGTTGAGCTCCATCAGCCAGGGACGGCCCTCGTCGTCGCGCAGAAACTCGAGCATGAACAGGCCGCGCCAGCCGGCTTGCTGCAGGAGCCGCTCGGTCGGCCCGGCGAGGCTTTCGTCGACCGGATGCGACTCGCAGGCGGACGAGGCCGACCCTTCCGGGTTCAGCATCCGCACGCGCCGGTGGGTGCTCCAGCCCACGACTCCCTCTTTCGTCATGTGCCCGAAGAGACCCTCGCCGGTGCCGCGGATCAACGGCTGCACGACCAGCGGCGGGTACCAGCCTTTCTCGCGCACGCGCGCGAGCTCCTCTTCGTCGGCGACGGCGCTGCCGGTGGGCCGGACGAGGCGTCCACCGACCTCGTAGAGCGCCCGCGCCGGCTTCACCACCACCGGATAGGACGGCGGCGCGACGTCGTCCGGGCTCTCGACGACCTGCGTTTCCGGAACGGGGAGACCCGCCTCGCGGGCGGCGTCCAGCTGGAGCGCCTTGTCGAGCGCCAGCTCGACCTGGCGGCCGGTCGGCCCCGCGATCGCCACGTCGGTGTCGCCGAGCAGGCCCGCGAGCCAGACCGCTGAGTCGTCGAGCGGCAGGCACGCGGCGGCGCCCGTACGGTCGAGCAGCCCGTGCAGGTCGGCGGCTGCTGCCTGAACGTCGTCTTCGGGAGCCGCGATCGCGTGCACCTCGACACCTCGGACCCGGCGCAGCGCGGGCTTCGCACCCGGGCGGGTGAAGGCGACGACCCGGAAGCCCGCTTCCTGCAGCGACCACGTCGCCTCGATTGCCGCCATCGCCTCGGCGAAGCCGACGAGGACCGTCAGCGCCATCGCTTCAGCGCCAGGCTCACGGCGCGCGCGGTTCCGCGCTCCGCCCGGGCGATCGCCTCGAGCGTGGCCGCGGTCTCGGAGCTCGTGATCGTGTGCCGCGACTGGAGCCACGCATCGGCGCGGGCCGGGCCGCCGTCGACGGTGTAGACGCGCCGAAAGCCCGCCCGCCGAACCGCCCGGAGCGCGTTCCGGTCGTACTGGCCGAAGGGAAACGACGCCTCGTCGACGGCCTTGCCTGCGGCCCCGGCGATCGCCGCCTGCGCGTCCAGGAGCTCCTCGCGCTCCGCGTTGGGGTCGAGCGCCCGCCAGGGGCGGTGCCGCAGCCCGTGGTTCCCGATGGTCATGCCGGCCCGCGCGAGCTCGCGCACTCCGTCCGCGTCGACCGATCCGCGTTGGCCGATTCGCCCGGCAATCAGGAAGAAGGCTGCCGAGAGTCCCGCGCGCTTCAGCGCCGGCAGCGCGAGCTCGACGTCCGAGGCGTTGCCGTCGTCGAAGGTCACCCGCAGGCCCGGCTCCCGCTGCACGACCTCGAGCAGCTCCTCGAACTGCTCCTCGCTCACCCAGAACTGCCCTTCGTCCGGCTCCAGCTCCCGGCCCGGGGTCCCGATCCCGTGGAAGCAGAGGTTGACGACCGTCGCCGGCCGGGCGGTCACGTCGTCACGCGGTCCCGCGGCCGGGCGGAACCTCGAAGCGATTGCTGGTAGACGTCCTCGAGCCGCTCGCCCGCGTAGTCCCACGAGTACTCGCGCTCGGTCAGCTCGCGGCCCGCCCGCCCCAGCGCCTCGCCGACCTCCGGGTGCTCGAACAGGTGCAAGATCTGCAACGCGAAGACCTCGGCGGTGTCGCCGATCAGCAGGTGCTCGCCGTCGCGGACGTTGACGCCCTCGCAGCCGAGCGTCGTCGAGACGACCGGCTTCCCCATCGCGAGGCCCTCGACGACCTTGAGCCGCGTGCCGCTGCCCATGCGGATCGGGACGACCACGACCTCGGCGCCCTGGAGGTATGGCCGCACGTCCGGCACCTCACCGGTCGCGTCGACCCCGCGGCGCCGCAGGGCCTCAACCGCGCTCTCGGAGCCGCGTCCCACGACGCGCACCTTGACGTCGGGGCGGCGCCGGCGCACGAGCGGCAGCACCTCGTCGACGAGGAAGTTCACGCCGTCGATGTTGGGGCGGTAGTCGAGGACGCCGTTGAAGACGAGCGCGCCCGGCTCGACCGGAGCGGGGTCGGGCCGGAAGTACTCGACGTCGACGCCGTTCGGCACCGCGGCCACCAGCGTGTCCGGCGCGTGCCGGCGCACGATCTCGGCCTCGCGCTCGGATGTGGCGACAACCGCGGCGACCTCCTGCCACGAGCGCTGCTCGAAGCGCACGAAGCGCCGCTCCTGCGAGCGGTAGAACGCGCGCCGCAGCGGCGAGCGCTCCGTCTCGTGCATC
>DATDFL010000096.1:0-14838 GCA_036522595.1 Gaiellaceae bacterium
CTCGCGCCGGAGATCAAGGAGCCGAACGACCTGCTGATCGCCGGACGCAAGGTCGCGGGAGTGCTCGCCGAAGCGCGGGAGGAACGGGTCGTGCTCGGCATCGGGATCAACGTGAACATCCCGGACGCCGGGCTGCCGGAGGATGTCGATTTGCCCGCGACGTCGCTGTTCGTGGAGACCGGCCGCGAGACCGACCGGGCCGAGCTGCTGGTCGAGCTGCTGGACCGCCTCGAGCGCCGTTACGACGCCTGGGTCAGCGCCGTGCCTTGAGCAACCGGCTGCGGTTGCCGGCCGCGTCGACCGCGTACGCGCGCAGCGCCCGCACCGTCCCGCGGTGCCAGACGGCGAAGGAGCCCCGATGCTTCAGCGTCAAGCGGCGAGTGCGGCCGTTCAGGACGAGCGTCACGCGCGCGCGCTCGCTGACCCAGAACCGCGCCGAGCGAAGCGAAAGGAGCCGCAGCACCGGCGCGACGCGGTCGATCCGCACCGGCCGCGAGCGCGTCACGGTCGTCACGGCATCGGTCACGATCAGCACGACGTTGTAGCGCCCGTCCGGAAGGCCGCTGCCGTCCCAGTCGACCTGCTGCGGACCGGCCATCAGGTCGGCGTCGAGAAGCGTCGGGCCACCGGAGCCGACGCGCAGCTGGACGTGGGCCGGCGCGTTCAGCTCGACGCCGAGCTCGACGTGCCGCGAGAAGACCATGGCGCTCGGCGCGAAGGCCGCAAGCGTGCCGTCGATCGTCACGGGCACCGAGGCGGTCGCCTGCCGCCCCTTCGCATCCTGCGCCACGAGCTGCACGCGGTAGGGCCCATCCGGAGCAGTGACGCCGCTCCATGCGACCGACTGCAGGCCGGGCTTCTTCAGCTTCCGGAACAGCGTCGCGAAGATGTTCCCTGACGCATCGAGCAGCGTGGCCGTGACGAGCGACCGCGTCTTCAGCCGGAACGAGAGCTTCGGCTTGTCGACCGGTGTCACGATCGCGGGCACGAGCTTCACCTGCTGTACCGCCGGCGGCGGTAGCGGCGCACCGAAGGTTCCGGTTGCACTGCGAGCATCGGGCGCGGCGATCGTCCACGTGTACTGCTGTTTCGAGTCCGCTGAGCTCGAGTCCCACGTCCAGTCGACCGCGGTGCCTGTCCCGCCGCCGCTCGCGACGACGGCACCGCTCTCGTCGCGCACCGTGACCGTCCACGCAGCGGAGCTCGAGAGCCGCGCCGTGAAGTGGATCGGCCCGCCGAACGCGCCGCTCGCCACCGGCTCGTAGATCTTCGGGAGGCCCGTCTGAGCCACGGCGCGCCGGATCGCGGGCAGCTGCGCGTAGAGGCTCGTCCCCGGGCAGCTGGTCGGGTACGTGTCGCGGTGGCCCGAGATCGCGTTCAGGGTCACGGCCCGGCCCGGCGGGTAGCGAGGGTTGCCGCTCGAGACGCGCACGACCCGAGAGAGCGGATCAACGTGCGCGAGATCGAGCCGCCACGCGAGCAGCGCGACGAGCGCCTCGCGCGCGGCCGGAGTGACCGTCGCCGAGTTGTAGTCCCCGATCAGGGCCACGCCGACCGAGCCCGCGTTGAACCCCATCGCGTGCGCGCCGATCACCGCCCGCGTCGTGCCCCCGTAGCGGCCCTCGAAGACCTGGCCGTACTTGTCGACGAGAAAGTTGTAGCCGATGTCGTTCCAGCCGTTGCCCTGCACGTGGTACAGGTAGATCGACCGGACGATGGCGGCCGACTGGCCCTCGGTGTACGAGTTCGAGCCGGCGGTGTGGTGGACGACGGCGACGTGGACGTTGTCCGCGTAGCGTGGGGCCGCTCGGCGAATCGCCTCGTTCGCGCCCCACTCGCGCCGCGTGATGATCGTCGGCGTCTCGGTCAGCTGCGGGCGGCGCACGCGCAGTGTCGGCCCGCCTGAGCCGCGAACGAAGAAGGCGCGCACGCGAGAGACGCGGCCAACCGTTCGGTACTGGATCCCGGTCGAGCCGCCGGTCCAGAACGGCGCCCCGATCCGCCACCCACGCCTGCCCTCCGTTCCACGGTCCGGCAGGTCGTCCTCGCCGGACGCCGCACGCTGCCAGCCGCTCCACCGCCCGTGGAGCGAGCGCGTCCGGAAGAGCACCGTTCCGCTTCCTCGCCAGTGCAGCCCGACGAGCTGGAACCGCTTGACGTGCAGCGGCGCCGCCGTCCGGAGATCGCGCGAGCTCAGCGAAAGCCCGGCTGCGGTACCTGGAGCAGCGAGTGCGAGGACGGCTGCGACGAGGACGATCCTCATCAGACCCAGCTGCGAGGGTGGCAGACGGCCTCTGTGGCCGCAAGGGTCGCTGATACGATCTTTACAACGTGAAAGGGCCGATTCTGCGGGCATTTTTGGGCTCGCTCGCCGTGGCCCTCACCATTCCGGCGCTCGCGCTCGGCTCCTCCTCGAACCCCAAGGTTCTGGTCATCCACTTCGGCCTCGAGGTCAATCCGGTCACGTCGAGCTACCTCGACCACCAGCTCCACCGCGCTCAGGACGGCCATTACAACGCTGCCGTGATCATGCTCGACACCCCGGGCGGGCTCTCAGAGTCGATGCGCACGATCGTCAAGAACGAGATCGCGCTCAAGATCCCGGTGATCGTCTACGTCGGGCCGTCGGGCTCGCGGGCCGCATCGGCCGGCGTCTGGATCACCCAGGCGGCCGACATCGCGGCGATGGCGCCGGCGACGAACATCGGCTCCTCGACTCCGATCGATTCCAGCGGCCAGAACATCGCCTCGGACCTCCGGCGCAAGGTCATCAACGACGCCGTCGCCTCGTTGACGAGCCTCATGCGGTTCCACCACCGCAACGCGTCGTGGGCCGCCCTCGCCGTGCGGAAGGCGAGCAATCTCGACGAGCAGAAGGCGAAGCAGATGAACGTCGTCGACGTGCTGGCGCCGACGCTGCCTGCCCTGCTGAACAAGATCGACGGCCGCAAGACGATCGGCAAGGGCTTCGTCCTGCACACGGCAAACGCGCAGCTCGTCCAGGCTCATCCCGGGTTCTTCACGCGCCTGCTCAACGCGCTGATCGACCCGAACATCATCCCGCTCCTCTTCCTCGCTGGGATCGCCGGGATCGGGTTCGAGATCTTCCACCCGGGAGTCGTGTTACCCGGAGCTCTCGGAGCGGTGGCCTTGCTGCTCGCGCTGTTCGGCTTCGCAGTGCTGCCGATCAGCTGGGCCGGTCTCGCGCTACTCATCCTCGGCGCCGCCCTGCTCGTGATCGACGCCCACGTGACCAGCCATGGGGCCTTAACGACCGCGGGCCTGATCTCGATGGTCGTCGGCTCGCTGCTGCTGTTCCACAACGCGCCGGCGCCGTACAACAACGTCAACACGCCGCTCGTGGTCGCCTTCGCCGTCATCGTCGGCGGCTTCTGGGCTTTCGCCCTCTCGAAAGCGGTGGCGGTCCGGCGCAGCCCCGTGACCGTGGGACCGCAGACGATCGTCGGCGAGATCGGCGAGGCGAAGCGCGACGACCTCGTCTTCGTCCACGGCGAGCTCTGGCGCGCGAACCCGAGCGACGGAACGCCGCTCCGGCCCGGCCAGCGCATCCGCGTCGCGGGGGTCGGTCCCGACCTCTCGCTCGACGTCGAGCAAGCCGCCGAGGAGTAGGATCGTCCCGTGACCGCTGCGATCGTCGTCCTCGTCGTCGTCCTCTTCCTGCTCGTGCTCTTCCTGATCTCCGCGATCAAGGTCGCGCGCGAGTACGAGCGCGGAATCGTCTTCCGGCTCGGCCGCCTGCTGCCGGAGCCGAAGGGGCCGGGGCTCTTCCTGCTGATCCCGGTCGTCGACCGGATGGTCAAGGTCGACCTCCGCACGATCACGCTGAACATCCCGCCGCAGGAGGTCATCACCAAGGACAACGTCCCGGCGCGGGTGAACGCCGTCGCCTACTTCCGGATCGTTGAGCCGAAGAACGCGATCGTGCAGGTCGAGAACTTCATGGTCGCGACCTCGCAGATCGCCCAGACGACACTGCGCGCGGTGCTCGGCCAGCACGTGCTCGACGAGCTCCTCTCGGAGCGCGACAAGATCAACGCGATCCTGCAGGGAATCATCGACGAGGCCACCTCGCCCTGGGGAATCAAGGTCTCGATCGTCGAGGTCAAGGACGTCGAGATCCCGTCCGGGATGCAGCGCGCGATGGCCCGCCAAGCCGAGGCCGAGCGCGAACGGCGCGCGAAGGTGATCAACGCCGAGGGCGAGTTCCAGGCGTCCGAGCGGCTCAAGGACGCGGCCCTCGTCATCGAGGAGCACCCGATCGCGCTGCAGCTCCGGTACCTGCAGACACTGCTCGAGCTCGGCTCCTCGCAGTCCACGACGATCGTCTTCCCGGCCCCGCTCGACCTCTTGAAGCCCTTCCTCGAGCGGTCGAACTCCGGCTCCTGAAGCGCGACCCGCTCTCGGGGCGTCTCGTCGCCTTTGCGCCGGCGCGCGCGCGTCGTCCCGGTGCGTCCGCAGGCCAGATCGAACCCGAGACAACGGAGGAACTCGAGACCTGCCCGTTCTGCGAAGGACGCGAGGACCGCACACCGCCGGAAGTCTTCGCGTTCCCCACCGAGGGCCGAGAGCCGGACACACCCGGCTGGCAGATCCGGGTCGTGCCCAACCTCTACCCGGCCTTCGAGCGGCAGGAGGTCGTCATCCATTCCCCGAGGCACGTCCGGAGCTTCGCGGAGCTCACCGACGACGAGATCGGCCTCGTCGCCGAGGCCTGGAACGCACGCCTGGCAACCGCGGGAGCCTCGTACGTTCACGCCCTGATCAACGAGGGCCGCACCGCGGGAGCAAGCCTGCCGCACTCGCACTCGCAGCTGGTCTGGCTACCAGAGCCGCCGCCCGCCGTTGCGGCCGAGAGCTCCGAAGGACTGACCGAGCTCGTCGAGAGTGCGCGCGAGCAGAAGCTTGTCGTCGCGGAGGCGGATGACCTGCTCGCGTTCTGCCATCCCGTCGGCCGCCTGCCGTACGAGACGCTGATCGCACCGGGCCCACACGCGACGCTCGCGGACGCGCTGCGTCTCCTGCGCGACCTGGTCGCGCGCCTCCGCGAAGCAGAAGGCCCTCTGCCCTGGAACGCCTGGCTCCATCGCGGCGACCTCTGGCACATTGAGCTCGTGCCGCGGCTGTCGGTCCTCGCCGGCATCGAGCTCGGCGCAGGGATCTACGTCAACTCAGTGCCGCCCGAGCAAGCGGCCGAGAACCTGCGCGGTTAGGCGCCGTTCGAAGCGGCGGTCTTCGTGGCGCGGAAAGTCCGCGCTGCCTCGATCGCGGCGCCGAGGTTCAGGCCCTTGTCCTTGGCCTGCTTGATCAGCATCACGGTCTCGAGGGCGTCCATGTCGTAAATCCGCTGCTTCTTGCCCTTGGTCGGGATCTGCGCCTTGTTCGTCCAGTAGTCGAGCTGCATCTTGGAGATACCGGCGATTTGACAGACCTGGCCCAGGTAGAGCTCGATCTTGTCGAGGTGATCCGAGATGTCGATTGGCTCCAAGAAATCAGCTGCCTTGTCGTACATGGCTCCTCCGAAAACGGACGATGCGACCCGCCTTGAAAGTTATATACCCCTGTACCGTGTTTGGGAAGGTTTCTGCGCGAATCTTCCGCTAGTTCTCGGTTTCTTCGTCAGGAGCGGCCTCGTCGCCCTCGCTCTCCGATTCCGCAGCAAGCGCGAAACTCGAGACCTGTTCGTCCCCGCGCAGGCGCATCACGATCACGCCCTGCGTCGCCCGGCCGAGGCGCTTGATCTCGGCGACCGGCATCCGAATCATCGTACCGCCGGTCGACATCAGCATCAGCTGCGCGAGCTCGTGCACGGCGCCCGCCCCGGCGAGCTGGCCGCGCGCCTCGGTGAGCTGGACGGTCTTCACGCCGAGCCCGCCGCGGCCCTTGACCGGGTAGTCGGCCACCCGGGTCCGCTTGCCGAAGCCCTGGTCGGTGACGACGAGGATGTCGTGGTCCTCCTGCGCGATGGAAGCCGAGATGACCTCGTCGCCCTTGCGGAGGCCCATGCCCTTGACGCCCGAGGTCGCGCGGC
The DNA here is from genome assembly GCA_036522595.1 of Gaiellaceae bacterium. Classification (GTDB taxonomy): domain Bacteria; phylum Actinomycetota; class Thermoleophilia; order Gaiellales; family Gaiellaceae; genus AC-32. Next base: position 6,050 of record DATDFL010000096.1, read on the forward strand.
CCATCGGCCGAACCTCGGTCTCGTGGAAGCGGATCGCCTGGCCCTTGCGCGAGACGAGCATGATGTCGTCCGTCCCGCTCGAGTGGAGCACGTCGACAAGCGCGTCGTCCTCGCGCAGCTTGATCGCGATGATCCCGTCCGCCTTCAGCGGCGTGTTGTAGTCCTCGAACTTCGTCTTCTTGACGATCCCCTTCTTCGTCGCGAGGACGAGGTACTCCGCCTCCTTGAAATCTCGCGTCGCGATCACCGCGCGCACCTGCTCGCTTTGGGCGAACGGCAGCAGGTTGACGATCGCACGGCCCTTCGACTGGCGCGTCCCGAGCGGCAGCTCGTGAACCTTGAGGCGGTAGACCTTCCCGACCGACGTGAAGAAGAGCAGGTAGTCGTGCGTCGAGGCGACGAACAGGTGCTCGATGTAGTCCTCGTCCTTGAGGTCCATGCCCATGACGCCGATCCCGCCGCGGCGCTGCTCGCGGTAGGCGCTGACGGGTAGCCGCTTCACGTAGCCCGAGCGCGTGATCGCGATGACCATGTCCTCCTCGGCGATCAGGTCTTCGAGCTCCAGCTCGTCCTCGCCGGCGACGATCTCGGTGCGCCGCGTGTCGTCGCGGGCGTACGACGTGAGGATCTCGTCGAGCTCCTCCTTGATGACCCCGTCGACGCGGGCCGGGTCGCCGAGGATCGCGCGCAGCTCGCCGATCCGCTCCTGCAAGTCCTTGTAGTCGTCCTCGATCTCCTTGCGCGCGAGGCTCGTGAGGCGTGCGAGGCGGAGGTCGAGGATCGCCTGCGCCTGCACCTCGGAGAGCTCGAACTGCTCCATCAGGCCGGTGCGCGCCTCCTCGGAGTCGGCGGCGGCGCGAATCAGCGCGATCACGGCGTCGAGATTGTCGAGCGCCTTGAGGTAGCCCTCGAGGATGTGCGCGCGGCGCTCGGCCTGCCGCAGCTCGTACTTCGAGCGGCGGGTGACGATCTCGCGCTGGTAGTCGAGGTAGTGCCGGACGAGCTCGAGCAGCGAGAGCGTCTTCGGCACGCCGTCGACGAGCGCGACCGCGTTGTAACCGAAGGTCGTCTGCAGCGGCGTCAGCTTGAAGAGCTTGTTCAGCGCCACCTGCGGAACGGCGTCGCGCTTCAGCTCGACGTAGATCCGCATGCCCTCCTTGTCGGAGTGGTCCTGGAGCGCGTCGTCCGACATCGGCACCTCGGTCAGCGTCTGCGCCTTCACCAGGTCGGCGATCTTCTCGATCACGCCGCCCTCGCCGGCCTTGCGGACGCCGTACGGGAGCTCGGTGATGATGATCGCGCTCTTGCCGCCGCGGAGCTGCTCGATGTGCGCGCGCCCGCGAACGGTGATGCGGCCGCGCCCGGTGCGATAGGCGTCGCGGATGCCCGAGTAGCCGACGATCGTCCCGCCGGTCGGGAAGTCAGGCGCCTTCACGTGCTTCATGAGCTTCTCGACGTTGATGTCGGGCTCGTCGATCATCGCGACGATTCCCTTCACGACCTCGCTGAGGTTGTGCGGCGCGATGTTCGTCGCCATCCCGACCGCGATCCCGGCCGAGCCGTTGACGAGCAGGTTCGGGAAGCGCGCCGGCAGAACGGTCGGCTGACGCCGCGACTCGTCGTAATTCGGCTCGAAGTCGACCGTGTCGGCGTCGATGTCGCGCAGCAGCTCGGTCGCGATCCGGGAGAGGCGGCACTCCGTGTAGCGCATCGCGCCCGCCGGATCGCCGTCGACCGAGCCGAAGTAGCCCTGGCCCTCGACGAGCGGGTAGCGGAGCGAGAACGGCTGGGCCAGGCGCACCAACGCGTCGTAGATCGCCTGGTCGCCGTGCGGGTGGTAGTTACCCATGACCTCGCCGACCACGCGCGCGCACTTGCGCGTGGGCCGGTTCGGCTGGAGACCCGACTCGTGCATCGCGTAGAGCACGCGGCGGTGCACCGGCTTGAGGCCGTCGCGCACGTCGGGCAGCGCGCGGCTCACGATCACGCTCATCGCGTAATCGAGGAAGCTGGTGCGAACTTCCTGGTCTAGCTCGCGGCTCTCGATTCGGCCGGCCCCGAGCGGGCCGCTCTCGACCTCAGACATCCAGGTTCTTCACCTCGAGTGCGTTCTGCTCGATGAAAGCGCGTCGCGGCTCGACCTCGTCGCCCATCAGCCGCGAGAACCACATGTCGGCGGCGGCCGCGTCCTCGACGTCGACGCGGACGATCATCCGCCGCGCCGGGTCCATGGTCGTCTTCCAGAGCTCCGGCGCGTTCATCTCGCTCAGGCCCTTGAAGCGGGTGATCTGAATGCCCGCCTTGGAAAGGTTCAGCGCGGATTCCCGCAGGGCCTCGAAGGTGAGCGCGTATTCGGACTCCTTGCCGAGCTTCAGCTTGAAAGGCGGCAGCCCGCCCACGATCTCTGCGAGCTTCCGGTGCGCACTGCGCACGTGCTCGTAGATCGGCGACTCCAGCAGGGCGGCCGGCACGACGACGTTCACCGTCGCGTTGGTTTCCTGCTCGATCACCTGGACGAGGAGCGAGTCGCCGTCGACCTTGGCCTCGAGCCCGAACCCGTTCTGCTCGCGCTCGGCGATCGACTTCGCCGCATCGGCGATCGACGCAGCGTCGCTCTCGACGAGGCGCTGCGCCAGGACGAAGTCGGAGGCCTGCGGCCCGAAATCGGAGCGCAGCCGCGCGGCCCAGCCGATGTACTCGTTGAGCGCGCGTGTGAAGCGGCGGTAGCGGTTCTCGGTCAGCTTGACCTGCGTGCCGTCACGCGCCTCGATCTCGAGGTCGCCGAACTTCTCGCGGACGAGCAGGTCCTCGAGCTGGGAGTCCTTCTCGAGGTAGTTTTGCTGGTTTCCGAACCGCGCCAGGTAGAGGGGCGGCACCGCGATGTAGACGTGCCCGCGCTCGAACAGCTCCTCCATGTGGCGGTAGAGGAACGTGAGCACCAGGGTGCGGATGTGCGCGCCGTCGACGTCGGCGTCGGTCATGACGACGATCCGGTGGTACCGAAGCTTCGAGATGTCGAACTCGTCGCCGATCCCCGTGCCGATCACCTGCACGAGCAGCTGGATCTCGGCGTTGGAGAGCACCTTGTCGATCCGGTTCTTCTCCGAGTTGATGATCTTCCCGCGCAGCGGCAGGATCGCCTGGTTCGACTTGTCGCGCGCCTCTTTCGCGGCGCCGCCGGCCGAGTTGCCCTCGACGATGAACATCTCGGCAAGCTCCGGGTCGCGCACCTGGCAGTCGGCGAACTTCTTCGCGATCTCGCCGCCGAAGGCGCCCTTCCGGCGGGTCAGCTCACGCGCCTTGCGCGCGGCCATGCGGGCCCGCGAGGCGGCGATCGCCTTCTGGATGATCTGTTTCGCGTCCTGCGGGTTCTCCTCGAGGAACTCGGCGAGCTTCGCGTTGACGGACTGCTCGACGAAGCCGCGCACCCAGGGGTTGCCGAGCTTCGTCTTCGTCTGGCCCTCGAACTGCGGATTCTGGAGCTTCACCGACACGACGGCCGCGAGGCCTTCCCTGACGTCCTCGCCTTCGAGGTTGTCGTCCTTCTCCTTGAGCAGGTCGAGCTTGCGCGCGACGCGGTTCAGCGTCCGCGTCAGTGCCGCGTTGAAGCCGGAGAGGTGGGAGCCGCCCTCGTGTGTGTTGATGTTGTTGGCGAAGGTGTAGACCGAGTCCTGGTACGAGGAGTTCCACTGCATCGCGACCTCGACGGCGCCCTCCTCGCCCTCGGTCTCGAAGTACGCGATCGTCTTGTGGATCGGGTCCTTGGGCGAGTTGACGTGGGCAACGAAATCCTTGATGCCGCCTTCGTAATGGAACTCGATGCTCTCGCCGCCGGCACGCTCGTCGGTGAGGCGAATACGCAGCCCGCGTGTCAGGAACGCGGTCTCGCGCAGGCGCTGGCTCAGCGTCTCGTAGGACCAGTCGACCTCCTCGAAGATCTCCGCGTCGGGGAGGAACGAGATCGTCGTGCCGGTGTCCGTCGCCTTACCGGCCACGTCGAGCTCGGTGGTCGGCTCGCCGCGCGCGAACTCCTGGCGGTAGAGCTTGCCGTCGCGCTTGACCTCCGCGGTCAGCCGCTCCGAGAGCGCGTTCACGACCGAGATGCCGACGCCGTGAAGGCCGCCCGACACCTTGTAGGCAGCATCGTCGCCGCCGAACTTGCCGCCGGCGTGCAGCTTCGTCAGGACAACCGTCAGCGCGGAGAGCCCGCCCTGGTCCTTCATGGGGTCGATGGGGATGCCCGAGCCGTTGTCGCTGACCGTCACCGAGTTGTCCGGATGGATGGTCACGTCGATCGCGTCGGCGCGCCCCGCGAGAGCCTCGTCGACGGCGTTGTCGACCGCCTCGTAGACGAGGTGATGAAGGCCGCGAGCGCCCGTCGAGCCGATGTACATGCCCGGTCGCAGCCGGACCGGCTCGAGGCCCTCGAGAACGGTGATGTCTTTAGCGGTATAGGTATCTTTAGGCATGAAAAAAGCCCTGCAAGTTGCGCATTTCCGGGCTGATCTAAGTCTACCAGAACGAGCGGTCGGCAGCGGCTCTCGCGAGGCTCGCTCGCGCAGCTTTTTCCACTGTTTTGCGAAGTTCTTCCGAGCTGATCGCGGCGACCCATTCGCGGGCCTGCTCCGCCTGCTGCGGGGTGGGCTCCGGAGCAGGCTTCCGAGCGTCCTCCGAGGCCGCCGGCGCGGGCTCCGGAAGGGGGCCGGGCGCGAACTTGATCCGCGGCGGAGCGTGCTCTCCGAGACGCGGTCGGATCTCGCTCTCGAGGTGCCCCAGCTCGAACGCCCACGCCGAGGAGCTCGTGTTGACGAGCAGCGTGCCGTCCCGGCTCAGCCTCGCGGGCCAGGCGTTCGCCGCCACGGCCTCCCCGACGACCTGCGGCCACAGTGCGACGAGATCGGCCATCGGCGCCGCCGTTCCGAATCGCCCGAGCTCGCTGCGAACCGCGTCGCCGATTCGGTCCATCAGGCCGCTCGGCTCGTGCCGTCCGGTGACTGCTCGACCTCGATCGTCTGGGCCGGCTCGCCCGGAAGCGCATTCCGGCTCGCGCTCGTCAGCAGCGCCTGCCCTCCGGCGCGGAGCCGGTCGACCAGGATGCGGCGACGCGAGGGGTCGAGCTCGGAGAGGACGTCGTCCAAAAGCAGCAGCGGCCAGACACCGCGGCGCTCCTCGAGCAGCTCGGCCTCGGCCAGCAGCAGCGCGAGCACGGCGAGGCGCTGCTCGCCCTGTGAGCCGAAGGCGCGCAAGTCGCGTTCGCTCGCCACGACCGCAACGTCGTCGAGGTGCGGGCCGATGCTGGTCGTGCCGCGTTCGAGGTCGCGCTCGGTGCGCGCCTCCAGCTCCTCGGCGGTCGGCGGCTCGGCCGCGTACCCCAGGCCGGCGCTCTCGAGGCCGAGCTCACCGGCCCGCTCACGGAAGCGCGGCTCGAGCGCGGCGACGGTCTCACGGCGCCCCTCGACGAGCTCCGCGCCGAGGCGCGCGACCTGCTCGTTCCACGGCGAGAGCGCCTCCCGCGACGAGAAGCCATGAGCCACCCGCCGCAGCGCTGCGTTGCGCTGCCCCACAGCGGCGCCGTACTCGGCCGAGAGCGGCGCCCGCGAGGGTGAGAGTCGCCCCAAGACACGGTCGAAATAGGCTCGCCGAGCCGCTGGGCCACCCTTCACGACAACGAGCCTGTCCGGGGTGAACACCAGCGTCGTCACCTCGCCGCGGAGCTGCTCGGCCGCGCGCAACCGCGCGCCGTTGAGGCTCGCCTTCTTTCCCGCGCCCAGCTCCAGCGTGACCTCGAGCTGCATCGCCACGCCGGCCCGGTCTCCCCGCAGTGCGATCCGCGCCGCCTCGCGGCCGAACCTCACCAGCTGTGCGTCTGCGCGCGTCCGCGGCGAGAAGCCCTGCGTCCCCACGTGCAGCGACTCGAGCAGGTTCGTCTTGCCGGCCCCGTTCGGGCCAGTCACCAGGACTAGCCCGGGCGCTAGCTCGAGGTCGAGCTTGGCGTACGAGCGGTAATCGCGGAGAGAGACGGCGCCGACGATCAGCCTGCGACTGAGGCACCGCTTGCGGTGCCGTCCTCAGGGCGGGCGGGCTTTGCTCGCTCGCCCGTCTGAAATGACCGGTCGACGCGCTGGATCTTGCCTACCCCGCCAAACGAATCGGCATGATCAGGTACAGGAAATCGTCGCCCTCGCCCTGCAGGACTGCCGGCCTCAGCGGGCTGATCAGCTTCAGCCGCACGGTGTCTCCGATCACGGACTCGACCCCGTCGCGCAGGAACTCGGCGTTGAAGCCGATCTCCAACGCCTCGGCCCCGAACGGCGCCGGCAGCGACTCGCGGGCCTCGCCGACGTCCTGAGTCTGGGCCGAGACCACCAGCTCGCCGTCGGCGAATCGAAGCCGCAACGGCGAGTTCCGCTGCGCCATCACCGAGACGCGGCGAACCACGTCGAGGAGCTCTTCGCGGGCCAGCGAGACCTCGTGCTCGTACGACTCGGGCACGAGCTGCTTGTAGTTCGGGAACTGCCCGTCGATGCGGCGCGTTGTCAGCCAGGCGTCGCTCGTGCCGAAGACGACCTGATTCTCGTGCACGCCGAGCGTGACGCTGTCGCCGTCCGCCGCGATTCGGGCCAGCTCGCCCAGTGCGCGCGCCGGGACGATCGCCTCGAGCTCCGGCACCGAGCCCTCGAGCGATGTTTCCTTGACCGAGAGCCGGTAGGAGTCGGTCGCGGCCATGACGAGCTTCCCTGGCTCGAAGTGGACGAGCACACCCGTCAGAACCGGGCGCGACTCGTCGCGCGAAGCGGAGCGGCTGACGCGGGAAACCGTCTCGAGCAGCGTCTCGCGGTCGACCTCGTGCAGCTCGATGCCCTGTGTTTCAGGCAGCCGCGGGAAGTCTTCCGCGTTGTAGGTGTGCAGCCGGTAGCTCGCCGAGCCGCACCGCACCTCGACCACCGCCTCCTCGAGCTTGTGCTCCAGCGACACGTCGGTCTCGGGAAGCAGGCGCGCGATGTCGAGCAGCAGCCGTCCGGGGACGACCACCGACCCCTCCGACTCCACGTTCGCCTCGACCGTCGTCCGCAGCGAGAGCTCCATGTCGGTCGCGGCGAGCGACAGCTTCCCGTCCCGCGCGTCCAGCAGGATGCCGGCGAGGATCTGGACGGTCGTTCGCGTCGACACTCCCCGCGACACGATCCCGAGCCCGCGGAGCAGATCATCACGGGAGCAAGTCGTCTTGAGGGTTCCTGAGGCCACCACAGCTTCTGTTTCGATCATCTATGAAATTCCTTTGTCGTAGTCATAGAGAGTGTGGACGACGGGGATGATGACCCCGAACCGCGTGCTCAAGCGGAATCTGCTGTTGGCGGGAATTGGGGACAGAAGGGCGTTGTCGACAGGTCCCGAAGCAGCAGGTCGCGTCATCCACACTTCAGCGGGCCTGCTTGATCCTTGCGGTCAACTCTTGGACAAGGTTGTACACAGACCTGTCCTCGCGGATCTTGCGCGCGATCTTGGAGGTCGCGTGGATGACGGTGGTGTGGTCGCGGCCGCCGAACTGCTTCCCGATCTTCGGCAGTGACGAGTCCGTCAGCTCGCGCGAGAGGTACATCGCGACCTGGCGCGGGTAGACGATGTTCTGCGACCGCTTGTCGCTGCAGAGCTCCTCGATCGAGAGGCTAAAACGCTCCGAGACGAGCTCCTGGATCCGCTCGATCGTGACCTGCGGCACCTCGCCCTGGGGAAAGACGTCCTTGAGTACGTCCTGGGCGAGGTCCTCGCTCATCGGACGGCCGGTGAGCGACGAGAAGGCGACGACCCGCGTGAGCGCGCCCTCGAGCTCGCGGATGTTCGAGGAGATCCGGCCGGCGATGAACTCGAGCACCTTTGGGTCGGGGATGTGGATGCCGTCGGTCTTGACCTTCTTGCGCAGGATCGCGATCCGGGTCTCGAGATCGGGCGGCTGGATGTCCGTGATCAGCCCCCACTCGAACCGCGAGCGCAGCCGCTCCTCGAGCGTCGAGATCTCGCGCGGCGGCCGGTCGGACGAGATGGCGAGCTGTCCGCCGGCCTCGTAGATCGTGTTGAACGTGTGGAAGAACTCCTCCTGGATCCGCTCCTTGTGCTCGAAGAACTGGATGTCGTCGATCAGGAGCAGGTCGTAGGCCCGGTAGCGCTGCTTGAAGCCCTCGATGCGCTTGTCGCGCAGCGCGTTGATGAAGTCGTTCATGAAGGTCTCGCTCGTCACATAGCGCACCGAGAGCTCGCCCTGGTGCTCGCCGACGTACTGCGCGACCGCCTGCAGAAGGTGGGTCTTGCCGAGCCCGGTGCCGCCGTAGATGAAGAGTGGGTTGTAGGCCTGCGCGGGCGCCTCGGCGACGGCGAGGGCGGCTGCGTGCGCGAAGCGGTTCGAGGAGCCGATGACGAACGAGTCGAACGTGTACTTGGGGTTGAGCCCCGCACCCGGCGAATCCTTGCGGGGCACTTCCGCCTCGGCCGCGGGTGTCTCCCCGTCCTCCGCGACCGCGAGCTGCACGCGGCGCTCCTGGCCGGTGGCGTCACCGACCGCGGCCCGGATCAGGCCGAGGAAATGGCCCTCGATCCAGTCGCGCGTGAACTCGTTCGGGACCGAGAGGACGAACTCGTCGTCATTGAGCGCCAGGCCGTCGACGTGGTCGAACCACGTGCGGTAGGTCGTCTCATTTAGGGCGCCCCTGAGCCGACTAGAAACCTCGCTCCACAGGCTGTCCGCAGTCAGCTCGATTGAGGGCTCCACGCCGCCGGCAGGCTCCTTCGTCGGG
>DATDFL010000097.1:0-31647 GCA_036522595.1 Gaiellaceae bacterium
CTCCAGCGCGTGCGCCAGTTCGTCGGCGAGGGCGGCGTCGTGATCGCGTCGATCCCGAACATCGCCCATGCGAGCGTCCGGCTGTCGCTACTGGGCGGCAGCTTCCGGTACCGCGAGCAGGGCCTGCTCGACGAGACCCACTTGCGGTTCTTCACCCGCGAGGGCATCCAGGACCTCTTCGAGAGCTCCGGCTACCTGATCACGCAATGGCTGCGGCGCCGCATCGAGGTCGAGGAGAGCGAGATTCCAGTGCCGCAGACGGTTCCGGAGGAGGCACGGGTCTGGGCGACGGGCGACCCCGAGGCGACGACGTACCAGTTCGTCGTGTGCGCGGTGCCGTCGGATGCAGCGTCCCAGCTCCACGCGTGGCGGACGAAGCTCGGCGAGGCGCGCGCGGAGCTGGAGGAGCTGCGACCGCTCGCCGCGGAGCTCGAGGTGCTGCGGACGGAGCTCGAAGAGCTCGGGTCTCCGCGCGCCGCGGCTGCGGAGCTCGCCTCGCTGCGCCGCGCGCACGAGGTTCTGCAGCGACGCTTGATCGCGGAGCGGGCGGCCTTCGCGCAGGGGATCGCCGCGGTCGAGGAGTACGTGTACGGGTCGCGCTCGTGGCGCTACACAGCGCCGATGCGGAAGGCGATCAGCCTGGCCCGCAGGCTCAAGCCGTGACCGAGGTCACGCTGCCGCGGGTCGAGGACCCGCTCGTGTCGGTGGTGATGGTGCTCTACGGCGGTGCGAAGCTCGCGAAGCGCGCCATCTCGGCGCTGGCCGAGAACACCGACCCGAGCTACGAGCTGATCCTCGTCGACAACGCCTCGCCCGACGATTCGCTCGCCCGCGTCGAGGAGCACGTCTCCGGCGCGAGGATCATCCGCAACGACAGCAACCGCGGCTTCGGCGCCGCCTCGAACCAGGGCGCCCATCGCGCCCGCGGCCGCTACGCCTGCTTCCTGAACAGCGACGCGCTCGTTCAGGCGGACTGGCTGCCGCCGCTGCTCGAGACCGTTGCGGAGCGCGACGTCGGCGCGGTCGTCCCGATGTACCTCAACGAGAACGGCACCCTGCAGGAGGCCGGCTCGGTGGTCGACTCCGTCGGCCATGCGCACATGGTCGGCCGCGACGCCGACCCGAACGACTTCCGGTACCGCTTCCGGCGGGAGGTCGACTTTGGCTCGGCCGCCTGCATGCTGCTCTCGACCGGGTTGTTCCTCGAGCTCGGCGGCTTCGACGAGCTCTTCTCGCCGGGCTACTTCGAGGACACGGACCTCTGCTTCCGGCTCCACGAGCGAGGCCTGCGGACGCTTTACGAGCCGCGCTCGCGGGTGGTGCACCTCATGCACGGCTCGGGCACGTCCGAAAGCGCGCGGGAGACGATGGAGCGTAACCGCGGCGCGTTCGTCGACCGCTGGGGCGAGCGGCTGGCCCGGCGGCCGCGCGTGGTTCAGGCCGCCTCGGAGCCGAGCCAGATGCTGGCGGCCCGCGACTCGGAGGCGCTCGACCGCATCCTCGTGATCGACGACCGCGTCCCCTTCGCCGACCGCGGCTCCGGCGACCCGCGCATGGCCCGGATGCTCGGCGAGCTCGCAGCGCTCTGGCCCTCGGCGCGGATCACGCTCCTCGCCGCGACCGGGCTCGAAGCCGAGCGCTACGCGGAGCCCCTGCTGCAGCAGGGGATCGAGATCGTCTGCCCGCCCGTCGACTTCAACCAGTGGTTCCGCGAGCGCCGCTTCCACTACGGCCTCGCGATCGTCAGCCGGCACACGAACATGCTGCGCTTCGGCGGCTTCCTGAACCAGACCCAGCCACAAGCGCTGACGGTCTTCGACAGCGAGGCGCTCACGTTCCACCGACTCGAGCGCCAGGCCGAGGTGCTGCCGCCCGGGGAGCGCCGCAACGATGTTCGCATCCAGGCGGCCAAGGCACGCAACTCCGAGATCCACGCGGTCCAGCACGCAGACGTCGTCTTCGTCGTGACCGACGAGGAGGCGGAGTTCGTCGCCGAGGTAGCGCCCGGCAAGCCGACGTTCGTCCTGCCGAGCTTCGTCGAGACGCTCGCTGACCCCCCGGGCTTCGACGAGCGCTCCGACGTGATCTTCTTCGGCGGCTTCCTCGGCGGCGCGGCGTCGCCGAACGAGGACGCGCTCGCGTTCCTCGTCCACGAGGTGATGCCGCTCTTCTGGGAGCGCCACCCGAGCGTCGGCCTGACGGTGATCGGCGCGGACATGAGCGACTCGGTGCGGGCCCTCGAGAGCCCGCGAGTCCGCATCGTCGGCTACGTCGAGGATCCGTCGGGCTGGCTGTCGCGCGCCCGCCTGCACGTCAACCCGATGCGCTTCGGCTCCGGCCTGAAGCTGAAGTTCCTCGACTCGCTGGCCGCGGGGCTGCCGTTCGTGACGACGCCGATCGGCTCCGAGGGCCTGGCGCTCGGGGAGCTGCGCGAGTCGCTCGTCGCCGGGGGCCCCATCGCGCTCGCCGAGCGGATGTCGGCGCTCTACACGGATCGCGAGGAGTGGGAGCGGGCCCAGGCCTACCTGCTCGACCTCGGCGAGACGCGCTTCGACCGCGCGAGCTTCCAGCGGACGCTGATCGAGGGCCTCAGCCACGTCGGCATCGCGCCCCCGCCGCGGATGGTGGCGCGCTGAGGCTCCGGCGCCGCCAGAGCGGGTATCCGCCGCAGACGCCGCAGGAGTGGTCGGACCTCAAGGAGCGCAAGCAGCGGATGTCCGAGGACTTCCGCGCGGGCGCGGCGACCGCGAGGCTCGTCCCGCCGATTGCGCCGGCCCAGAACCATCTCGAGCTCTCGGTCGCCGACTGGATCAAGCACCAGGTCGAAGCGGAGCCTTACTGGTTCCAGCGCGTCGAGCTCTTTCCGGGGTACCACTCGCCCGGCTGGGACGACCCGTCGCAGACGAAGCTCCCCTACTACGGCGTGCCGCAGGACCTGACGGGCCTGCGAGTGCTCGACATCGGCTGCGCCGAGGGCTTCTTCTCGTTCGAGGCCGAGCGGCGTGGGGCGCGCGAGGTGATCGGGATCGACTCGTTCCCGGACTCGGTGCGCCGCTTCAACATCGTCAGAGAGGCCAGGCAGTCGAACGCGAGCGCGTTCCTGATGAACGTCTACGACCTGACCCCGGAGCGCCTCGGCACCTTCGACCTGGTGCTCTTCTACGGCGTCTTCTACCACCTGAAGCACCCGCAGCTCGCGCTCGAGCGTATCCGCAGCATCTGCACCGGCACGATGCTCTTCCAGACGCACGTCCTCGAGGATCCGGCGGTCGAGGACACGCCCTGCGCGCGCTTCTACCCGCACGGCATGCCGTCGGGGCCGAACAAGGAGCGCTTCGACGTGACGGTCTTCTGGCTGTTCAACGCCACATGCTGCGCCGCGATGCTCGACCACGTCGGCTTCACGGACATCGAGCCCGTCTCGAGCAACCCGAATCCGTTCGTCCTGCGGGCGCGGAGCCCCGAGGCCGGGCCGGGGGAGCCGCCCGACCAGACGCAGGCGCCGTGGTCCTAACCTAGGCCGAAGGCGACCTGGACGCCGAGCGTGCGCGCGTCCGGGTAGCCGTACGCCTGCGGAACGAAGGTCGAGGAAGCGAGCTCGACCTGGAACGCGCCGCCGCGGAGCGGCAGGACGAACGTGTGCTTCGTCCCGTTCCGCAGCGTCCACTTTCGCCGTTCCCAGACGCGTGAGATCGTCGCGGCGCCGTTGACGACCGCGACCGGCCCGACGGCGACGTCGATATCGCCCGGCGGCGGGCCCTTGAGCGGCGGCCGCGAGACGGTGACGACCACGTGCTTCGTCCCCGGCGGGACGACGTAGCGCGTGTAGGACGACGTCGCCGCAGTCCAGCTGTCGGGCTGAACCCCGATCGTGATCGAGGAGATCCGCAGCGGCGTCCGCACGCGGTACAGGGCCAGGACGCCACCGCGGGCGATCCGGGTGCCGTCGACGTCGAGCTTCGTGTCTGCCACGACGTACTTCGGGTCGAGGTCCGGCGAGCCGGCCGGCAGCTGCGGCACCACACGCCCGTTCGCCTGGTTGAGCGGCGCGGTCACGTCCGGGATGCTCGGGTCCTGCGAAGTGACGCCGTAGACGCGGCGCAGGCTCCGGTTCCAGAACTCCGCGCTCCAGAGGATGTGCTGGTCCGCGTCGATGTCGGTCGTGTAGAGGAACTCGGCGCGCCCGTTCTTGCCGATCGCGCGGTCGATCCAGCTCGGGTCGCCGACGAGGCCGCCCGCGTGGCGGCTCGCGCTCGAGATGAACGTGAGCTGGTGGTACACGGCCCGCGACGCGATGACGAGGAACGCCGCGAGCGCCACCGGCACGATCACGCGCGCCCAGCTGCGCGGCAGGCTGGCGAAGAGCAGGCACGCGACGACGGCTCCGAGCCCGACGATCACGCGCAGGTCTCCGAGGCCGGTGTGGAGGAACGCGAGGCGATAGAACGGGATCAAGCTGAAGGTGTCGGTGAAGAACGCCTGCGTCGAGATCAGGGTCTCGATCGGCAGCGTCAGCAGGAAGCCGAGCGGCACGAGGACTGCGACCGCCGTGATCCCGGGCGGGCGCGGCAGGTCGCGGGCGAGCCAGACAACGAGCGCCAGGAGCAGCACGGGGACGACCGCGAACATGTTCCGCTCCTCGACGCGCTGCGAGAAGTGCGAGGCGAAGGTTCCGACCTGGATGACGATCCAGAAGACCGCTGAAGCCGCGACCGCGACGAACGCGCGCTCGGCGGCGGTCGAAGCCCGCTCGCGGAGGCAGGCGAGGCCGAAGAGCACGATCAGGGCGCACACGGGCACCAGCCCGACCGAAAGTGTCAGCTCGCCGAACGAGTAGACGATCCAGCGGAACGCGCCGCGCACGGTGTAGTGGGCGGTCGCGATCGGCGTGTAAACGCCGAATCCGCTCGAGAGCGTCGCGCCGCGGCCGAGCTCGTAAACGAGGTAGGCGAGCAGGCCGAGGATGAGCGCGCCGAGCGACGGCCAGAAGGTGCGCAGGCGCGCGACGACGAGCTCGCGGCGCGCGCCGCGCGCCGGAATCGCGTCGAAGAGCAGCATCAGCAGGATCGCCGTCGGCAGGATCAGGAGCAGGATCAGCCCCTGCAGCCGCGCCGCAATCCCGAGCGCGACCGCCCCCAGTGCGAGCAGCTGCGTGACGAGGGTCGGCCGCTCAAGCGCTGCGGCGATCGCGAAGAGCGCGAGCACGAGCGCGGGCACGAACGCGTTCTCGGTCAGGATCTCGGCGCTGTACATGAAGCCCGGGATCAGGAGGTAGAGCGCGACCGCGACGATCCCCCACGTGGGCGTGACGAGGCGACGGGCCCAGAGATAGAGCGGGATCGAGGCCGAGACCATGAGCACGACATTGATCGCCTTTGTCAGCGTGTACGCCGTCTGCACCGACCCGGCGAACCAGGCCGGCGAGATCAAGACCGGGTAGATCGTCTTGAGCGGGTACGGGTGGTCGCGGAACCAGTAGTGCCCGTGGTCGGCGAAGCTGCGCGCCGCGTCCGCGTACTGGAGCTCGTCGAGCATGATCCACGGCGAGAGGACGTGGCGGTCGATCGCGATCCGCGCAGCCACCGCCACCAGCATCAGGCCGGTGAGGGCGAGCGGCGCGGCCAGGTTGCGCTCGCGCAGTCGGGCGGCGAGGCGATCCCGAGCGGGCGCGGGCCGCTCCGAGACGCGCTCTTCGACCATCGCGGCATTTTAGGTAGCGTCGCCCGATGGTTGGCATCAGCCTGCTGACGCTCGTTCCGGGAGTCGTGGGCGGTTCGGAGACCTACGCGCGGGAGCTCGTGCGCGCGCTCGCGCGGGTCGGCGAGCTCGAGTACCGCGTCTTCACGACTCCGCTCGCGCCCGATGCCGCCGACGGGCTCCCGGCGCAGACGGTTCGCCACTACCGAGCCTCGCGAACGCTTCCGGGGCGCCTCCTCGCGATGAGCACAGCCGCCGTCTCGCCCGCGTTACGCCGCGAGCTGGAGCTCGACCACCTCGACGCGCTCCACTTCGCGATGACGCTCGCGATCCCGCCCGTGGGGAAGCCGCCCACCGTCGTGACGCTGCAGGACCTCCAGCACGAGCTGCAGCCGCAGTTCTTCTCGCGCGCGGAGCGTGCCTGGCGCCGCGTCGTCTACCGGCCCTCGGTGCGGCGAGCGCGCTTTGTGATCGTGCCGACCGAGCACGTGCGCGAGACCGCTGTCGAACGGCTTGGCCTCGATCCCGCGCGCCTCCGCGTGATCCCCTACGGCGTCGACCACAAGCGCTTCCGGCCCGGCACCGGGGCGCGCGAGCCCTTCCTCCTCTACCCCGCGAACCGCTGGCCGCACAAGAACCACGAGCGGCTGCTCGAGGCGTTCGGGCTCGTGCGCCGCGAGCGCCCCGAGCTGCGGCTCGTGCTGACCGGCTCCGGCCACGAGGAGCTGGTCGAATCGCGCGGCTACGTCAGCCGCGACGAGCTGGCCGGCCTCTACGCGCGAGCCTCGGCGCTCGTCTTCCCGAGCCTCTACGAGGGCTTCGGCCTGCCGCCGCTCGAGGCAATGGCGTCCGGCTGTCCGGTCGCAGCCTCGAACGCGGGCTCCCTCCCGGAAGTCTGCGGCGACGCTGCGCGCCTCTTCGACCCGACCTCAGCCGAGGCGATCGCCGAGGCCGTGCTCGACGTCCTGGCCGACCCGGAGCGATACGCGCAGCGCGGGCTCGAGCGCGCCGCCGAGTTCACGTGGGAGCGCTCGGCCCGCGCCCACGAGCAGGTCTACCGCGAGCTCGTCTCCTGAATGCCCTCTTCCTCGAGCCGCGTCTCGAGGAGCGCCAGCCGCTGCGCGAGCTTCGTGTTGCGTTCGGAAAGGTCCGAGATCACGGTCGAGTAATGGAGCAGCACGAGCAGGATGAAAACCGAGCCGATCACGAAGAGCGCCGACGGCGGGTAGTGGATGCCGACGGCGTCCGAGAGCGTTCCCAGCGCGCCGCGCCAGAGGGCGAGGACGAGGATGACAATGCCGGTCAGCAGCCAGAGCAGGGCGTAGCGCTCCTGCAGGCGCCGGCTGCGGATCAGCTCGAGGATCACGAGCAGGAGGATCACGGCCGCGATGGCCGCGTAGATCGAGACTCGCACAGGGGTCATGGCTCCTCCAGCGGTGTCGTGTAACGGCGGAACAGCCCGATGAAGAGGGCGAGCAGCACCTTGATCATGTAGTAGACGGAGCTCAGCGCGGTGATCGACGAGGCGCCGGTCTCGCGCACCCGCATCTGCACGGGCACCTCGAGCATGCGCAGCTTGTGGCGGACGAGGAGCACCGTCGCCTCGACCTCGGGGTAGTCCGGCGGATAGTCGAGCGCGAACAGCCGGATCGCCTTCCGGCTGACGGCGCGGAAGCCGGAGGTCGTGTCGGTCACGCGGGCGCGAACCATCAGCGAGACGACCGCGGCGAAGATGTGGATCCCGATGCGCCGCAGCGGCGTGCCGCGGTAGCCGCCGCCCGGGGCGAAGCGGCTGCCGACGACCATGTCGGCCCGGCCGTCAAGGAGCGGCTCGAGCAGCCGCGGGATCTCGCGCGGGTCGTGCTGGCCGTCGCCGTCGACCTGCACCGCGATGTCGAAGCCGCGCTCGAGCGCGTACTTGTAGCCGGTCTGCACCGCGCCCCCGATGCCGATGTTGTACGGCAGCTTCACGACGATCGCGCCCGCCGCCGAGGCCACGCGGGAGGTCCCGTCCGCCGAGCCGTCGTCGACCACGACGATCTCGAACCTCGGGTCGACCGAGCGAATCTCGGCGATCACGTTCGCGAGGGAGTGCTCCTCGTTGAGCGCAGGCACGATCACCAGCAGGCGCAGCGCCTCCAGGCGCGGATCCCGCCGCGCAGGCGTCGTCGCTGCCATTTGCGTGCTCATGAGGCGGTCTGAGAGTACCCCGCCCCCATGAGCTCCTCGTAAAGAGCGAGTTGGCGATCGACGACGAGCCGCCAGCCGTGGTGGCGCTCGACCCACTCGCGACCGGCTTGCCCCAGCCGTTTCCGCTCGGCGTCGTCCTGCGCGAGCCGCGTCAATGCGGCGCCGATCTCCCCCGCCGAGCGCGCCGCGACGACGGGCGGAAGCTCCTCGAAGCACCACCGGTGGATCTCGGGCTCGAACGCCATCACCACGGGCGCGCCGCAGGCCATCGCCTCGGGCGCGATCGCACCGAACGTGCCGATCTCGAACTGGTCGAGCACGAGATCGGCGCCGCGGTAGGCGTCGATCAGCCGCAGCTTCGGGAGCGGCGGGCTCCAGCGCACGTTGGCCTCGATGCCGAGCTCGCGGATCAGGTCACGGCTACGGTCGAGCTCGAGGCCCCACTCGAAGAGGACGAGCAGCGCCTTCGGCCGGGCGCGGACGAGCTCGGCGAAGCCGCGGAGCATCCGGTCGGTGCCCTTGATGTCCCAGTCGTGGCGGGACGGCGCGACCAGCACGAAGTCCCAGTCCTCCGCGTCGAGCTCCGCGCGGAGCTCCGACGGCCCCGGCCGGTACTTCTCCTCGTCGACCGGGTGCGGGATGAAGACGTAGTTGTCGAGCCCGAGCCTGCGGGCGGAGGCGAGCACGTCCGGGTTCGTGATGATCACCTTCGCCGCGCTCCGGTAGGCGAGGCTGAGCAGCCGCCCGTACCAGTCGTCCTCGAACGGCAGGTCGCGCAGCGTCCCGTGCTCGAACGACACGAACGGCCGGCCTCCTCCCGCGAGCAAGAGCAGGATCGGATGAATCCCGTACGCCTGGACGACGTCGTAGCGGGCGAAGAGCCGCCGCGCCCGTCCGAACTGCCGCTCGAAGCGGTTCAGCCAGGCGCCGGCACGCAGGAGGTCGACCACCTGCAGGTCGTGCTCGAGGATCGGCCGAAGCGGCTCGTAGCGCTTCCGGAAAGCCGGGAAGCGTGCGACCAGCCCGGGACCGTCGACCGCGAGCCGGGCCCGTTCGTGGAGCCAGCGCTCCTGCTCTGCGCGCGGATCCCACCTCCGCGGCGAGATGACCCAGTCAGGCCGCTCCCAGCCGACCTTCCCCATGAGCGGCGCAAGCGGGTCGGACACCGGCTCGAGCGGGGCGTCCTCCCACTCCGGCTGGCTGATCATGTGCCACTCGTCGCAGACGGCATCCGCCGGAACGCCGACGCGGCGCTGCAGCTTGGCGTTCAGGTAGCCATTGTTGGCCACGTTGCCGACGTGCAGGACGCGCGGAGGGCGACTCACGCCGTTACTACGCTGTAGTCGTGGCCGTCGAGACCGAAGTCGCCGAGCCGAGCCACATCGTCGGAATCGCGAAGCAGACGATCGTCTACGGGCTCAGCGGCGTGGCGATCCAGGCCGTCGGCGTGATCACGCTGCCGGTGTACGCGCGGGTCTTCAGTCAGTCGGAGTACGGGATCCTCGAGCTCGCAACGACGCTCGCGGCCGTCGTCGGGACGCTGGTCGACGCAGGCTTCGCTTCCGCCGCCCAGCGGAGCTTCTACGACTACACCGACGAGCAACTCGAGGCCCGCCGCCGCGTGATCGCGACCTCCCTTGCCTTCACGAGCGCGATCGGGCTCGTCCTGATGGCTGTCCTCCTGCTCGCGCACACGCCGGTTGCCGACTGGCTCCTCGGCGGCCGCGCGAAAGGTGCGGTGATCGCCCTCGCGGTGTCGGTCCCGCTCGTCAACGCAGCCAACTTCCTGCGCGAGACGATGCGCCTGCGCTTCCGCGCGTGGCACTACGTCGTCTCCTCGATCCTCGCCTCGGTCGTCGCGGCGGGAGTCGGGATCACGGCGGTTGTCGGCTTCGATCGAGGCGTCGAGGGCGTCTTCATCGGGATCATCGTGGGCAATGCGCTTGCGGCCGTCTACGGAGCCTTCGTCGTGCGGGACGACGTCGGGACCCGCGTGTCCGGCGCCGAGCTTCGCAAGATGCTCGCATACGGGCTGCCTCTGGTTCCGGCCGCGCTGGCGCTCTGGGCGCTCGCGCTGGTCGACCGGATCATGCTCAAGGAGCTCGGGACGCTGTCGGACGTCGGCGAGTACGCGATCGCGAACCGGGTCGCAAGCGTCCTCCTCCTGGCCGTGACGGGGTTCGTGCTCGCCTTCGGCCCGTACGTCTTCTCGATCCACCAGCAGGATCCGGAGCTCGAGAAGGACGTGCGCTCGAAGACGCTCACCTACCTGACCGTCTGCCTCTGCGTGGCCGGGCTGGCGCTGGCGCTGTTCGCTCGTGAGCTGCTCGACCTCGTCGCGCCTGCCTTCGACACGGCCTACGAGGCGGTGGGGCTCCTCGCGCTCTCCGTGGTCGCCTTCGGCGTCTCGACCGTGGTGATGGCCGGGATCTCGATCGTCCGCCAGACGCGGGTGATCGCGCGGATCTCCATCGCCGCAGCAGCCTTCAACATCGCGCTCAACTTCGCGCTGATCCCGCCGTTCGGGATGGTCGGGGCGGCGATCGCCACGGCCGCGGCGTACGTGCTCCTGGCCGGCCTCTACTACCGCTCTGCGCAGCGCCTCTACCGGACGCCGTACGAGCTCTCGAAGGTCGCGCTGGCGGTCGGCATCGCCACCGGCATCGGCGTGCTCGGCGTGATCCCGCTCGGGCCCGTGGCCGTGTCGGTTCCGGTGAAAGCCGCGGCGCTCGCAGCCTTCTTGCTCCTCGTCCGCGCAACGGGGGTCGTCGACGCCGCCGAGCTGGAGCGGGTGCGCCACCTGCTGGGCGGCATGTTCCGGCTGCGGCCGTGAGCTCGAGCCCGCTCGTCAGCGTGATCATGCCGACCTACGAGGGTGCGGCGTTCGTCGGCGAGACGATCGAGAGCGTCCTCGCTCAGACCTACGAGCCGATCGAGATCGTGGTCGTGGACGACGCCTCCACGGACGGCACGCCCGACCTCGTCGCCGGCTACGGAGAGCGAGTGCGGCTCGAGCGCGGCCGGGAGCGGCTCGGCCCGACCCGCCGGCGCAACGAGGCGATCTCGCTCTCGCAAGGCGAGCTGATCGCATGGCTCGACCAGGACGACCTGTGGTCACCCGAGAAGACGGAGCGGGAGGTCGAGGTCATGCTGGCCAGGCCCGAGGTCGGGCTCGTCTACAGCGGCTACGAGGCCTTCGACGACGAGACCGGCGAGACGATTCCCTGGCGCGAGCGGGAGTCCGAGGCGGAGGGTGACGTGCTCGTGCCGCTGTTCGTGCACGGCTGCTTCGTCGGCTCGCTGACAGCGCTCTTCCGCCGCGAGGTGCTGACGCGCCGAAACATGCGTCTCAGAGAGACCGACTTCTCCTTCGGCGACGACTACTACCTCTGGCTCGCCCTCTCGCTCGACTGGCAGGTCGCGCGGATCGACGAGGTGCTCGCGCGCTACCGGCGGCACCCAGAGAACGAGAGCTCGCGGCTCGCGCAGACGAACTTCCACCTGAAGCGCGTGGCGCTGCTCGAGGAGTTCCTGGCCGAGTTCCCCGAGGCGAATGAGCGCCTCGGCAAGTGGCGGCGGCGCGGGCTCGCCGAGCACTACCTCAAGGCGGCGGGCTTCGAATCCGGTGTGGGCTCGGCGGCGTCCTTCGCACGCGCCTTTGCGCTGGCGCCGCGTTACTCGGCTCGCAGATTGTGGGGCCGGGCTACGGTTCCGCCGTGATCCGCGAGCTGGCACGGCAGGCGCGTGACGCCCTGGTCGAGACGAGGCAGCGCCGGATCGTCCGACCGTTCCACCGGCTCTTCTACGAGTCGGGCACGCGCACGTGGTCGAACACGCGCTGGCTCGGGACCCCGGCGCAGAAGTGCCCGTTCGATCTCTGGGTCTACCAGGAGCTGCTCCACGAGCTTCGCCCCGAGGTAATCGTCGAGTGCGGCACCGCGGACGGAGGCAGCGCGCACTTCCTGGCCTCGATCTGCGACCTGCTGGGCAGCGGCGAGATCGTGACGATCGACATCCGTGAGCTCCCCGGCCGGCCGGCGCACGGCCGCGTCACCTACCTGACCGGCTCGTCGATTGCTCCGGAGATCGTCGACGACGTGCGCGAGCGCGTCGCGGGACGCTCCTCGGTGCTCGTGCTGCTCGACTCCAACCACGAGCGTGACCACGTCCTCGCGGAGATGCGGCTCTACGGCCCGCTCGTCACGCCCGGGAGCTACCTCGTCGTCGAGGACTCGAACGTCAACGGCAACCCGGTCCTCCCGGAGTTCGGGCCCGGCCCGGGCGAGGCGATCGACGCGTTCCTCGCCGAGACCGACGAGTTCGAGATCGACGAGAGCCGCGAGAAGTACTTTCTCACGTTCAATCCTCGCGGCTATCTCCGTAAAACGCGCTAGCCGTTCCAGATCGCGGCGTACTGCGCGAACACCTCGCGCCCTGTCATCCGCGTCAGCTGCCGCAGCATCTGGCGGATGATCGGGTTGTAGCTCGGCGGCGGGAACGTCTTCGAAACCGCGTTGTAGTAGCTCAGCCCCTGGTGCGAGTCGAAGAGGTAGAGGGTCTTCGCGAGCCCGTCGGCGCCCCGCCGGAACAGCGTGCGCGCAGCGGGATCGAGCGGCTCGGCCTCGTAGAGTCCGACCAGCGTCTGGCCGTCGCCGTTCATGACGTAGTTGGGCTGCGGCGTCGAGTACTCCTCGAAGTAGAGGTTGCCGTCCCAGGAGCGCGCCAGGCCGCCCTGCTCGACCGCCCGCTGCAGCGGGCGCAGTGCTCGGTGAATCGCGCGCAGGTAGCGCGGCCGGGGCCGCCGGTGGTAGACCCGCTCCAGGAGGCTGATTCCCTGGCCCTGCGCGAGCGCCGACGACCAGCCCGCCGGGAGCTCGGTGGATCCAGGCGGCTGGAACGGGAACTCGAAGAGCCACTTCCCGCTCGCCGTCTGCGTCCGCACGAGCCAGTCCGCAACGCGGGCGGCCTGATTCAGGCGCCCAGGGTCGTGGTAGGTGAACCACAGCGAGTAGACCGCCAGCCCGTACTGCGCCGCGGTGACGGGATTCCGCTCCGGGCCCCACGGATAGTCGACCATCGGGACGCCGTCGACGAGCCGGTACGGGGAGCGCCAGTGCTGCGGCAGGCCGTGCATGCTGTAGTAGACGCCGTAGCGCGGCGGCTTCGTGGCTCCCGCGGCAGCCGGCGCCGGAAGCAAGGCCAGCGCGCCGAGGAGGATCGCAAGCCGGCGCATCTTGCCGAAACGCTACCCGACGAACACGAGGCCGATCCCGTACCCGTCCTGCTCGGGGTCGGCGATCAGCTCTTCCGTGCGGTACCGCTCCCTCAGCTCGCGCCAGAAGCGCGGCACCTCGCCGGAGATCGACGGCGAATCGACTCCGCGGCTCGTCCGGAAGTCCTCGTTGACGTCGTGCAGCGCGACGATTCCGCCGCTGCGGACGAGAGGCGCGTAGCGCTCGAAGTCGGCGCGGACGCCGTCGTAGGTGTGGTCGCCGTCGATGAACAGCGCGTCAAGCGGCTCGCCGCCGAGAACGCGCGCGAGCTCACCAGCCGTCTCCTCGCTGTGGGAGTCGCCTGCGATCGAGACGAGCCGCTGTCCCGGCCTGGCGAAGCGTTCGCGCAGGGCTGCCGTGGGCGGGGGAATCTCGAGGTCGATCGAGACGATCAGCGCGTCGGGGGCGCTTACCCGCGTGAGCAGGTAGAGCGTGCCGCCGGCCGAGGTGCCGATCTCGCAGACGCGCTTCGGGTCGAGCTCGCCGATCCGCTCGAGCGCGGGCACGAGCTCCTCCAGCTTCTGGGAAGCGACCAGCGGCATCAGCTCGACGCGCGGATCGATCAGCCCATCGATGGTCGGCTCGAGCAGGCGCCCATCCGGCGACTGCCGAACCAGCTCGCGGAGCGGGCGCTCCTCCCGGCCGGCCCGGGCGAACGCGCTCTTGCTCCGCCGCAGCTGCCGGTAGACGCCGAGCGCGGTCGCGAGGTCCTTCATGCGGCGGAGCGCTCGGCCCGCACCTTCACGGCCTCGTGCGCGTCGATCACCGTCACGTCCTCGAAGCCGGCCTGCTCGAACCACCATGTGACCTCGGAGCGCGTGTGCACGTGGTTGTAGCGGGGCGAGTAGGCGTCGTAGAGCCCGAACTGGAGCGTGCGCGGGTCGACTGTCGCGTGCTTCGGGTCGTACTGCGCGATCATCAGCAGCGGGTCGAGAACGCGCGCGAGCGTGCGGTTCCGGATCACCAGCCGCGCGCAGGCGTCGTAGCGGCGCTCGTCGGGAAGCCGGCGCATGACGCGCCGCACGAGGTTCGTGCCGAGCAGCCGCAGGGGGCGGGTGCGCTCGTACACCATCACGAAGAGCGTCCCGCCCGGCTTGACCAGCGGCACGAGCCGCTCGAAGGCGGCGCGCGTGTCGGGCGTGTGGTGGAGAACGCCCCAGCTCATGACGAAGTCGAACGACTCGTCCGCGAAGGGCGGCCGGAAGAGGTTCGCCTGGCAGATCGAGACGTTGTCGCGCGAGCCGAGGTTCTCGTGCACCGCCTCGACGCCGCCGGCCGTCAGGTCGAACGCGACCACGTCCGCGCCGAGCTCGGCCAGCGCGTACGTCCAACGACCCGACCCGCAGCCCGCGTCCAGCGCGCGGATCCCGGCGAAGTGCTCGCGCGGGAGGCCGCACTCGTCGAGGAACTGGTCGATC
Organism: Gaiellaceae bacterium; assembly: GCA_036522595.1. GTDB lineage: Bacteria > Actinomycetota > Thermoleophilia > Gaiellales > Gaiellaceae > AC-32. The sequence continues at coordinate 14,579 of DATDFL010000097.1, forward strand.
AGCCGCGGCTCGAAGCGCGTGTACCACGAGTCGTCGTAGCGCCGGTGCTCGAAGTCGAACACACGCTGCACCTGGAGTGAGCCCTCCGCGACGTCCTCCAGCATCCGCGGCACGCCTCCGCTGACCGGGTAGCTCCGCCCGCAGGCGCCGCAGACGTAGGCGTCACCCTCGCGCTCCGGCCGCGCATCGCGGCAGGCCGGGCAGAGCAGCACCTCGTCGAAGAGGGCGCTCACGTGGCGCGGGCGGTCGACGAGCGCGTCCCGGAGAGCGCGGCCGCGTCGTCGTCCATGAAGAGCCGGTTCCACCACTCGAAGCAGAGCAGCGACCAGATCAGCAGCCGGTGGTTGACGCGGCCTTCGAGGTGCTCCTCGAGCACCCGCTGCACGTAGGCCGGCTGGAAGTAGCCGCGGCCGAGGCTGCGCGGGTCGAGCAGGATCTCGCGGATGTAGTCCATCGTCGGCCCCGCGTACCACGACTGGTCGGGCGGGCTGAAGCCCTGCTTGCGCTTCTCGACGATGTCCTCCGGGAGCAGCGGCGCCATCGCCTTGCGCAGGAGCTCCTTGCCGCCGCCGGAGCCGTGCTTGAGGCGCGCGGGGATCCGGCCGGCGAGGTCGACGAGCTGGTTGTCGAGGAACGGCACGCGAACTTCGAGGCTGTGCGCCATCGAGACCTTGTCCTCGACGACGAGCAGCCCGTGCAGAAAGGTCTTCGCCTCGAAGTAGAGCGCCTTCGAGAGCGGGTCGAGGCCGACGGCCGGGGAGATCGCCTCGCGGTAGACGTCGAAGGTCGAGCGGTCGCGCGCCCGCGACCAGACGTCGTCGGTGAAGAACGCCTGCTTCTCCCCGTCCGGAACGAGGCGCGTCCAGTACTCGTAGTACGCGTCGTCGAACGAGGCCGCGTCCGTGAGGCCCTCGACGAGCTCGTAGCGCCACGGGTAGCCCGCGAAGAGCTCGTCGCCGCCCGCGCCGCCGAGCGCGACTTTCACGAACTTCGCCGCGAGGCCCGCGATGTAGTAGTTCGGATACGACATGCCGACGCGCAGGTCTTCCAGGTGCCAGACGAGCTCCGGCAGCGCCCAGGCCATGTCGCCCGCGTGCATGACCATCTCGTAGTGCTGGGTTCGGAAGTTGCTCGCGATGACCTCTGCGTCGGCCCGCTCGTCGAAGACGAGCTCGATCCCGGTGACGGAGGTCAGGTCGAAGCCGCCGGTGAATGTCATCAGGCGCGGCACGTTGCGCGAGGCGACCGCGGTGATCGACGCCGAGTCCATGCCGCCGGAGAGGTAGCTCCCGAGAGGCACGTCGCTGATCAGCTGGCGCGTGACGACCTCCTCGAAGACGCCGCGAAGCTGGTCGGCCCACTCGTCCTCCGAGAGGCTCTCGTCCGGGTCGAACTCGAGATCCCAGTAGCGGCGCGCCTGGAGCCCGTCCTCGGTGACCGTGAGCGTGTGGCCTGGGGGCAGGAGCCTGACGCCGTCGAAGAGCGTCAAGTCGCTGAGGACGTTCTGGAAGCTGAAGTACTCGCTCAGCGCCTCTGCCGAGACCCGCCGCGGCAGGCCCGCGCGCAGCAGCGACTTGATCTCGGATGCGAAGACGAAGCGGCCGTCGTGCAGCGCGTAGTAGAGCGGCTTGATCCCGAAGCGGTCGCGCGCCAGGAAGAGCTTCTCCGAGCGGCGGTCCCAGATCGCGAACGCGAACATCCCGTTGAAGCGCTCCACGCACGCGGGCCCCCACTCCTCGAAGGCGTGCAGGACGACCTCGGTGTCGGTGCGGGAGTGGAACTGGTGGCCCCGCGCTTCCAGCAGGGGCACGAGCTCCGGGAAGTTGTAGATCTCGCCGTTGTAGACGAGCAGCAGCGAGCCGTCCTCGTTCGCCATCGGCTGATGGCCGGCCGGCGAGAGGTCGATGATCGCGAGGCGGCGGTTGACGAGCCCGAGCCCGTTCTCGACGTACTGGCCGTGGTCGTCAGGCCCGCGGTGGGCGATCGCCTCCTGCATGGCACGCACTTCGGACGAGGCGACGGGCCGCCCCCGCAGGTCGTAGATGCCGGCGATCCCGCACATCAGGCGTACCGCTCGAACCAGTAGGGCGGCTGGGGCTTCGGGAGCAGGTACGAGCTCAGCGCCTCGGGATCGCGCAGCGCTCGGACGAAGAGCTCGGTGTGCCGGATCGTCTCCTCGACGTCCTCGAAGCCGGCTTCGGCGAGCCAGGCACTGACTTCCTCGAACGTGTGCCGCGTGTTGATCGTCGGCGAGAGGCAATCGAACGCCTGGTGCGTGTCGCCGCCGCGGGAGAGCCTGGCGATCACCTTGCGCTTGACCGAGAACGGCAGCGGAGCCAGGGCGATGCGCACGACCTCGAGCCTCGCGCTCTGCTTCCGTGACACCGAACCGCGGCCGTAGAGATAGGCGAAGAGCATCCCCTCCGGGCCGGCGAGCGCGGCGACGTTCCGCAGCGCCTGCCGCGTGTTGCCCGTGTGGTGCAGGACGCCGAAGGTGAAGACGAGGTCGAACTCCCGTGTGCGGAGGTCAGACGGGAGGTCGAGGAGGTTCACCTGCTCGACCTCGAGCCGCTCGCGCTCCTCCTCGGTGCACAGCTCTTCGACGGCCGCCTGCAGGTGCCCGAGCGCGGCCTCGCTCGCGTCGACCGCGCGGACCTGGCAGCCGAGCTTGAGAAGCCCGATCGTCCAGCGGCCGTTCCCGCACCCGGCGTCCAGCACCGTGCGACCGGGGAACCAGTCGCGCGAGACGCAGAGGAGCTCTTCGGCGATGATCGAGTCGACGTGCTCGCGGAACCACGGCTCCGTGAGCAGTGCGCCGCCTTCCGGGAGCTCGCGCCATTGCCAGTCGAACGACCGCAGCGTCTGCTTCTGGCGGAGGCTGGGCATTACGAGCGGGACGCTACCCGCAAGCCCTCGTTGAGCGAGGTGAGCGGCCGGACGTCGAGCAGCGCGTGCAGCTTCGTCGTGTCGGCCATCACGTCGCCGGGCGCGCCGCCGTCGGCTTGCTCCAGCACCGGCTCGCGGCCGACCGCCTCGCCGATCAGACGCGCAAGGTCGTCAATGCCGACCACCTCGTCGCCGGCCACGTTCACCACGTGGTGCCCCTCCAGCTCGAGCGCAGCCGTGAAGACACGGCAGAGGTCGTCGACATACATCGGGTTCATTCGCGGGCGGCCGCCGTCGTTGACCTGAACCGGCTCGCCGGCGCGCACGCGGTCGATCAGTCGCGGGATCATCCGGGAGTGCTGGCCCGGGCCGTACGGGGCCCACAGCCGGGCGACGAAGGTCGAGAAGTGCGGCGCGTACGCGTCGACGGCGAGCTCGCCGCTCAGCTTGCTGACGGCGTAGAGATCGCGGCCGGCCGGCGTGTGGGTTTCGCTGAAGGGCTCGTCGCCGAAGCCGTAGACGGTTCCGGTCGACGCGTAGAGGAAGCGCTCGGCGCCGCAGCGGCGCGCGTGGTCGAGCAGGTCGACGGTGCTGCCTGCGTTCACGGCGAAGAGGAGCGGTGCCTCGTCGGGGAGCTTCACGTTCGCCTGGGCGAGGTGAACCACCGCGTCGACTTCCGGGAGCGAGCCCGGGCGCTGCGAGAGATCGTGCTCGACAGGCGTCGCCGGTAGGTCGGCGATGCGCGACTTGTCTCGATCGAGCGCGTAGACCTCGTGGCCCTCCTCTGCGAGGCGCGGAATGAGGTGCGAGCCGACGAAGCCCGCGGCGCCTGTCACGAGGATGCGCATCAGGCTTTCGCGACGACGTCGGCGAGGCCGCGATCGAGGTCGTATTCGGGCTCCCAGCCGATCAGCTCGGCCGCGCGCTCGCTGCTGCCGACCCGCCGCGTCATCGGCACTTCGACGTCCGCCCGGATCTCCGGCTCGACGCTCGAGCCCGACAGGTCGATCAGCCGCCCGACGATCTCCCGCACGCTGACCTCGTTCCCGCCGCCGACGTTGAGCGTCGCCTCCCCCACGTCCGAGGCCATTGCCGCCACGTTCGCGCCTGCGACATCGGCGACGTGCACGAAATCGAACGAGGCGCTGCCGTCGCCCATGATCGTCGGCGGCTCGCCGGCCTGAATCCGCCGCAGCACGTTGATCACGAGCCCGCCGTCCTGCCGCGGGCCGTAGACGTTCATGTAGCGCAGGATCACGTAGTCCAGGTCGTAGAGGTCGTGGAAGGCCCGGACGAAGTACTCGCCTGCGATCTTCGAGCCGCCGTACATCGTCCGCGCGCCGAGCGGGTGCGACTCGTCCATCGTCTCGTTCGTGTCGCCGTAGACCGACGAGGCCGAGGAGAAGACGACTTTCCGCGCTCCGGCCTGACGCGCCGCGTCGAGGACGTTGAACGTGCCGGCGACATTCACTTCCAGGCAGCGCCGAGGGTCCTCGCTGCATGGGCCGAGCGGCAGCACGGCGAGGTGGAAGACGCCGTCGGCGCCTGCCGCGGCCTCGGTGAGCGCCGCGGTGTCGCCGACGTCGCCCTCGACGATCCGCACGCTCCCGCGTTCCTGCGCTTCGTTGAGGTTCTCTGTCCGCGGCTTCGCGTCGAAGACGACGATCTCCGCCGCCCCTTCCGCGACGAGGCGGTCGACGACGTGCGACCCGATGAACCCGGACCCGCCCGTGACGAGGAACTTGCTGCCGCCGATGTCCATCCCGCCCGGAACCGTATCCTCGCGGCATGTGCGGGATCGGCGGCACCGTCGGACGGCGACCCGACCCGGCCCTGCTCGAGCGCATGGCCGCGACGATGGTCAAGCGCGGGCCCGACGGGCAAGGGATCTGGACCGATGATCGCGCGGGGCTCGCGGCGACGCGGCTCGCGATCATCGACCTGCACGAGCGCTCGAACCAGCCGCTGCACCTCGGCCCGCTGCATCTCGCCTTCAACGGCGAGATCTACAACTACCGCGAGCTGAAGGAAGAGCTCCTCGGCCTCGGCCACGCGTTCGAGACCGAGGGCGACGCGGAGGTGCTGCTGCACGCCTGGGCCGAGTGGGGCGAGGGCGCGCTCGAGCGGTTCAACGGGATGTTCGCCCTCGCCATCTGGGACGCGGAGCAGGGCGCGCTGACGCTCGCGTGCGATCCGTTCGGCGAGAAGCCGCTGTACTTCTCGCGCGCCGGCGGCGGGCTCGTCTTCGCGTCGGAGGTGAAGGCGCTCGAGGTGCAGGCGCGCGCCGACGAGTCAGCGCTCGCGAGATACGTCGCGCGAGGCGTGATGCCGGTGCCGCCCACGTGCTTCTTCGAGGGGATCGAGCGGCTGCCCGGGTCGCACCTGCTGCGCTGGAGCGAGGACGGCACGGAGCTGCGCCGCTACTGGCGGCCGCGCCCCGTCGACGTGCCGGCGGCCTACGACGACGCAGTGGCCGAGCTGCGAGAGCTGCTGCTCGACTCGATCCGGCTGCGGCTGCGCAGCGACGTGCCGGTCGGAACGTCGCTCAGCGGGGGCATCGACTCCTCGTCCGTCGTGATGCTCAGCGCCGAGCTCGCGGGGGACCACCGGCGGCACGCGTTCACGGCCCGCTTCCCGGGCTACGAGCGCGACGAGTGGCACTACGCGCGCGAGGTCGCCGAGCGCGCCGGAGTGGTGGAGCACCACGCGATCGAGCCGACGGCCGAGGACGCGGTCGCCGACCTCCAGCAGCTCGTCCTTGACCACGAGGAGCCGGTCGCGTCGCTGAGCGTCTACGCGCAGTGGCGCGTGATGAAAGCCGCGCGCGAGGCGGGCGTCACTGTGTTGCTGGACGGCCAGGGCGGCGACGAGCTCTTCGGCGGCTACCCGATCGCCTCGGGCTTCGCCGTGCGTTCCCGCGGCATCGCAGCGACGGTCCGCGAGGCGGCGGCGAGCCCGAGTCGCGCGGCCACGGTCGCGAAGTCGCTCGCGGTCGACCACCTGCCGGGGCCGGCGCGCCGCGCCTACTTCCGCTTCAGCGCCTCGCCGTACGCGGTGTCAGGCTTCGAGGACGGCGATCAGCGCGACCTCGGCGGCGCCGATCCGCTGCGGCGCGAGCTCCTGCGCGAGTCGTTCGCGACGAGCCTGCCCGAGCTGCTGCGCTACGCGGACCGAAGCAGCATGGCCCACAGCCGCGAGGTCCGGCTGCCGTTCCTCGATCGCCGCATCGCCGAGCTCGCCTTCTCCCTGCCCCCGGAGTTCCTCTACGAGGACGGTACGACGAAGCGGATCGTCCGCGACGCCGGCCGCGGGCTCGTCCCCGACGACATCCTGGCGCGGCGAGACAAGGTCGGCTACGAGCCGCCGCAGCGAGCGTGGCTCGAGCATCCCGCGTTCCGGGAGCTGGCCGGCGACGTGCTCGTGTCCTCGCGCGGCCTCTACCGCACCGAGGAGATCCAGCGCGACCTGCGTGATGGAGCCTGGCGCGACCCGGCCGGGCTCTGGCGGGCGCTCAACGCGGAGCTCTGGCTGCGGTCGTTGGCTCCTGCCGCGGGCTGAGATCGACGATCCCGTCGAGGACGGTTCGCGCGATCTGGCGCGGGTCGTGGTGCAGCTCGGCGAAGCGGCGACCGGCCGCACCGAGCTCGAGCCGGCGCTGACGATCGAGCGCGAGCAGGTCGTCTGCGAGGGCCGCCGCGGTCGTCCGGACGATCGGCAGCTCGGCACCGAAGGGGTTGTCCTCCGGCTCGTCCTCGCGGATGTAGGCGAGCACCGGCCGCCCGAGCGCCATCGCCTCGACAGCGAAGGCGCCGTACCAGCCGATCAACAGCTGGTCGACGACGACGTCGGCCTGAGCGACGCGCGCGAGCACCTCGCCGCGGGTGACGCCCTCGATCAGGTCCAGGCGCACAGAATGACCCTCCTGCTGCAGTTTGGCCACCGCCTCCTCCACGTGGCGCGTGCCCTTCACCTGGCGATCCGACGGCGCGTGAGCGACGACCAGCTCGTCGCGCTCCGGGAGCGGTGCCGGTTGGATCAAACGCGGATCGACGCTCGCGTACGGGACGAACGTCGCCCCCGGCAGCCACTCCCGCAGGTCGGGGTTGAGGAAGAAGACGCGGTCGGCAAGCCGCAGAGCCCGGTCCGCAGCCGGTTGGCGGTAACGCGCGCCCTCGAAGCACTCCGGGTGCCGGCACGGGCAGCTCGCCTTCGGCCGCACGTCGCAGCCCTGGTAGGTGACGAGCACCGTCTTGCCGGCGCGCTTCAGAAGCGCGAGCTCGTCGAAGACGAAGCCCAGCTGCCGCACCTGCACGAGCGTCAGGCCGAAGTTGAAGTGAAAGACGTCGTACTCACTGGACGCGCGCCGGAGGAAGGCGGCACGGCGAGCGAGCCGCTGCCAGATCGGCTGGTCGACGCCCGCGTGCAGGTCGACGTCGAACCCGTATCCGAAGGGCCCCGGAGCGAAGACGGCCACGTCGCTGCGCAAGCCGAGCTCCCGCTCCGCGCGCGAGAGGCCGTACGCGTTCCCGCCCACATCGGCGGGCGCATGGAGGATCGCGGGCGTCTCAGCCACAGACGTCCTCGATCAGATCCGCCAGCCGCCCCGCTAGCACCGGGTACGAATACGAGGCGACGGCATCCCTCTGCGCCGGCTCGGGTGGCGACTCGACCAGCCGCCGCAAGGCTCCCGCGATCGCCTCGGGATCCTCCGCGGAGGTCGCGAACCCTGCACCCGTCTCGGTGACGATGCGCGCCGCGTCGGTCTCTTCGCCGAGGACGAGCACGGGCCGCGCCGCAGCCAGGTACTCGTACACCTTCCCGGTCGCGACGCTGCGGCGGTGGCCCTCGGTGATGACGAGCAGGCTGTCGGCCGCGCGCTGGAGCGCAAGCGTTCGGTCGCGGTCGAGCGAGCCGACGGCGCGGACCGACCCTTCGAGGTCCGGCGCGGCAAGCAGATCGCGCTCCTCGTCCGAGAGCGGCCCGGCGAAGACCACCTCGACCTGCTCGGCCAGGCTCGGCTCGCGGCGAAGCGCGGCGATCAGCGGCTTCGGGCTCCGCAGCGCCACTGCCATCCGGCCTGTGTGGACGATCGAGTGGCGCTCCTGGTCGAGAAGCCCGTCCGCGTCCACGCGAGGCGACTCCTCCGGGTCGAAGCCGTTCGTGATCAGCTCCGTCCGCACGCCGAAGCGCTCGCGCAGGTCGTCCGCGATCGGCTTCGTCACGCCCACCACCGCATCGGCGCCACGGGCCACGCGCCGCTCGAGCGACTCGTCCGCCCAGCGCTGGGCGCCGACGAACCAGGGCGCGTGCTGCGGCTCGAAGGTCCAGCCGTCGCGCAAGTCGGCGATCCAGCGCAGCCCGCGCCGCTTCAACGCAAGCCCCACGACGTGGGCGGACTGCGGCGGCGAGGACGTGATCACGCAGTCGAACCGCTGCTCGCGGGCGAGGCGCCGTGCAGCGGGCAGCGCGAACGGCAGCCACGTCACTGCGCTCAGGTCCGGTACGACAACCCGCTCGAGCGGGCTCGGCGGCGCGTAGCTGCCACCGCCCTTCCCGCTGAACGCCGCGAAATGGCTGCGCCGCCAGTTGAGCCGGGTCAACAGCAGGTCGTTGGTGCGCACGACCCGCTCGGCGCCTTCGATCTCCCCCTCGCCCGAGACGCGCGAGGTGAGGACGGTGACGCGGTGCCCCAGCCGCGTGAGGTACTTCGTGAAGCCGGCCACCCGCCGCGAGGCGACAAGCTCCGAGGGCGGCGAGATCTGCGCGACGAGCAGGATCGAGCGCATCAGCCGCCGACGGGCGCGGGCTCGCGCAGGCCCAGCAGCTCGAGCAGGCGCAGAGCCCGGTGGGCGAAGGTGTGCTCCTCGAGCACGCGCTCCCGCGCGCGGCGCCCGAGCTCAGCGGCCGCGCCGGGGTCGGCAAGCAGCTCGCGATAGGTCTCCACGGCCTCGTCGGCATCCCGCACGACGAGGAGCTCGCGGCCCGGCTCGAACCAGCGGTCGATCCCCTCGTATGGGTTCGTCACGATCGCGGCGGCGGTCGAAGCCAGCTCGAAGAGCCGGCTCGTCGAGGAGGCGGGCACCGTCGCGTGCGGCTTCCGCGCGACGTTCACGTTCACGCGGCTCGCCGAGATCACGCGCGGCAGCAGGTTGACCGGGAAGTACTGCAGCAGCCGCGCACGCCCCGTGTCGGCGCGAAAGTCGGTCCCGCCGAGCACGAAGTCGGCCTCCGGCAACCGCCTGCTGGCTTCGCCGATCATCCCTTCGATCCAGTCGCGCCGGAACTTGTCGCCGTAGCCGTAGAAGAAGACGTCGTGCTCCTTCTCGACGTCGAGCGGTGCGAACAGCTCGGGGTCGGCGCCCCAGAAGAGGGCCTCCGCCCGGCGCGCGCCGAGCTCCAGCAGCCGCGGGATGCCGCCCTCGGAGTTCGAGAGGACGAGGTCGTATTCGGACGGGTCGGCCCCGGCGTAGATGTTGAAGCCGGTGTCCATGCCGCCGTACTCGGGCAGGCTCATCGGGACGTCCGCGTCGTAGTAGACGACCGGCACGCCGAACCGCTCCCGCAGCGTCGTCGGGATCCCGCGCAGGTGGTTGAGCGGAACGGTGAAGACGACGACCGCGTCCACGTCGCGCTCCCGCTCGAGGACCCCCTCCAGGTGGCGGCGCCACCGCGGCGTCACCCACGACTCGATGGCCTTCCTGGTCGCGCGGTCCGCGACCGACTCGCCGGGGCTCTCCTCCTCCCGCCGAAGGTGCGTGTCGCCCCTGAGCCGCGCCACCCGGTCGCGGGCCCCGGCGAATAGCTCACCCTCGCGGTAGCACGGGTTCGGCTCGACGCGCCACCAAGGCGATTCGATCGCCCGGCCGCGGTACGGCGTCAGGATCAGGTCGACGCCGGCCTCGTAGAGCCCCTTCCAGAGCTGCCACCACGCGGGCGTGCAGCCGTAGCGGTGGTCGAGGTCGATCGCGGAGACGACGGCTAGGATCTTCGGCGCCCGCACGGGCCTAGTATGCCCAGCGGCCTGGCAGCGACTTGAAGACGGCACTCGTAACCGGTTCCAGCGGGCTGATCGGCTCGGAAGCCGTCGCGTTCCTGGACGAGCGGGGGTTCCGCGTGATCGGGGTCGACAACAACATGCGCCGCGACTTCTTCGGCGCCGACGGCGACACGACCTGGAACCTGGAGCGGCTGCATGGCGCGACACGTCACTTCGAGCACCGCGATCTCGACGTGCGAGACCGCGACTCGATCCTCCGCGCCATGGCCGAGGAGCGGCCGGACCTGATCGTCCACTGCGCTGCCCAGCCCTCGCACGACCTCGCCGCCTCGCGACCCTTCGACGACTTCGAGGTCAATGCGGTCGGAACGCTGAACCTGCTCGAAGGCGCGCGGCAGAGCTGCCCCGAGTCGCCGTTCGTCTTCCTCTCGACGAACAAGGTCTACGGCGACGCGCCGAACGAGCTCGACCTCGTGGAGCTCGAGACACGGTACGACTACGCCGACCCCGCGTACCGCGAGGGGATCGACGAGTCGATGCGGATCGACTCGACCATGCACAGCCTCTTCGGCGCCTCGAAGGTCGCGGCCGATGTCCTCGTGCAGGAGTACGGGCGCTATTTCGGGATGCCGACGGTCTGCTTCCGCGGCGGCTGCCTCACCGGGCCGCACCACTCCGGCGCCGAGCTGCACGGCTTCCTCGCCTACCTGGCCCGCGCGCTTCGCGACGGCCAGACCTACCGGATCTACGGCTACAAGGGCAAGCAGGTTCGGGACAACATCCACTCGTACGACGTCTGCACGGCGATGATGGCGTTCTACGAGGCGCCTCGCGTCGCGGCCGTCTACAACCTCGGCGGCGGGCGCGCGAACAGCATCTCCGTGCTCGAGGCGATCGAACGGCTCGAGGAGCGGTTCGGCCGCAGCCTGGCGCGGGAGTACGTCGACGAGGCCAGGCGCGGCGACCACATCTGCTACATCAGCGACCTCGGCCGCCTGCGCGCGGACTACCCGGACTGGGACATCACGATCTCGCTCGACGAGATCCTCGACCAGCTCGCCGAGCTGGCCGCGCCCGCTACGACTTAGTCGGCGCGGTTGTGCCGAGCCGGTCGAGGTCGGCGTCGACCATCATCTCGACGAGCTCGCGGAACGACGTGCGCGGCTGCCAGCCGAGCTGCTCCTTCGCCTTCGACGGATCGCCGATCAGCTGGTCGACCTCGGCCGGCCGCATGAAGCGCTCGTCCTGGACGACGTACTGCTCCCAGTCGAGGCCGGCCCGCTCGAACGCGAGCTCGACGAACTCGCGCACGAAATGCGTCTCGCCGGTCGCGACCACGTAGTCGGAAGGCTCGTCCTGCTGGAGCATCAGCCACATCGCCTCGACGTAGTCGCCGGCGAAGCCCCAATCGCGCTCTGAGTCGAGCGTCCCGAGCGCCAAATTCTCCGCCAGGCCGAGCTTGATGCGAGCCACGCCGTCGGTGATTTTGCGCGTCACGAACTCCAGCCCGCGGCGTGGGCTCTCGTGGTTGAACAAGATCCCCGAGACCGCGAAGAGGTCGTACGACTCGCGGTAGTTGACCGTGATGTAGTGCCCGTAGACCTTGGCCACGCCGTACGGCGAGCGCGGGTGGAACGGCGTCAGCTCCGTCTGCGGGACCTCGCGCACCTTCCCGAACATTTCCGACGACGACGCCTGGTAGAAGCGGATCGAGGGGTCAACGGCGCGGATCGCCTCGAGCATCCTCGTCACGCCGACCGCGGTGAACTCAGCCGTCAGCACCGGCTGGTTCCACGAGGTCGGCACGAAGCTCTGCGCGGCGAGGTTGTAGACCTCGTTCGGGCGCGCCTCTCGTATCGCGGCGTCCAGAGACGGCGGGTCGAGCAAGTCGCCCTGGAGGAGCGTCAGCCGGTCGACGAGGTGGCCGATCCGCTCGACGTTCTCCGTCGACGCGCGGCGGGTCATGCCGAAGACCTCGTAGCCCTTTTCGAGCAGCAGCTCCGCGAGATACGACCCGTCCTGGCCCGTGATCCCGGTGATCAGCGCGCGTCGACTCACGACACCGGCTCCATCTCGCGCGCGGCGGCGAGCGTGTCAGCCAGGGTCTGCTCGAGCGAGATCTGCGGTTCCCAGCCCGTGGCGGCGCGCAGCTTCGAGGGGTCTCCGGAGAGCCGCGGGATGTCGGCCGGCCGCATCCGCGCCTCGTCGGGCTCGACGCGCACGGGCACCCGGGCGAGGCCGACGAGCAGCTCGACCACCTTCGCCATCGTCACGGTCTTCCCGGAGGCGACGTTGTAGGTGCCCGCAGCGACCGACGGCTCGAGCAGGAGCCGGTAGGCGCGGCAGACGTCGCGCACGTCGAGGAAATCGCGTTCGGCCGAGAGATCACCGACGCGGAGCGTACCGCCGCCCTCGGCTTCCAGCCGTGCGATCTGCCGCGTCCAGGAGCCGACGGCGAAGCGCTCGTCCTGCCCGGGCCCCCCGTGGTTGGTCGCACGCGTGACGACCACGTCCAGGCCGGAGACGAGGCACGCGAGCTCCGCCGCCGCCTTGCTCGCCGCGTAGGGGGAGACGGGTGCGATCCGCTCGTCTTCGGGGCTCGGGATCCGCGAAGCGTTGCCATAGACCTCGCAGGTCGACGTGACCAGCACACGCGCTTCGGGCCGCTCTGCCCGCACGGCTTCGAGCACGCACACGGTGCCGTCGACGTTCACGCGCCAGGACTGGAAGGCGTCTTCCCACGAGGCGGCGACCGACGCCTGCGCCGCGAGGTGGACGACCGCGTCCGCGCCTCGAACAGCCTCGCGAACCGCATCCGAATCGAGCACATCGCCCTCGTACGGCACGAAGGCCTCGCCCAGCCCGGCACGGAGGTGGGTGCCGACGAAGCCGGCAGGCCCTGTCACGACGATCTTCACTAGTAGGCGCCGCGGCCCGCGACCACCGCGGGCACCGTCCGGGCGAGAATCGCGATGTCGAGCCAGATCGACCAGTTCTCGAGGTAGTAGAAGTCGAGCCGCACGAGATCGTCGAAGGTGAGATCGGAGCGCCCGGAGATCTGCCAGAGCCCGGTCAGGCCCGGCAGCACGAGGTAGCGCTTCAGGTGCCAGCCCTCGAGCTGCTCGTAGTCGCGGAGCGGCAGCGGCCGCGGCCCGACGAGGGTCATCTCGCCGCGCAGCACGTTCCAGACCTGCGGCACCTCGTCGAGCGAGAAACGGCGGAGCAGCGCGCCGACCGAGGTGACGCGCGGGTCCTCGCGGATCTTGAACAGCGGTCCGTCCGCCTCGTTGGACGCCTCCAGCTCGGCCTGGCCGCCGGCCGCGTCGGCGTACATCGTTCGGAACTTGAGCATCCCGAACTCGCGCTCGCCCAGCCCGACCCGCTCGTCGCGGTAGAGCACGGGCCCCGGCGAGGTGAGCTTGATCGCGGCGGCGATGGCCAGCCACAGCGGCAGGCCGAGGATGAGGACGAGCGTCGAGACGACGAGGTCGAAAGTGCGCTTCACGAACCAGTCGAAGCCGGCGAGCGCAGGCGGCCGGAGCTCGAAGAGCGGGACTCCCTGGCCGGGCACCAGCTCGGCACGCTCGGTCAGAAGCTCCGTCGCTCGCGGCGCGACCCGCACGTGGACGCCGCGTCGGTGCGCGTGAGAGACGATCTCGAGGAGCTCGCGCTCGTTGAAGTCGGAGTCGGTGACGATCAGCTCGTCGACGCGCGCGTTCTCGAGCACGGCGGGAAGGTCCGGAAGATCGCCGAGGAGCGGCAGCCCGAGCCCGTCGGCCGACGGGCCGATCGCGCCCACGAACTCGTAGTCGATGCCGCTGCGGCCGGGGCCGAGGCCGCGATGCAGCCTTACGAGGTTCTCACCCGCACCGACGAGCAGTGCGTGGCGACGGGTGCCGAGGGCGCGGAGCAGGTCCTGCGTGATCGCCTCGTAGCTCGCCCGGAGAGCGGCGATGATGATCGCGCAGAAGACGACCGCGGTCGGGATCAGGCCGAAGGTCGCGAAGTGGTGCCCCGTGCCGAGCCCGAAGGCGAGCGTGATCAGCGCGACCAGCACGAGGGACGAGAGGATCCGCCCGAACCCCGGCCGCCGCTCGCGCTCTGCGTAGAGGTCGGCTCGGGAGAAGACGAGCGCCGTTATCAGCAGGAGGAAGGGCAGCCAGTCTGTCTCGACGCGCCAGAGGAAGCCCCAGAGCAGGTGCGTGCGCCCGTAGTAGAGCTCCCTGGCGACGAGGGCCGCGTAGACGCCGAGGACGAGCCCGGCCAGGTCGAGACAGACGAGCGCGGCGATGCTGGCGAACCGGCGCCCTGCGCCGACGAGACGGCTTCGGCTCAGGAAGAACGGCTTGCCCGAGCGGATGTCCGCTACGAGCCTGGTAGGCCGGTCGTTCGACTCCGCGACGGGAGTGGGGATCCGGCCCCTCCCCCGTCGCGGAGTCTTTACAGCCACGTATCTAGTGTCGCAGTCGCCGGAACGCGTTGTAGGCCGGCTTGTGCTTGCCGGACACGGTCATCAGACCGGACTGCCAGCCTGCGAGGCGGCTCTCGTCGCGGAGCAGGAACCACATCATCAGGCCGATGCGAGGGTTCTTGCGAGCGATCGAGTACGCCTGCGTCAGGTACTTCGCCTGCTTCGTCCAGCTGACGCCGAAGTGCCGATCCGGAGGCCGCGTCTGGTAGCCGTACTCGGTGATCCAGACCGGCTTCTGGCCGTAGAGCCGCGTCAGCAGCTTGATCAGCACGCTGATGTTCGCGAGCGTGATCGTGGTCTTGGCCTTCGGCAGCTTCGCCGGGCTCTCGGTCGGGCTCGCGTAGTACGGATGGTGCGCGTAGACGTCGAAGTGCCGGAGCCCGTAGCGATGCAGCGCCGAGAGGAACGTCAGCGGCGCAATCGAGGGCCGGCTGCTCCGAGCCTTGTTGTTGCCCTTCGGATCGGTCGCACCGCAGGCGACCGTCTCCTTCAGGTGCGTCGAGTGCACGCCTTTCCAGATCGCGGTGCACATGGCCGCGTAGTTCTTGGCGGCGATCGGGATGTTGCGCTTGCCGACCCGGCTCCACTGCGGCCGAAGGAAGACCGGGTTGTTCGGCTCGTTCCACGCCATCCAGCGGCGCACGGACGGAAGCACGACGCCGTCGGCACGCTTGAAGGTCCCGCTGTACCGCTTGGCCGCGGCGTAGGCGAAGTTCTGCAGGTACTTCATCTTCTTCGGTGCGCGGTTCGGCTTCTGGCCGCCGTTGGCCCACGCGGGCGTGCCGTAGATCGTGAAGAGCACGGCCATCTTGTGCTTCTTCGCGTTGAGCACGAACTGGTCGTACAGATCCCAGTTGTAGGCCGGATCGTTCGGATCCGCGCCGTCCTTCGGCATCTGCTTCGCGATGTACTGCCCCCACGGCAGGTCCATGCGGAGGATCTGGACGCGGAGGTTCGAGAACGTCGCGAAGGTCTTGTCCGGTGCGATCAGCGGCTGCACCGGGTCGTAGATCCCCACGAGCATCCTGCGCGACGCGAGTGCCGAGTTCGGCGTCGCGGCGGCAGCGATGGCCGCGAGGACGATGGTTGCTAACAGGGCGATGCTGAGCGTCTTTCTAGACCCCAAGTGGCTCCCTTCCGAGGGTTGGCAGCATTCTCCGCAGACCCTCTTCCAGTTCGATCTCCGGCTCCCAGCTCAGTAGCTGCCTGGCTCGCGTGATGTCAGGCTGGCGAACCTGGGGATCGTCGATTGGCAAAGCTTCGTACACGATTTCACTCTTTGACGATGTGACTTTGATGACGGTCTGGGCGAGCTCGAGAATCGTGAACTCGCGCGGGTTTCCGAGGTTCACGGGCAGGTGTTCCCCGCTGTCGGCGAGGAGATGCAACCCGCGGATCAGGTCGTCCACGTAACAGAAGCTTCTCGTCTGCGAGCCATCCCCAAACACGGTGAGCGGCTCGTTCTCGACCGCCTGGCGCACGAATGTCGGGATCGCACGGCCGTCGTGTGAGCGCATCCTCGGCCCGTAGGTGTTGAAGATGCGGACGATCGCGGTGTCGACGCCCTGCTGCCCGTGGTAGGCCATCGTGAGGGCCTCCGCGTAGCGCTTCGCCTCGTCGTACACGCCGCGCGGCCCGATCGGGTTGACGTTGCCCCAGTAGCTCTCGGGCTGCGGGTGCACCTCCGGGTCGCCGTAGACCTCGCTCGTCGAAGCGAGGAGGAACCGCGCGCGCTTGAGCTTCGCGAGGCCGAGGGCGTTGTGCGTGCCGTATGAGCCGGTCTTCAGCGACTTGAGCGGCGAGCGCAGGTAGTCGATCGGGCTCGCCAGCGCGGCCAGGTGGTAGACCTGGTCGACCGGCTCGTCGATTTCGAGGTGGTCGACCATGTCGTGGCTGCGGAAGACGAAGTCGTCGTCGCGCAGGTGCTCGAGGTTCTCGAGCGAGCTCGACTCGAGGTTGTCCACGCAGATCACGCGGTACCCCTTGCCGAGCAGGTACTCGCAGAGATGGGAGCCGAGAAAGCCGGCTCCGCCGGTGACTACAGCGGTAGGCACCAGGCCATCGTATCGGCGGTTCTGGCTGGATCCGGCCCGGCGTAAGGAGCCTTACGAACTCCTTACGCCGTATTTTCCGGGCCTTTTCCTACACCTTGTGGATGACGATGGAGCCGCCCGCGATCGCCTGCGGATCCGCGGTGTCCATGTCGGTGTTTCCGTTGGTGATCCGGTTGTCGAAGACGACGTTGCCGTTGCTGTGGAGCGTGATCCGGATCCGGAACTTGTCGACTCCGCCGCCGCCTCCGACGTCGCCGTCGTAGGCGGTCAGCGAGAAGTCGTAGCCGGGGACGCCGTTCACCGAGCCGGAGCCGCGGTACTGCGACTTGAAGCTCGAGACGATCAGCACCGTGTAGACGTCGCTGTGGAAGTTGAAGTTCCCGACCTGGAACTGGAACTCGGTCTCGCCCTGCGGCGGGCCGCCGTTCTTCGTGTACTTCGAGTTGAAGCCGAAGTTGGCGCGTCCGCCGAGCGTCGGGTCCGCCGGGTACGAGCCGGGCTGGACGTTGATCCAGCCGCCGCCCGTGACGAAGCCGGCCGACGCGTCGTAGACGACGACTTCCCAGTCGACCGTGGTCGAGGCGCCGTCGTCGTCCGTGACGGTGACGTGGTAGGTGTAGACGCCTGCGCCCGTGTAGACGTGGCTCGCCGTGCAGGTGCC
>DATDFL010000098.1:0-8292 GCA_036522595.1 Gaiellaceae bacterium
CGTCGATCCGGCTCGCCGCTGCCCGGATCTCCTCGGGCAGTGACGTCCCCTCGGGAAGGGTGAACGCGATGCGCGCTGCCATCTGCTCGCGCCCGCCGAGTGTCCCCGGAGTCCCCTCGGCGACGATCTGCCCGCCCGCGATGACGGCGATCCGGTCGGCGAGGTTCTCCGCCTCGTCCATGTAGTGCGTCGTCAGGAAGACGGTCTTGCCGAGCTCGCGCAGGCCGGCGATCACTCCCCAGGCCGCGCGGCGCGCAGACGGGTCGAAACCGGTTGTGGGCTCGTCGAGGAAGATCAGCTCCGGGTCGCCGATCAGCGCGAGCGCGACGTCGAGGCGCCGACGCTGGCCGCCCGAGAGCTGAGGGGCGAGCGAGTCTGCCTTCTCCCGAAGCCCGACGAGCGCGATCGTCTCCTCGATGTCGCGTGGCCGCTCGTAGTAGCCCGCGAAGAGCTGCAGGCACTCGCGAACGGTGAGGCCCGGCTCGGGCTCGGTCTCCTGCAGCACCGCCCCGACCCGGTTGCGCCATTCGGCGCCGGCCTGCGCGGGGTCGGCCCCGAGGACGCTGACCTCGCCCTCGGTGCGCGTACGGAAGCCCTCGAGGATCTCGACGGTCGTCGTCTTGCCCGCGCCGTTGGGGCCCAGGAAGGCGAAAATCTCTCCGCGCCTGACCTCGAGGTCGATCCCGCGAACCGCCTCGACCGCGCCGTAGCGCTTGCGGAGCCCGTGCACCGTGATGACGGGTTCCACCCTCGGAACGTTACGCGCGGAGAACAACCTCCAGCGCAGTTCCCCGCCCCGGCGCCGAGACGAGCCGGAAGCCGCCGCCGATCGACGCCGCTCTCGCCCGCATGTTCTTGAGGCCCTGGCCTGCGGCGATCTCGGCCTCGTCGAAGCCGGCCCCGTCGTCGACGACGCTGACGAAACGCTCGCCTGCGCGCTCCTCGATCCGCACCTCGGCCCTCCGCGCGCCGGCGTGCTTGCGCGCGTTCGCGAGTCCCTCCTGGACGATCCGGAAGACCTCGATCTGCTCGTCGGGCGCGAGCCGCATCCCGTCCTGGATCTCGAGGTCGACCTCCAGCTCGCCGTCGGCGGTCAGGAAGTCGATGTAGCGCCGCAAAGCCGCGTCGAACGGCGCCGAGCCGCCGGCCGATGAGAGCGCCAGCACCGCGAACCGCGCCTCCTGCTGGGCGGCCTCCGCGGCCTCCTTCAGCTGCGGGAGCGTCGTCTCCGGCGAAGCGCCGTTCTGGAGCATGCTCGCGTGCGTCGAGACCGCGAACAGGTACTGCGCGAGCCCGTCGTGGATCTCTCGGGCCACGCGGGCTCGTTCCTCCGCGACGGCGCGGCCGAACTCGGCGAACCGGATCGCGCGCCACACGCCGACGAGCAGGACGCTGTACGAGAGGAGCCGCAGGAAGTCGCCCTGCGAGACGTAGCGCGTCGAGAGCAGCGGCGTGAAGACGTAGTGGAGCTCGGCGAAGAGCGCGAGCGTCACGCCGAGGCAGAGCCACTTGTCGAGGTCGTGCCGGCGCGAGCGGAAGCGCAGGCCCCAGCCGACCAACGCGACGAGCGAAAGCAGCGCCTGCAGCGCGAGGGCGCCCCGAAGCTGGAACGGCTGGTCGGCGCCGACGCTCTCCGCGACGCGCGGGAGCGCGGTCCCCGCCTTCTGCGCGAATCCCCACCCGAGGCCGAGGACGATCGCGACCGCGAGCAGCATCTCGCCGAGGGCCCGACCGCGGGCGTTGACGCGGCGCTTCGAGAACGGCGCCGCGGCGATCAGCGCGGCCGCAAGCAGGCGGCCGCCGAGGCCGGCCCAGAACTCGGTGCGGTGCAGCGGGTGGCCGCCCAGCACCGGGGCGATCGAGAACGCGAGAGTCGACGTCGCTGCGGCCGTGAAGCCGGCGCAGAGCAGGAGGTCGAGCCTGCGGCCTTCAACCGAGAAGCGAAGCCCGGCGAGCAGCGCCACCATCGCCCCCGCGAGCGTCACGGCCGTGTCGAGCACGAGCCGCACCTGCGGCAGCGAATAGGTGTTGCGCAGGCTCGGGTACGCAACGAACAGCGCCAGCGTGGCGCCGAGCAGCCCGATCAGGAGGACCTCGCCCCAGAGCCAGGCCTGATAGTCGTCACGGTCTTCGTGCCGCACAAAGGCCTTTTCGGCATCCACATGCGTGCCGATAAGGCTTTGATGCGGATCCTGCTCGTGGACGACCACCCCATCACGCGCTCCGCGCTGGCCGCGCTGCTCGCCCAGCACGACTTCACCGTCGTCGGTGAGGCGTCCGACGGCGAGGAAGCGGTCGAGCTGGCGCGCCGGCTCTCGCCGCAGCTCGTCCTGCTCGATCTCTCGATGCCGGGCATGAGCGGGCTCGAGGCGCTGCCGAAGATCCGCGGGGCCGCGCCCGAGTGCGAGGTCGTCGTGCTGACCGCCTCCGGAACCGAGGAGAACCTCCTTTCGGCGATCCGGGGCGGGGCCGCGGGCTACCTGCTGAAGAGCGAGCCGCCCGAGCGGATCGTCGAGTTCCTCCGCGGCGTCGGCCACGGCGAGGCCGCGCTCTCGGGAGAGGTCGCGCGTCGGCTGCTCGAGGAGGTTCGCGCCGGGAGGTCGCACAGCGTTCCGGACGAGATCGCGAGGTCGCTAAGCGCCCGAGAGGTCGAAGTGCTGCTCCTGCTGGACGAGCACCTCGGCACCGACGAGATCGCGGCCCGGCTCTACATCTCGGAGCACACCGTCCGCTCGCACGTGAAGAACCTCATGCGCAAGCTCGGCGTCTCCTCGCGCCGCGAGGCTCTGGAAGCGCTTAGTTCCGCGCGCGCCGCCTGAAGAATCCCCCACGGTGGGGGATGTCGATCACCCACCGACCTGCGCAGGACCGCCGATACTCAGAGCAGACCCATCCTCCAAAGGGTGTTTCAAGAAGCGCGGTGGCTCTGTGCTTCCTCGGCGACACGGCCGGCCTCCAGAAAGGCCGGCCGCGTCATTTTTCGAAGCCTTCCCGGGCCGCAGCGACGAGGTTCGGCAGCGTGCGCGGGTCGTAGCCGCCCTCCAGCACCGCGGCGACGCGCGGACCGAGCTCGGCCGAGCGGGACGCGAGGTCGCGGAAGCCGTTCTCGGTGACGCGCATCGCAGCGAGCGGATCGACGACATGCGCGTCGAACCCCGCCGAGACGAGCACGAGCTCCGGCTCGAAGGCCCGCACGGCCGGAGCAACCACCTCGTCGAACGCCTGCAGGTAGTCCTCGTCGCCGGAGCCGGCCGGGAGCGGGACGTTCAGCGTCGTCGGCCCGCCCTCGCCGGGGCCGCCGCTGCCGGGATAGAACGGCCACTGGTGCATCGACGCGAAGAACACGGTGTCGTCGTCGCGGAAGATCTCCTCGGTGCCGTTGCCGTGGTGAACGTCCCAGTCGACGATCGCCACGTGCTCGACCCCGAGCTCCGCCTGGGCGTGCCGCGCGGCGACGGCGATGTTGTCGATCAGGCAGAAGCCCATCGCGCGGCCCGGCAGCGCGTGGTGGCCGGGCGGACGGACTAGGGCGAAGCCGCCGCGCTCGACCGCCTCGACCGCGCAGCCCGCGGCAAGGAGCGCGGCTTCCCAGCTCGTCTCCGAGGCGACCGTGTCCGGGTCGAGCTGCGTCGGCTGGTCGATCGCCTCGAGCCGGTCGAGGTAGGCGGGCTCGTGACAGCGCTCTATGTGTTCACGCGAGGCCGGCTTGCCTTCGACGACGTCGAACTCGGCCAGCAGCGCTTCCAGCCGGGCGCGCGTCTCGACGTGCGGCTCGGTCGGGTGGAGCCGCGCGAGAGCCGGATGACTTACGAAGTCCGTCGGACCGCGTCGGCCAGGTCGTCGAGTGAGGCGCCGCCCTGCGCGCGGCCGACCAGGTAGCAGAGCAGCGGCGCGTTGATCCGCTCGCCCGAGTCGTGAGCGGCGATGCGCGCCAGATCGAGAAGGGTCGCGACGTCCTCGTCCGGAATATCGAGCTCAGAGGCGGGAACGCCTGCCGCCGCGGCCACCGCGTCGCGCGCATCGGTGAGCCAGGCATCCATCAGCAGGATGCTAGGCCAACGCAGCGAGCCGGTCGGCCAACTGGTTCAGGCCCCAGGAGCGGGCTAGGGAGGACGCCTCCGCCCAGGCGGGTTGCTGATCGCCAATGGCAGGGAGAGGGGCGGAGGCGTCGACGGTTGCGATTCGCCGGTAGAGCCGCAAGTCCTCCGCCTCGGCCGAGAAGCGCCCAGCCTCGAGGGCGGCCTCGAGCGTGCCGTACTCGCGCAGCACGTCCGCCGCCTTCTTGGGCCCGACCCCGGCCGCGCCGGGAAGCTTGTCCGACGGATCACCGCGCAGCGCGATGAAGTCCGGCACCTGCTCCGGCTCGACGCCGTAGCGCTCGCGCACCTCCGCCGGCCCGATGCGCGCCAGCTCGGAGACTCCGCGCACGGGCTGCAGGATCGTCGTTCGCTCGCTCGCGAGCTGGAACATGTCGCGGTCGGAGGTGGCGACGACCGCCGTCCCGCCGCGGGCCTCCTCGAAGGCGACCGCCGCCCCCAGGAAGTCGTCCGCCTCGTAGCCCGCACCCTTGGCGGCGGCGAACCCGGCGGCCCTGACGAGCTCGGGCAGCATGTCGAGCTGGTCCAGGAGCTCCGGGTCGAAGACGCGGCCGCTCTGGTACGCCTCGAACGCCTCGTTGCGGTAGGTCGGCTCGCCGATCGAGTCCCAGCCGACGAGCACGGCTCGCGGCTCCTCCGCCTGCCAGAGCCGCAGGAGCATGTTCGTGAACCCGAGCACCGCTCCGAGGCGAACGCTCTTCGGCATGGCGTGGTAGGCGCGGTGCGCAAGCGAGTCGCCGTCGATGACCAGCAGCGGCTTCACAGCGTCTCGTGCAGCTCCTCGATCCGGGCCATGAGCCGCTCGGTCGCCATCTCGGAACCGGACTTCAGGTCGAGCGCCTCGAGATCCGAGAGGTCGAGGGGCTCTCCGAAGGCGACGCGCAACGGCCCGAGCCGCGAGAGGCGGTCGGTGCCCTTGATCGCCGCCGGGACCAGCGGCGCGCCTGCGCCGAGCGCGATCCGCGCGGCGCCGGTGTGCGCTCGCGCGACATGCTTCTTGCGCAGTCCCTTCTGCCGCCGCGTCCCCTCGGGGAACATCACGACGATCTCACCGTTCCGGACGAGCTCCATCGCCGTCCGCATCGCCTCGACGTCCCCCTCGCCGCGCCGCACCCTGAACGCGCCGCCCGCGCGCAGGAGCGGCGCCAGCGCGGGTTTGAAGAGCTCCGACTTGGCCATGAACCGCAGCTGCCGCCGCGGCCAGAGCGGGATTCCGAGTGCCCAGGGATCGAAGTTCGAGGTGTGGTTCGCGGCGAGCACGAAACCTCCCTCGGGAAGGTGTTCGATACCACGAGCGCGAAGTCGATAGAGACCGACGACGACCGGCCAGCTGACCAAGCCGGCGAACAGGTAAATCGGCGGAACCACGGCACGCAATCGTCACATTTTCCGCACTCGCTAAGGTGAATCTCCAGATATGAAGACTCTTGTGATCGCAGAGAAGCCTTCGGTGGCGCGCGACATCGTCGACGCGATGCCTGCCAGCTTCGAGAACAACGACACCTCGTACGAGTCCGACGACACGATCGTCACGTTCGCCGTCGGCCACCTCGTCGAGCTCGTCGCGCCCGAGGAGTACGACGAGCGCTTCAAGAAGTGGCGGATGGACGACCTGCCGATCGTCCCGGAGGAGTTCAAGCTCGACGCGCGCGATGCGAAGGCCCGCAAGCAGCTGAAGGCGATCCACAAACTGCTGAAGCGCGACGACGTCGACCGTGTGATCAACGCCTGCGACGCCGGGCGCGAAGGCGAGCTGATCTTCGCGTACATCTACGAGACCTCAGGGGTCGACAAGCCCGTCGAGCGTCTCTGGATCAACTCGATGACGAAGACGGCGATCCGCGAGGGCTTCGAGCAGCTCCGTCCCGGGGAGCAGCTGCGCCAGCTCGAGGCGGCGGCTCGCTCGCGCTCCGAAGCGGACTGGCTCGTGGGCATGAACGCCACCCGCGCCGCGACCATTCGCGGCCGGGCGTGGGTCGGAGGCGTCGTCTCGCTCGGCCGCGTTCAGACGCCGACCCTGGCGCTGATGGTCAAGCGCGAGCGCGAGATCCAGGCGTTCGTTCCCGAGCCCTACTGGCTCGTCCACGCGCAGTTCGACCCGCGCTACGAGGGCCTCTGGTTCGAGGGCGAAGAGACGCGGATCATGGGCAAGGACGGCGGCAAGCGTGCGGAGGAGATCTCGACCAAGGTCTCCGGCGCTGACGGCACGGTTGAGACGGTCGAGCGCAAGGAGCAGTCCGAGCGCGCACCGCTTCTCTACGACCTGACCTCGCTGCAGCGCGACGCGAACCGCCGCTTCGGCTTCTCCGCGCGCCGGACCCTCCAGGCTGCGCAGTCGCTCTACGAGAGCAAGAAGGCGATCACGTACCCGCGCAC
Source organism: Gaiellaceae bacterium (assembly GCA_036522595.1). Classification (GTDB taxonomy): domain Bacteria; phylum Actinomycetota; class Thermoleophilia; order Gaiellales; family Gaiellaceae; genus AC-32. The sequence goes on from DATDFL010000098.1 coordinate 6,474, forward strand.
CAACTCGCGCTGGCTCTCCGGCGACCTCGTCCCGCAGCTGAAGGCGACCGCGGCGACGCTGGCGCCGATCGGCGAGTACAGGGCCGCGGCGGAGTACGTGCTCGGCCTGCAGCAGCTGCCGCTGGCCCGCGTCGTCAACGACTCGAAGGTCGACGACCACCACGCGATCATCCCGACCGACGTCGAGCACGACGTCGAGCGGTTCTCGCCCGACGAGCGGCGCATCTTCGACCTCGTCGCGCGCCGGTTCCTCGCGGTCTTCCATCCGCCCGCGCGCTACGCCCGCACGACGGTCGTCACGCTCGTCGAGGAGGAGCGCTTCCGCACGCGCGGCAAGGTGACGCTCGAAGCGGGCTGGCGCGGCGTCTACGGCCTGCTCTCCGAAGCCGACCAGCAGGCGCAGCGGCAGGACGAGGACTCCGAGAACGAGAGCGCCGAGCTGCCGCCGCTCGAGCAGGGCCAGAAGGTCAAGTGCGCGTCGGCCGAGGTCGAGGCCAATGAGACGAAGCCGCCGCCCCGCTACACGGAGGCGACGCTGCTCTCCGCGATGGAGACCGCCGGCAAGTTCGTCGACGACGAGGAGCTTCGCGAGGCGATGAAGGAGCGCGGCCTCGGCACCCCCGCGACCCGCGCGGAGACGATCGAGACGCTGATCCGCAGGGAGTACATCGAGCGCGTGGCGAAGGATCTCCAGCCGACGCCGAAGGGCCTGCAGGTGATCACGATGCTCGAGGAGCACCCGCTCACCTCGCCCGAGCTGACCGGCGACTGGGAGAAGCGCCTGACAGACATCGAGCACGGCGGCGACGACCGCAAGAAGTTCATCGACGACATCGCCGAGTTCACGCGCTCGACGGTCGAGAAGATCGCCGCGCTCGACAAGGAGAAGCTCCGCCCGGAGCGCGTCGAGCTCGGCCCGTGCCCGCGTTGTGGCGCGGAGACCGGCGAGATCATCAAGGAGAACTCGAAGGCCTACGGGTGCACGAGCTGGAAGAGCCGCGAGGAGACCGGCTGCGGCTTCGTCATCTGGAAGCGCGTCGCGGGCCGGACGCTCACGCCCGAGATCGCGCGCCAGCTGCTCGAGGAGGGCCGCACCAAGGAGGTCATCTCGGGCTTCCGCTCCCGTGCCGGCAAACCTTTTCGCGCGCGCCTCGTCTTGAACGAAGAAGGGAAAGTCGAATTCGACTTCCCCGCGCGTACGCAAACCAAAGAGGCCGCCGTCGCGGAATAGGACATACGAGTACCGCGTTGTGAGGTCCGAGCCCGGACCCGGGCCTGGTTTCCCCTGTTCAGGCGAGGAGAATGCTCATACAGTGCGAAAGATCGGAACGAGAGAGACATCTAAGGCGTAAGAGGTGAAATTGACTCAGAACCAGCTTCACGAACTGCTCGAGACCGAGCCCGCGCGCGCGCTCCTGGAGGGCGCGGAGGAGCGCGGGTACGTGTCGCCGACCGAGCTCGAGGCCTTCGCGCTCGAGCACGACCTCGCAGACGACGAGGTCGAGATCCTGACGCAAGAGCTCGAGGCCAAGGGGCTCGACGTGCGTGAGGCTGCTCCGGAAGCGGAGAAGACCGAGGAGAAGGCAGCCCCGGAGCCTGAGCCGGAGCAGCACGTTCTCGTCGGCGCCGCCGACAGCCTGCAGCTCTTCCTCGCCGACATCGGCCGGCACAAGCTGCTCACCGCGGCCGAGGAGGTCATGCTCGCCAAGGCGATCGAGCGCGGCGACCTGACCGCCAAGCGCAGGATGATCGAGTCGAACCTCCGCCTGGTCGTGTCGATCGCTAAGGGCTACCGCGGGCTCGGCGTTCCGTTCCTGGA
>DATDFL010000099.1:0-3829 GCA_036522595.1 Gaiellaceae bacterium
GCTCCGGCGTTGTCGGCGGATCGCTCGGCACAGGCCGTAGGATACCCCGGTGCACGAGATCAACCTGAGCACCGAACGGCGCACCCAGCTGGTCGACATCACAGAGCAGGTCGAGGCCGTGTTGAACGGCGTCAACGGCGCGGCGGCGGCGCTCGTTTACGTGCCTCACACGACAGCCGGGGTCACCATTAACGAGGACATCGACCCGGTGCTCGCCAACGATCTCGAAGCGGCGATGGAGAAGATCGTCGAGGACGGTTGGGGCTGGCGTCACGACGACGCGGACGGGCCGAACGCGCCCTCGCACATGCGCGCGTCGCTGATGAGCCCGGAGGTCCTCGTCCCGCTGCAGGAGGGCAAGCTCGCGCTCGGCCGCTACCAGGGGATCTTCTTCTGCGAGTTCGACGGGCCGCGCGAGCGCAAGGTGTACGTGACCGCGCTTCGCTGAATCACAACTCCGGCTGAACCTGAACTAAACAGAAGCGGCTTACGTTTGGAGCGTGCGGCAACGGCTCCTGTTGAGTGCACTCGTCGCGGGGGTCATATCGCTCGTGGGGCTGGTCCCGTACGTCCACGACGAGCCCGCGCACGTCCACGCGGCGCCTGCGCCCGGGATCCACAAGATCAAGCACGTCGTGATCCTGATGATGGAGAACCGCTCCTTCGACGAGTACTTCGGCACCTACCCGGGAGCGGACGGGCTGCCGCGACGTGACGGGCGCTTCACCGTCTGCTCGCCCGACCCGAGGACGCACCGCTGCCTGTCCCCGTACCACGACACCAGCAACCGGAACACCGGAGGCCCGCACGAGCACCTTGATGCGATCAAGGACATCAACGGCGGCAAGATGGACGGCTTCGTGCGCGAGGCCCGGCGCGGGCTCACCGCCGGCTGCCTCGCGAGCCCCGACATGCCCCTCTGCTCGCTCGGCGCGCGGCATCCGGACGTCATGGGCTACCACGACTGGCACGAGATCCCCAACTACTGGGCCTACGCGCGGCACTTCGTGTTGCAGGACCACATGTTCCAGCAGGACACCTCGTGGAGCCTGCCGCAGCACCTGTTCATGGTCTCGGAGTGGTCGGCCCGCTGCCATCGCCGTAACGTCGCCGCGAGCTGCGTCAACGCGATCGAGAACCCGCTTCCGCCTCCGCACGAGGCGCAGAACCGGACCAACCGCAAGCCGAGCTACGCCTGGACCGACCTCACGTACCTGCTTCACCGGCACCACGTGCCCTGGCGCTACTACGTCTTCGCCGGGAACGAGCCCGACTGCGAGACCGGCGCGATGCTCTGCCCCGCGAAGAAGCAGCGCGCGAAGACCCCCGGGATCTGGAACCCGCTGCCGTGGTTCACGACCGTCAAGCACGACCACCAGGTGCGCGACGTGGTCTCGATCTCGCACTTCTTCGCGGCCGCCAAGCGCGGCGCGCTGCCTGCCGTCTCGTGGGTCGAGCCGAACAACCACGTCAGCGAGCACCCGCCGTCGCTCATCACGAACGGCCAGGCCTTCGTCACGCACGTGATCAACGCGGTCATGCGCAGCCGGGACTGGAAGTCGTCCGCGATCTTCCTGGCCTGGGACGACTGGGGCGGCTTCTACGACCACGTCGCGCCCCCGAACGTGGACGTCAACGGCTTCGGCCTGCGCGTGCCGGCGCTCGTGATCTCGCCCTACGCGAGAGCCGGCTTCATCGACCACCAGGTGGCGAGCCTCGACGCGTACACCAAGTTCATCGAGGACGACTTCCTCGGCGGGCGGCGTCTCGATCCGAGGACTGACGGCCGGCCAGATCCAAGGCCCGACGTCCGCGAGGCGCTGCCCCAGATCGGGGACATGACGAAGGCGTTCGACTTCAACCAGAAGCCGCTGCCGCCCCTGATCCTGCCTCTGCATCCACCCTTCTCCTAGGCTGCAAGGCGCGATGGCCGCGCCGGTAACCCGGGACCAGGAGCTCGAGCTCTCGATCGACTCGCTCGCGTACGGCGGGAACGGTGTCGCGCGGCTGAGCGGGTTTGTCGTCTTTGTCCGGCGCGGCCTTCCCGGGGACACCGTGCGCGCGCGCGTCACGAAGGTGAAGCGCAACCACGCGGAGGCGCTCGCGGTCGAGGTGCTCCAGCCCGGGCCGCAGCGGGTCGACGCGCCGTGCGCGCACTATCCCGCGTGCGGCGGCTGCCGGTTCCAGGATCTCGCCTACGAGGCGCAGGTCGCGGCGAAGGAAGAGCAGTTCGCGGATGCGCTGCGCCGCATCGGCGGCATCGCGGAGCCGCCGCTGGAGCCGATCGTCCCGGCGGTCGACCAGTTCCACTACCGCAACAAGGTCGAGTACTCGTTCACGCAGACCCCGAATGGCCCCGCGCTCGGGTTCCACAAGGCCGGCCGCTGGGACGAGGTGCTCGAGATCGACCGCTGCTGGATCAGCTCGGATGTCAGCAACGCGCTGCGCGACGCGGTTCGCGACTGGGCGCGCGCCGAAAGGCTCGAGCCGTACGACCAGGCTGAGCACACCGGCTACCTGCGCCACCTCGTGATCCGCGAAGGGCGGAACACCGAGCAGGCGCTCGTGCAGCTCGTGACCGCTCCCGGAGAGCGCTTCGACCGCGACGAGCTCGTCGAGGTGCTGCGCCGTTTCCCGGAGGTGCGCTCGATCCACTGGGCCGTCAACGAGACGCAGGCCGAGGTGACGAACCTGCCGACGACGCTGCTCTGGGGCGAGGACGCGATCGAGGAGGAGCTCTGCGGCCTGCGCTTCCGCGTCCGCCCGAACGCGTTCCTGCAGACGAACACGAAGATGGCCGAGCGGCTCTACGAGCTCGCGGGCGAGTACGCGGGCCTGACCGGCAACGAGACCGTGTACGACCTCTACTGCGGGATCGGCTCGATCGGGCTGACGATGGCCGCACAGGCGCTGACGGTGTGGGGGGTTGAGGTCTCGGAGGAGTCCGTGGCCTGCGCTTTGGAGAACGCCGACCTGAACGGGATCGCGAACGCGGCCTTCTTCGCCGGGGAGGTGGGCGCGTCGCTCGAAGAGCTGCGCGAGCGCGCGGGGCCGCCCGATGTGCTCGTCGTCGACCCGCCACGGGCCGGGCTCTCGGGGAAGGCTTTGCGTCGCGCCGCGCGACTCGAGGCAGGGCGGTTCGTCTACGTCTCGTGCAACCCGACGACGCTCGCGGGCAACGTGAAGGAGCTCGAGCGCGACTGGGGCTACAAGCTCGAGCGCGTGCGGCCGGTCGACATGTTCCCGCACACGCCGCACGTCGAATCCGTCGCTTTGCTCACGCGGAGTTGAGCTGCGACTCGATCGCCTCGCGTAGCTCGGTGAGGGCGCCGCGCAGGCCGCCGATTCGCTCCGCGCCGAGCTGCGCCTCGACTGCCTCCGCGTAGGCGCGGAAGCGCGGTCGCGCCTTCCCGAGCAGCTTCTTGCCCTCGTCGCTGAGGCTGACGAGGTACGAGCGCCGGTCGTCCGGATTCGGAATCCGCTCCACGTGGCCGCGCTGCTCGAGCCGCTTGAGCCGGAAGAGCACCGTCGAGAGCGGCATCGCCATCCTGCCCGCGAGCGCCGTGGGCGTCCACGGGCCCTCTGCGCCGACGAGGACGTAGAACGGATAGTCCTCCGGCGGCAGCTCGACGCCCTCGAGCGCGGCCGCGATCAGCAGCTCGCGGAACTGGTTCGTCCGGAAAAGGTCGAGCAGGATCGTGTCCGGGCCCGTGTCGGCCACTACCGCAACCTTGTGGTAATGTAGTTCAAGGTTGTGGTAAGTCTACTGCGGACCCTCCTCACGATCGCGGTACTGGCCACAGCCTGTGGCGGCGCCAAAGGCGCAACG
>DATDFL010000100.1:0-9929 GCA_036522595.1 Gaiellaceae bacterium
TCCAGCGACAGCGGCTTCTCGGTGACTCGGAAGGCGCCGCCGGAGACCGGCGGGATCAGCGCGACCTCGTCGCCGTCCCGGAGGTCCTGGTCGGGCCCGGCGTACTCGCGGTTGACGGCGTAGAGCAGCCCCGCGGGCTCGTCGCCCAGTCCGAGCGCCGGCCACACGTCGGCGACCGTCGCGGCGTCGACCTCGCGGCTCGACCAGCCGGCCTGCTCGCGGAGACCGGCGAAGAGGCGCACGGTGACGCTCACATCAGGTTCCCGGCGCCCGGCGTGTAGCTGGACGAGACGACGCTGTTCGTGATCAGCGTGTCGCACTGCACGATGCCGCTGAACTTCGCCAAGCCCGAGTTGATCAGGACCTGGCCCGCGCTGATCTCGACCACGCTTGCTGACACGCTCACCTTCGCGGCGGCGGTGACGGTCACTCCGTCGGCCGCGAGCTTGACGGCGTTGCCGTTCGAGTCCGTGACTTCTAGCCCGCCCGTTCCGTCGTCGAAGACGATCGTCGCGCCGTGCTTCGTCTTGAGAAGCGTGCGCTCCGGGTTGCTCTCGGGCGGCCGTTCGGTCGCGTTCCAGAGCGCCCCGACCACGACCGGCTTTCGTGCGTCCCCGCCCTCGAAGGCGACGAGCACCTCGTCCCCCGCGTCGGGGACGAACCAGGCACCGCGGCGCTCGCCCGCGAGGAGCGTCGCGCGCCTGGCCCACACCTTCTGGTCGAAGGCCGGCACCGACACTTGCAGCCGGCCCAGCCCCCGCGGATCTCGGGATTGCAAGACCGTCGCTGGGTAGACGGCGTTCCGCTGGCTCATCGCGGCCTCCTGACGTGGACAGCTACCGGTGGAGACTCTAGGATCGAAGCATCTCCTCAGGGAGGTGGTGTGTATGTCCCAACCGAGCTTCACGCACTAGCACCCACCTACACAGGAGGACTTCCTTTGCTCTCGATCGACGTCGTCCGCTCAGACGCGGACCTCGAAGACATGATCCGCGTGCAGGCGCTCGTCCGGCCGGAGTGGCAGCCGAGGCTCGAGAACCTGCGCCACAACCTCGACTCGAACCCGAACCTGACTTACCTCGTCGGGCGTCTCGGCCAGGAGCCGGTTGCCTGCGGCTTCGTCGAGCCGCGGGGGCAGCTGTCCCAGGGCGACCTCGCCGTCGTCCCGGCTCGCCGCCGGCAGGGCATCGGCTCGGCGCTCTTCGCCGAGATCTCGGCCCGGGGACGCGCGCTCGGCACGGACGAGATCCAGGGCGAGGTGCAGGAGAGCGACGCCGATTCGCTGGCGTTCTTCGACCACCGAAGCTTCGTCCCCGTGGGCGGCGAGAAGGCCGTCGTGCTGGAGCTCCAGGGCATCGATGCGCCTGAGGTCGCGCCGCCCGAGGGCGTCCGGATCGTCACGCGCGCCGAGGAGCCCGACCGCCTCGACGAGATGTACGCGCTCGCGACCCAGGCGGACGAGGACATCCCGGGCTCGTCGGGCGTGCAGAGCTTCGAACGATGGCGCGCGATGGACATCGACCGGCCGAACTGCCTCCCCGAGCTCTGCTTCCTCGCGCTCGCGGGAGACGAGGTCGTCGGCTACGCGTTCCTGCTCGCGCAGGGCAAGCGGGCGTTCCACGGCCTGACCGTCACGCGGCGCGACTGGCGGCGCCGCGGGGTCGCGACTGCCCTCAAGCACGCCGAGATCGCCGCGGCCAAGCGTGAAGGGCTCGATCGGCTCCTGACCGAGAGCGAGGAGCGCAACGAGCCGATGAGGCGCCTGAACGAGAAGCTCGGCTTCCTGCCGGCTCCCGAGTGGAGCACCATTGTGATCCGGGGGCCGTTGGCCTAGGCGCGATCTTGCCCGACGCTCACGCTTTTGGCCCAGTTGGCGATACTGGGTGAGTGAGCGACCCGAAGCAGGGCACGCGCGCGCAGAAACAGCAGTCGCCGCCGCAGCAACAGCACCCCGGCTGGCGCGTGGACCCGCCCGGCCACGGCGCGCCGCAGAAGCCGCAGCACCCGTGGCGGCGGCTCGGCTGGCGGCTCGTTCTGCTGGCGCTCGTCCTGTTCGCATTCAACTACTGGGCCGCCACCCGCGCGACGCAGCCGCAGACCCGCCTACGGGTTCCGTACAGCCCGTTCTTCCTGCAGCAAGTCAACGCGGGCAACGTCGACCAGATCACGTCGAAGGGCACGGCGGTCCAGGGCCAGCTGAAGCAGTCCGTCGACTTCGGCGACAAGCACGCGCGCCTCTTCAAGACCGAGATCCCGGCCTTCGCGAACACCGACCAGCTCTCGAAGCTTCTGCAGGACAAGGGAGTGACGATCAACGCCAAGCCGCTGGACACCGGCTCGCCCTGGTGGGAGAGCCTGCTCTTCGGCTTCGGGCCGACGCTGGTGTTCCTGCTGCTGCTGTTCTGGGTGTTCCGTCGCGCCTCCGGTGGCGGCGGCGGAGTCCTCGGCGCCTTCGGCCGCTCGAAGGCCAAGCGGTACGAGCCCACAGCGGGCCGCGTCACCTTCGCCGACGTCGCCGGTATCGACGAGGCCAAGGCGGAGCTTGCCGAGATCGTCGACTTCCTGAAGAACCCGGACCGCTACCGGAAGCTCGGGGGCCGGATCCCCCGCGGCGTCCTGCTCAGCGGCCCGCCCGGGACCGGCAAGACGCTGCTCGCGCGCGCGGTCGCCGGTGAAGCAGACGTCCCGTTCTTCTCGCTGTCCGCCTCGGAGTTCATCGAGGCGATCGTCGGGGTCGGAGCCTCACGCGTGCGCGACCTCTTCACCCAGGCCAAGGCGGCCTCGCCGGCGATCATCTTCATCGACGAGCTCGACGCGATCGGCCGTTCGCGGTCGGCCGGCGCCACCATCGGCGGCCACGACGAGCGCGAGCAGACCCTCAACCAGATCCTCACGGAGATGGACGGCTTCAACGCCTCGACCGGCGTCATCGTCCTGGCGGCGACGAACCGGCCGGACGTCCTCGACGCGGCGCTGCTCCGCCCCGGTCGCTTCGACCGGCGGGTCGCCGTGCAGCCACCGGACCGCGTCGGCCGCCGCCTGATCCTCGAGGTTCACACGCGCTCGGTCCCGCTCGCGGAGGACGTCGATCTCGACCGGATCGCCGGCAACACGCCCGGCATGGTCGGCGCCGACCTGGCGAACCTCGTCAACGAGGCGGCGCTCCTCGCCGCACGCCGCAACCGCAACGAGGTCGCGGCCGCCGACTTCGGCGACGCGCTGGAAAAGATCCTGCTCGGTGCGGAGCGGAAGATCATGCTCGGCCCCTCCGACCGCGAGCGCACCGCCTTCCACGAGGCCGGCCACGCGATCGTCGGGATGCTCACCCCGGGTGCCGACCCCGTGCGCAAGGTCTCGATCATCCCCCGCGGCCAGGCGCTCGGCGTCACGTTCTCCGCGCCGGAGGCGGACCGCTTCAGCTACGACGAGAACTACCTGCGGGCGAGGATCAAGGTCGCGCTCGGCGGGCGGGCAGCCGACGAGCTCGTCTTCGGCGAGCGCACGACCGGCGCCGAGGCGGACATCCGCCAGCTCACCGAGATCGCGCGGCAGATGGTCGGCCGCTGGGGGATGAGCGACGCGATCGGCCCGATCGCGGTGGTGCCGCAGGACGGCTACATGCCCGGAGTGCAGGAGACCGCCGAGCGGACGCACGAGCTCGTCGACACCGAGGTGCGGAAGCTCGTGGACGAGGCGCACGAAGAGGCGACGGAGCTCCTCCGCGAGAATCGCGACAAGCTCGAATCACTGGCACGGGCGCTGCTCGAGAAGGAGACGCTCGACGAGGTGGACGCTTACACCGCCGCGGGCATGACGCCTCCGCCGCGCTCGGACGAAGACCGCAAGCCGGCGACGATCAGCGCCGCGGACTAGCGGGAGCCACGCACCGCGGTCGGGGTCGAGCCGAGCGCGAGAACCACAACGGCCAATGCGACGAGGCGCACGAGCCGAGCATACTGTCGGCGTGGCGACGACCGAGGGCCGCGAAACCGATTCTGGAATCGAGCTGAAGCCCGTCTATACCGCCGAGGACGCGGGGCGCGAGCTCGAGCCGCCCGGCGAGTTCCCGTTCACGCGCGGCCCGTACCGCGACATGTACCGGGGCAGGCCGTGGACGATGCGCCAGTACGCGGGCTTCGCCTCCGCGGAGGAGACGAACCGGCGCTTCCGCTACCTGCTCGACCGCGGCCAGACGGGCCTCTCGGTCGCCTTCGACCTGCCGACGCAGCTCGGCTACGACTCGGACGATGCGCGTGCCGCGGGCGAGGTGGGGCGGACCGGCGTTGCGATCGACTCGCTCGCCGACATGGAGCTCCTGCTCGACGGCATCCCGCTCGACAAGGTCTCGACCTCGATGACCATCAACGCGCCGGCGTCGCTGCTCCTGCTGCTCTACGAGCTGGTCGCGGAGAAGCAGGGCGTGGGCGGCGAGCAGCTTCGCGGCACCGTCCAGAACGACATCCTCAAGGAGTACATCGCGCGCGGGAACTACATCTTCCCGCCGCGGCCTTCGATGCGGCTGACCACCGATCTCTTCGCGTACTGCGCAGACCGGCTGCCGAGCTGGAACACGATCTCGATCTCCGGCTACCACATCCGCGAGGCGGGCTCGACGGCGGTGCAGGAGCTCGCGTTCACGCTCGCCAACGGGATCGCCTACTGCGAGGCGGCGATCGCGGCCGGTCTCGCCCCGGACGAATTCGGTGCGCGCCTCTCGTTCTTCTTCAACGCACACAACCACTTCTTCCAGGAGGTCGCGAAGTTCCGTGCCGCGCGGCGGCTCTGGGCGGAGATCATGCGCGACCGCTTCGGGGTCACGAACCCGAAGGCGCAAGCGCTGAAGTTCCACGCGCAGACGGGCGGCTCAACGCTCACCGCCCAGCAGCCGGAGAACAACATCGTCCGGGTCGCGATCCAGGCGCTCTCGGCGGTCTGCGGCGGCGCGCAGTCGCTGCACACGAACTCCTTCGACGAGGCGCTCGCGCTGCCGACGGAGCGTGCGGCCCGCATCGCGCTGCGCACGCAGCAGCTCCTCGCGTTCGAGGGCGGCGGCACCGATACCGCCGACCCGCTCGGCGGGGCCTACTTCATCGAGACGCTCACCGACGAGCTCGAAGAGCGCGCCCGCGAGCTGATCGCACGGGTCGACGAACTCGGCGGGGCGGTTGCGGCGGTCGAACAGAACTTCGTTCAGCGCGAGATCGAGGACGCCGCGTTCACCTACACACAGCAGGTCGAGGCCGGCGAGCGGGTGATCGTCGGCGTCAACCGCTACGAAGAGGACGAGCCGGAGCCGATCGAGCTCCATCGCATCGACCCGGAAGCCGAGCGGCGCCAGCTCGAGCGCACCGCGCGGGTTCGCGCCGAGCGGGACGCAGGCGCTGCGGAGAGTGCACTCGCGCGCGTGCGCGAGGAGGCGCAGGGGCCGGAGAACCTCCTCCCGTCGCTCCGCGATGCACTCGCCGCGCACTGCACCGTCGGCGAGATCTGCAACGTGCTCCGCGAGGAATTCGGCATGTACGACGCGCAATGAACCTGGCGCGCATCTCGATCTCGCCCGTCAAGGCCTTCCGCCTCTCCCATCCGGAGGAAGTCGAGCTCGGTCCCGACGGCGTCGTCGAGAACCGGCGGTTCTTCCTGATCGGCCCGGACGGCGAGCGGCTGCGGAGCTCGTTGACCCCCTGGCCGGTGAAAGTCCGCGCCGACTACGACGCGGCGGCAGAGCGTTTGCGCATGGAGTTCCCGGGCGGCGACGTTCTCGAAGGCGAGGCCGCCGAGCTCGGCGAGCCGGTTCGCTCGGCCAAGGGCTCGCTGGACATCAGCGGCCGCGTGGTCCCGGGGCCGTGGGAGGAACCGCTGTCAGAGCTCGCCGGCCACCCGGTCCGGCTCGTGCGCACGGACCGGGTCGGCATGAGCCTGAATGCGCCCGTCACGCTCGTCTCCGACGGGTCCCTCGGCCGGCTCGCCCGGCAGGCCGGGGCGGACGAGATCGACTCGCGGCGATTCCGGATGCTGTTCGAGCTCACGGGCTGCGAGGCACACGAGGAGGACACCTGGGAAGGCCGGTCGTTCTCGGTCGGGGAAGCGGTCGTTCGGGTGGGCGGCCCGGTCGACCGTTGCGCGGTCACGACGCGCGACCCCGACACCGGCGAGCGCGACCTCGACACGCTGCGGCTGATCAAGAGCTACCGAGGACAGCGGGAGAGCGACGGAGCGATCCTCTTCGGCGTCTACGGCAGCGTCGTCCAGCCGGGGCGCGTCCGCGTCGGAGACGCTTTCGCGCCCCTCGAGTAGAGCGGCCCATGCGGATCCTGCTGGTCTCGCAGATGTACCCGGGGCCGGATGACCCCGACCTCGGCGCCTTCGTCGCGCAGCTCGAGCACGCGCTCGAGGCGCGCGGGCACGAGCTCGAGCGTGCGGTGCTCGACTCGCGGGGCGGTGGCAAGCGCCGGTACCTCACGCTCGCCCGGCGCGCCCGCGCCGCCTCGCGGCGCTTCGGGCCGGACGTCGTCTACGCGCACTTCCTCGTCCCGGCCGGCCTGATCGCGAGCTTCACCTCGCGCGCTCCGTTGGTCGTGACCGCGCACGGGCGCGACGTCCGCAACGTCGGGGCGGTCTCCGGGATCCGTTCGCTGACCCGCCTGACGGTGCGGCGCGCCTCGACGGTGATCGCGGTCTCCGACTACCTGCGGCGCGAGCTCGAGACGAAGGTGCCCGAGGCCCGCGGCAAGACCGAGGTGATCGACTCGGGCGTCGACCTCGAGCGATTCCACGTCGAGCCGCCGCCTGACGGGGAAGCCGACTTCCTTTGTCTCGGCTCGCTGACCGAGCGTAAGAACGTCGTCCGCCTGGCCGAAGCGTTCGAGCGGCTCGGCACCGGGAAGCTGACCTTCGTCGGTGACGGCCCGTTGCGGCCGCAGCTCGAGGGACGCGAGCGCGTCGACGTCGTCCCCAGCGCGCCGCACGACCAGATCCCCGACTGGATCGCCCGCTCGCGGGTCGTCTGCCAGCCGAGCCTCGTCGAGCCGTTCGGCCAGGCGGTTCTCGAGGCGCTCGCCTGCGGCCGCTCGGTCGTCGCGACGCGTGTGGGCGGCCCGCCGGAGTTCGTGCCGCCGGACGCGGGCGTGCTCGTCGATCCGCTCGACATCGACGAGCTGACCAGCGCACTCGAGACCGCCGCCGGACTGCCGTGTCCCAACCTCGTCGCCAGGGCGGCGGCCGAGCGGCACGACCTCGCCGAGCAAGCGCGGCGCGTGGAGCACGTGCTGGAGCGCGCTGCGCGCATAGGCTGACTATCTTTTCAGTAGTAAATCCTGGAAGATTCTCGCACTCATTCCGAGGAAGGGGCCGGCTATTCCGAGCAAGATCCGAGTGCTGATCGTCGACGACCATCGACTTTTCGCGGAGGCCCTGGCGACGATTCTCGAGTCAGACAGCCGCATCGAGGTTGTCGGTCAGGCGCACAACGGCGAGCAGGCCGTCGAGCTCGCCGCGGCCGAGAAGCCCCACGTCGTGCTGATGGATCTCCAGATGCCGAAGCTCGACGGGGTCGAGGCCACCAGGCAGATCAAGAAGAAGCGCCGCTCGACGCACGTGCTGATGCTGACGGGCTCGAGCTCCGCGGCCGACGTCGCTCGCGCCCGCGAGGCTGGCGCCGCCGGTTACGTCACGAAGGACCGGATCGCGTCCGAGCTGATCGACTCGATCATCGAGGCCGCGGGGGAGTAGTCGCTATCCTGGGCGGGCAATGACGCCGATCCTCGCAGTTATCCAGGTTCTGCTCTCCGCGTCCCTGATCGGGCTGATCCTCATGCACTCCGGCCGGGACACCGGTTTCGGCGGCATGGGCTTCACCCCGGCTTCGCAGGGCGGGACGCACATCGTCGAGCGGAATCTGACCCGGCTGACGTGCGTGATCGGCGTGCTCTTCCTGGCGAACACGATCGCCCTCTTCCACGCGCTCCAGTAGCGCCGTGCGGAGAGCCGCGGCGTTGGCGGCTCTCGCACTGGTCGCTGCCGGCTGCGGCTCCTCGGAGAAGAAGCGCGCCGTCGAGCCCGCCGCCACAGGGCCTGCGGGGGTTGTCCGAGTCGCGCTCGCCGACGTGCTCTGGCCGCTCGATCCAGCGCGCGCTCGAACCCGGGACGAGATCGTCGTCGCGCGCGCTCTCTTCGCGACTCCGCTGCGACCCGGCTTGCGGCCCGGGCTCTGCTCGACCTGGACGCGCGAGGGCGCGGGGTGGCGCTTTCATTGCCGGCACGCCGGCGCGATCGCCAGGGAGCTGCGACGCGCGCACCTCGCGAAGGCCACCGTGCGCCCGGGCTCGCTGTCCATCCCCGATCCCCGGGCGCCGGAGATCCTGACCGAGGCAGCAGCGGCGCCCCCCAGCGTTCCCGGTCCGTTCCGGCTCATCTCGGCCAGGCCGACGAAGCTCGTGCTCGAGCGCCGGGGACTGAGGCTGGAGATCCGCAAGCTCGACCCGGAGGCCGCGTTGCGCCAGTACCGGGCGGGGAAGCTCGACGAGGCTCCCGTGCCGCTCGGCGACGTGCAGGCCCTGCTGCGCGACCCGCGCCTCGCCTTGGATGTACATGTCCACCGCCTGCTCGCGGTCGACGTGGTCGCGGCCCGGCCCGGCGGCGCGCTCGACCGCTTCCCGAAGGTCCGCCAGGTCTACGACGACACCGCCGACCGAGCCGATTACCAGGCGCTCGTCCCCGAGCTCGAGGCCCCACCCGCGGAGAGCCTCTCTCCGCCGCCGAAGGGCGCGAAGATCGCCCGCGCGGCGGCGCTGGCCTTCGCGCGGGCCCGGAAGCAGATCGGGTCGCTGCCGAAGGTCGCGGTTCGCTTCGCCGAGCCAGGCAACCCGGATCTGGCGTACGGCGAGAAGCTGCTGGTCGCGGCGTGGCGGGACATCGGCCTCGGCGCCTACATCTCGAAGGGCCGGCCCGATGCGACTTTCGAGCGAGTCCTCGCCGCGTATCCCCGTACGGCTGCGCTACGCCAGGCCGTCGGCAGCCGAAAGATCATTCCGATCTCCTGGGTCGTCGATTCGCGCCTCGTCTCCCGGCGCCTAGGAGGCTGGCGCGAGGACGACCTCGGCGCCGTCGACTACACCCGCCTCAGATCCCTGGCGTCGAGCCGGTCCCGGTGACGTCGAACTTCGCGGTCGCCGCCGCGGGCACGAGCAGGCCGTTCGGGTAGCGCTCGTCGTAGTACGAGGCCTCGTTGACCAGGACGGTGTCGCGGCCGAGGCCCGGGAGCTCGGTGAGCAGCTCGGGCATCGAGACGGTAAAGCGGAGGTTCACGAGCGGATCCGCGATCCGGCCGCCGCGGATCCGGAACGTCCCGTCGCGGGTCATGCCCGTGATGACGCCTTCGCGCGGGTTGACGATGCTCAGGTAGTGGAGGCGGGAGATGTAGATTCCGTCGCCCACGAGCTCGGCGAGCTCCTCCGTCGACTCCGCTTCGCCGGGCGCGACCGAGAGGTTGAACGGCAGCGGTCCCCAGCGGCGCAGGGACGACGGCGGCGCATGACCCGTCGTCGCGTGGCCGTCGCCCGCGCGCCCGGCGGTCGCGCGGTCCCAGACGACGTCTCGGAAAACGCCGTCCTCCACGAGCTCGACGCGCGTCTTGGGGCACCCCTCGAAGTCGAACGCCTTCGGCAGCCCGCGCGGATCGAGCCCGTCGTCCGCGAGGGAGAAGCGCTCGTCGAAGACCTTCTCGCCGATCCGCCCGGTCGCGTAGCTCCGCTCCTCCAGCAGCCCGAGCGCCCCGAACGCGTCGTAGGCGAAGTAGAGGAGCAGCTCGGCGAACGCGTACGGCTCGAGCACCGCGCGGTAGGGCCTGGGCTCGAGCTCGATCGCGCCGCGCGTCCGCTGCGCCTTGGCGACGGCGGCCCGCGCGGTCTCGGCCGGGTCGAGCTCGCCTACCC
>DATDFL010000101.1:0-9282 GCA_036522595.1 Gaiellaceae bacterium
GCCGGCCATCACGAGCATCAGGTACGGCGCGGCGTTGGCGTGATGGATCCCGTAACGGTCGACCACGGTGTAGCCCGCGATCGCCGCCGCGATCACCGCGCCGAAGCCGAGCCCACCGATGCTGCCGCGGATCCCGCCCCGCACGAGCAGGACTCCCGCCGCAACGGCGAGCACGCCTCCGACCTCTCCTCCCGACGGCCCGTTGACGGTCACCAGGACCGTGAGAACGAGAGCGAGCACCGGGGCAAGTCCGCGAGCGACCGGGTAGACGACACTCAGCTCGAACCGCCGGTACGCGGCCGCGAGCAGCCCCACGTACGCGAGCTCGAGCGCAGCCGAGCCCGCAATGAATGGAACTGCTGCTCCCTGGACGCGCCAGGTCAGCGCCGCGGGCAACACGAGCACGACGACGAGCGATGCAACCGCAACCGCAGTCGCCGCCTCGGTGTCCCGCTCGCGGGCAAGCAGCAGGTTCCACAGCGCGTGCAGAACCGCGGCCCCAAGTGCCAGAGCGAGCGCGTCAGCAGGCATCGATCGGGCAACCTAATCCCATGCACGTGACGGAGGCTGTCCTCCAGCCCATGCGTGAGCGCTACGGCGAGCCGAAACTTCTCGAATGGGAAGGTGAGATCAGCGAGTACGAGCACGGTCTCGCCACGTACAACCCGAAGCGGATGCACGACGTGACGCTCTTCATCCTCAACGGCGAGCGCCTCGCGCTGATCCGCAAGCCGCAGTTCGAGCCCGGAGTGTGGCGGCCCCCCGGCGGCGGCATCAAGGCCGGCGAGGACTTCGAGGTGGGAGTGCAGCGAGAGGCGCTCGAGGAGACCGGCCTGCGCGTCGAGCTCCAGCGCTACCTCGTCGCCGCCGAGGCCAGGTTCCTCTACGAGCCCGACGATGTGCCGTGGCGCACGCACGTCTTCCTCGCGACCACCGCCGACGACCACATCGCTCCGCAAGACCTCGAGGAGATCGCCGCCGCGCGCTGGGGCACCCTGGTGGAGCTCGCCGGCCCGCTTCGCGAGCGGCTGCTGCAAACCGGCCGCGCCTTCTGGCGCTACCGCGTCGCGCTCCACGACGCGGCGCTAGAGCAGCTCGAGCACCTCGGGTAGCGACCGGACCCGCCGGCCCGCCCACTCCTGCACCTCGCCCGGTCGCTCGATCAGCACAGCGGTCATGCCGACCCGCTCGGCGCCAGCGAGCTCGTCGTTGGCCCCGTCGCCGACGAACATCGCCTCGGCCGGCTCGACCCCGAGCTGCTCGCAGGCGAGCAGGTAGATCCGCGGATCCGGCTTCCGGAGCCCGACCGAGCAGGAGAAGACCTCCGCGTCGAACAGCCCCTGGAACTTCGTCTCCGGCCAGAGCGCGGGCACGTCGTCCGTGCAGACCGTGATCAAGCCGACGCGCAGGCCGCGCGACCGGAGCTCGGAGATCGTCTCGACCGCGCCCGGAACCGGAACAAGCCCCTGCTGCGTGACCGCGCGCCGCATCCCCGCGATGTCCTCCGCGACCTCCGGCGACGCGCCGAGAACGCGCAGCGCCTCGGCCATCGGCCCCATCTCCCGCATGTGCGCGAGCTCGCCGAACCAGCGCTCCTCGAACTCCTCCTGCGTGAGCCCCAGCCGCTCGGCGACGCGCGGCCGCGTCTCCGTCCAAACATCGACGGGCCATTCGGCAATCGTGTTCCAGAGGTCGAAGACGACTGCGCGCAGGTCAGGCTTTCCGAGCGCGGACAGCGGTCCCGTACGCGCAGATCTCGGTCCAGTTCGAGCCCATCTCGGAGGTATCGAAGCGCATGGCGACGATCGCGTCGGCGCCCTTCGACTGCGCCTCCTCGACCATCCGCTCGATCACCTGCAGGCGGCTGTCGGACAGCGCCTTCGTCATCCCCTTGAGCTCGCCGCCCATGATCGACTTCAGCCCGGCCCCGAGCTGCGAGCCGATGTTGCGCGAGCGCACGGTAAGGCCGAACACCTCCCCGAGCGTCTCCGTGATCTCCCACCCCGGCAGGTCGTTGGCGGTCGTGATCAGCATCGAGCCTCCTCTCGTAGGACATCCCAGGCCAGCTGCACGTCGGCTTCCTCGGTGCGCGCATTGCCGACGGCGAGCCGCAGAACGAAGCGGCCCTCGAGCCGCGTTCCCGACAGGAACACCTTCCCCCCGGCATTCACGCGTTCGAGCAGCGCCTCGTTCTCCGCGTCGGACCCCTCGAGCCGGAAGCAGACGACCGAGAACGGCCTCCGCGCGCACAGCTCCCAGCCGGGCTCGTCGCGCACCCAGCCCTCGAACAGCGCGGCGAGCCGCACGCCGCTGCGAATCACCTCCTGCAGGCCCTCGCGCCCGTGGCACCGCAGCACGGTCCAGAGCTTCAGCGCGCGGAACCCGCGGCCGAGCTCGATCCCGTACTCGCTGTGGCTGACGACATCGTCCGAGGTGCGCAGGTACTCCGGCACGACGCTGAACGCGGCGCGCAGCGCTTCGGGCCGCCGCGTCCAGAACGCGGAGCATCCCTGCGTCGCCAGCAGCCACTTGTGCGGGTTGACGACGAGCGAGTCGGCGCCCTCGATCCCGTCGAACGCCCAGCGCAGCTCGGGGCAGACCATCGCGCAGCCCGCGTAGGCCGCATCGACGTGGAGCCAGACCCCCGCCGCCTCGCACGCACGCGCAATCTCGGCCACCGGGTCGACGGAGGTCGTCGACGTCGTGCCCACCGTCGCCACGACCGCGCTCGCGCCGTCGAGGTCCAGCGCGTCCACCTGCAATCGGAACTCCGCGTCCACCGGCACCTTGCGGAGTTCGAGACCCAGCAGCTTGCAGGCGCGGTCGACGGACGAGTGCGCCTGCTCGGAGGCGAGCACGAAACCGGGGCGAAGCTCCCGCGCCGCAGCCAGCGCCGCGAGCGTCGCCTGCGAGGCGCCCTGCTCCAGCTGACCGTGCCAGCCCGCAGGCAACCCGAGCAGCTCAGCGAGCCAGGCCGTCGTCACCTCTTCGAGCTCCTGCAGCGCCGGCGACGTGCGCCAAAGGATCCCGACCTGGTTGAGGCCGGCTGCCACGAGCTCCGCGAGCACGGCCGGCTCCGAGCCGGTCGTCGAGAAGTAGGCGAAGAAGCGCGGGCTCTGCCAGTGCGTCACCCCGGGCAGCAACAGCCGTTCAACGTCGGCCAGGACCTCGGCGAACGCCTCACCGCGCTCGGGGGGCGCAGCAGGGAGCGACGAACGCACCTCCCCCGGCGAGACCTGCGCGAGCACGGGCAGCTCGCCCACGCGCTCGAGATAGCCCGCAACCCAGTCGAGGGCCGCGGGCCCGTCCTCGCGGAGACTCACTTCTTCATCAGCTTCCGCAGCTGCGGCCACGTCCTCGTGTTCGCAATCTGGTCGGCCGTGAGCCAGGCTCGCCGCGCCTGCGCGATCCCGAAGTCGACATAGTCGAGCGCCTTGAGCTGGTGTGCGTCGCTCGAGACCACGATCTTGGCGCCCGCCTCGCCGGCGAGCCGCGCGTTCACATCCGAGAGGTCGAGCCGGTCCGGCTGCGAGTTGATCTCGAGGAACGTCCCGGTCTCGAGCGCCTTCTCGACGACGCGCTCGATGTCGATCTCCATCGGCTCGCGCCGGTTCAGCTTGCGGCCGGTCAGGTGCCCGATCACGTCGACGTGCGGGTTCTCCATCGCCGCGATGATCCGCTCGGTCGGCTCGCGCTGGAACGCTGTGTGGATCGAGGCGACGACCCAGTCGCGCTCGGCGAGCAGCTCGTCCGGCATGTCGAGCGTTCCGTCCGCCTTGATGTTGACCTCGACCCCCTTGAGCAGCTTCAGCGGCTCGACCCGCTTCGCCAGCGTGTCGATCTCCTTCGCCTGCGCCTCGAGCCGGTTCTCGCGGAGGTAGTGCGAGTGGTCGGTGATCGCGTAGTAGGCGTAGCCGCGCGCCTTTGCGGCCTCGACCATCTCGTCGAGCGTGTTCTTGCCGTCCGCAGACCAGTGCGAGTGCGTGTGCAGGTCACCGCGAAGCTGGCCGGGCTCGACAAGCGCCGGCAGCTCCCCCTTGCGCGCCGCCTCGAGCTCGCCGCCGTTCTCGCGCAGCTCGGGCGGGATGAACGCATAGCCGAGCCGCTCGTAGAGCTCCTCCTCCGACTCGGACGTGAGGACGTCGCGGCTCTCGACCTCGGTGACGCCGTACTCCGAGACCGACAGCCCCCGCCGCTGAGCCTCTTCCCGCAGCGCGATGTTGTGCTCCTTCGAGCCGGTGAAGTGCTGGAGCAGGTTGCCGTAGCACTCCGGCGGCACGACCCGCAGGTCGAAACGGAAGCCGTCGTGCGAGACGACCGTCGCCTTCGTCGGCCCCTTCGCGGCGACCTCGGACACCCACGTCAGCTTCGTGAAGTAGTCCGTCAGCGCGGCCGGGTCGCTGGCCGTCGCGATGATGTCCAGGTCGCGCACGGTCTCGCGACGGCGGCGCGCGCTCCCGGCTTCCGAGACCCGCTCCGCAGCGGGGTGCTCGCGCAGCACCTCGACCACTGCGAGCAGCGCAGGCAGCGCCTGGCCGAGGAGCGTGCGCGGCGGGCCGGTCGCCTTCTTCTTGCGCCCGACCGACTTGAGGATGTTCTCCTCGACCTTCGCGCCGAGCCCGGGCAGCGTCCGGAGCTTCTGATCGCGGGCGGCCGACTTCAGGTCGGCGAGCGTCGTGACGCCGAGCTCCTGCCAGATCTTCCTGACCGTCTTCGGGCCGAGGCCGGGAATGCGGAGGAAGTCGACGACCTCGGGCGGGATCGTCTTGCGGCGCTTCGCGAGTGCCTCGATCTCGCCCTTGTCGACGATCTGGACGATCTTTTCCTGGATCGTCGCGCCGATTCCCGGCAGCTCCTTCGCCTTCCCGTCGAGCGCGAGCTGGGCCACCGGGCCGCCCGTGTCGCGCACGCGCTGGGCCGCCCGCCGGTACGCAAGCACGCGGAATGCCGCCTCGCCCTCGATCTCCAGCAGGTCGGCGAGGAGCTCGAGCTGCTCGGCCACGTCCTGGTTCCGTGGGAGCGTCGTCGCCACTCCCGCGATCATACGGACGTGCACGCGACCATCTGCCTGCCCACCTACGACGAGCGCGAGAACCTCGAGCGGATGATTCGCGCGCTCGGCGAGCACGACGTCTCCGTGCTCGTGATCGACGACAGCTCGCCCGACGGGACCGGCGAGCTCGCCGACCGGCTGGCCCGGGAGCTCCCGCACGTGGCGGTGCTCCACCGCGAGCGCAAGGAGGGTCTCGGCCCCGCGTACCTCGCCGGTTTCCGGCACGCGCTGGCCGACGGCGCGGAGCTGATCCTCGAGATGGACTGCGACTTCTCGCACGACCCGGCCGACGTGCCGCGCCTGATCGCGGCAGCCGGCGAGGCGGACCTCGCGCTGGGCTCGCGCTACGTCGAAGGCGGCTCGGTAGGAAACTGGGGCCTCGTTCGGCGGGCGATCTCGGCCGGCGGCTCCCTGTACGCGCGGGTGCTACTCGGCGTCGGCGTTCGCGACCTCACGGGCGGCTTCAAGTGCTACCGGCGCGCGGTGCTCGAGGCGATGGACCTCGACGCGATCTCGTCGAAGGGATACGCGTTCCAGATCGAGACGACCTATCGCGCGCTCCGGGCCGGCTTCCGCGTCGTCGAGATCCCGATCCGGTTCGTCGACCGTGAGGAGGGCGGCTCGAAGATGAGCAGGAGCATCGTGCTCGAGGCGATCTGGAAGGTTCCGCTGCTTCGGGTCAAGGCCATGGCCGGTCGGCTGTAGTCTTCCCGCGTGCTCGAGCTCAAGGACGACAACTTCGAGTCGGAGGTGCTGAAGGCGAACGGGCCTGTCGTCGTCGACTTCTGGGCTCCCTGGTGCGGCCCGTGCCACGCGGTCGAGCCGATCCTGCGCCAGCTCGAAGAGGCGCACGGCCACGTCAAGTTCGCGAAGCTCGACGTCGACCAGAACGTCAGCACCGCGTCGCGCTACGACGTCCTCTCGATCCCCACGGCGATCCTTTTCGAGGACGGCGAGCCGAAGGAAGCCGTGATCGGCGCCCGGCCGCGCTCGTTCTACGAAGAAGCCTGGTCCGACTGGCTCTAGCGGCCTAGGCGGGCTCGGTGAGCTCTTGCGTGCTCGCGCGCCGTCGGCGCCGCAGCTGCATCTCCGCGGCTCCGTGCCGGCTCGTCTTCATCCCGATGCGCGGGTCGATCAGGCAGTAGAGGAGATCTGCGAACAGGTTCGCGAGCACCACGGCGACGCTGACCAGCAGCGCTACACCGAGGATCACCGGCTCGTCGGCGCCGCCCAGCGCGCGGTAGAGCTGCTGCCCGACCCCGGGGAGGTCGAAGACGGTCTCGATGAAGATCGAGCCGCCGAACGCGATCCCGACGTCCATGCCGAGCATCGACACGACCGGCAGGAGCGCGTTGCGCGCCACGTGGTGCCGCATGATGCGGAACATCCCCGCTCCCTTGGCGTGCGCGGTCCGCACGTAGTCCTCCTCGAGCGCCTCGGCCACGCTCGCCCTGATCATCCGCGCGTAGAGCGCCGCGAAGAGGAACGCGAACGTGATCCACGGGAGCACCATGTGGTACGCCCAGTACCGCGGCCCGCCGCAGACGTCGGTCGCGTGGTAGTGCATGTTGCAGTAGCCCGCGATGGGAAACACGTGCCAGTGGAAGCCGAGGAAGTAGGACAGGATCAGGCCGAGGAAGACCGGGTGCGCCGACACGCCGATCAGGAGGAGCACCATCAACCCCTTGTCGAGCAGCGACCGCGGGCGTAGCGCCGACAGCAGGCCGATCGGGAAGGACAGCAGCAAGAACAGGATCGTCCCGCCGATCACCAGCGACGCCGTCACGGGCAGTGCCTCCGTGAGCATCTGGCGGACCTTGATCGGCTGACGCATCGACTCGCCGAAGTCGCCGTGGAGGGCGACGTGCTTCAGGAACAGCACGTATTTCTGGGGCATGGAGTGCCCGTCGAGGTGCCACTGGCCCTGGAGGTTCGGCGTGACGAGGCCCTGGCGCGAGTTGATCGTGCGATCGGGCAGCCCGATGAAGATCACGAAGGTGATCAGCGAGACGATGGCCACCATCAGGACGGCCCAGGCCAGCCGCTTGACTATGAAGAGCAGCACTGCCGCCCGATAGAGTCGTCGCTATCGCGCCTCAGCGCAAGTCCTATTTCCCGGCGCTGAAGTGCTCCCAGCCTTTGAGGCCGACAGGCTCGCCGTTCAGTCGAATCTGGACGCCTTCTCCTTCCTCGCAGCGGCCGATCGCGGGGAAGCCGAGGGCGTCCGGGGTGGCGGCCAGGAGCTCGTAGTCCTCCCCGAATCCGAGGTCGTCCATCATCGCCCCTTCGGCGAGCGGGACGTATTCGAGATCGATCACGACCTTGCACCGGGAGCGGGTCGCGAGGCGCGCGGCGTCGACCGCGAGGCCGTCGGAGACGTCTGTGAGCGCGTGGGCGACCGCGGCGAGGCGGCGGCCCTCCTCGAGCCTGAGAGGCGGCCGGGCGTGGCGCTGCTCTCGGAAAGCGGCACCGGCGGCGCCGAGTGGGCCGGTGACGACCAGGAGGTCGCCGGCTCGAGCGCCGGCGCGGCCGGGGACGAGGGAGGAGCGGCCGAGCGCGGTCGCGGAGAGGTAGAGCCGCTCCGCGCTGGTGGTATCGCCGCCGACCACCGGCACGCCCGGCTCGTTCAGGCCGGCGTAGAGGTCGAACACATCGTCGAGAGCGGTCTCACCAGGCGCGCCGAGCGTGACGAGCAGCGCGAGCGGCTCCGCGCCGCACGCAGCGAGGTCGCTCAGGTTGACCGCGGCGGCCTTGTAGCCGAGCTCGTGGAACGTCGTCCACGCGAGGTGGAAGTGGACGTCTTCGAGCAGCGCGTCCTGCGTCACCACGAGACCGCCCTCGAGCTCGGCGGCGTCGTGCTCGATCCCGCGCGCCAGGCCGCGGCGCTCGAGCTCCGCGAGCAGGCCGAGCTCGCCGACGTCAGAGAGCCGCATCGATCTCAGCGCGGAGAGCGGCCGCGTCACGAGCCGCCCGAATGACGGCGACGCCCGCCGCCCCGGCGCGGATGCAATCGGCGACGTTGGTCGCGTCAATTCCACCGATCGCCACCACCGGAACGCTCACCGCCTCGCAGATCACGCGGAGCCCTTCGAGGCCGATGGGCGTGTCGGCATCACCCTTCGAGGGGGTCGCCCAGACCGGGCCCGCGCCGATGTAGGCCGGTCCGGTGCGGGCGACCGCACGCGCTTCGTCGAGACTCGACGCCGAGAGCCCCAGCATGAGCCCGGATTCGAGCGCCCGCTCTGCGCCGGGGTCATCCCGCCCGAGGTGCACCCCGTCTGCGCCGAGCCGGATCGCAGCCTCGACGTCGTCGTTCACGACGAACGTCGCGGGCAGCTCGCGGAAGGGGCCGCCCAGCTCGACGAGCTCGTCCGTGCCCGCGCCCTTGCGGCGGAGCTGGACAACCGTGGCGCCGCCGGAGACCGCGGCCTCGGCCGTCTCGAAGTCCTCGACGATCGCGTGCAGCCTCACTCGACCCTGGCGCGCGCGTCCAGCGTGTCCGGGTCGAGAGCCGCGAGCGCGTCGTAGAGGGCGGCATGGAACGAGCCCGGGCCCTTCGCGCTCGCCGCTGCGTCCTCCGCGGCGACCCCGAATGCGACCAGCGCCTCCGCGGCGGCCTTCAACCCGTCGGTCTGCACTGCAAGGAAGCAGCCCGTCATCGCCGTGGACATGCAGCCGGTGCCGGTGACCATCCCGAGCAGCTCGTGCCCGTTCGCAATGGCGTACCCGTTGCGGCCGTCCGAGACGTGGTCGACCGGGCCCGTCACCGCCGCGACGCAGCCGAGAACCCGCGCGGCAGCCTCCGCGAGCTCCGGCCCGGCCTCGGCCCCGACCGACTCCACGCCGCGGATCTCTGCCTCCTGACCCGCCAGCGTCGCGATCTCGGCCGCGTTCCCCCGCACGACCGCGATCTCGAGCTCCTCGAGCAGCCGCCGCGCGGTCGCCGTCCGGTACTGCGTCGCGCCGGCGCCGACCGGGTCGAGGACGATCGGCGCGCCGGCTTCGTTCGCCGCCTTTCCGGCGAGCAGCATCCCGTGGATCCAAGGCTCGGAGAGCGTCCCGATGTTGAGCACGAGCGCTCCCGCCGCCGCGGCCATCTCCCCGACCTCCTGCGGTGCGTGTGCCATCACGGGCAGGGCGCCGAGCGCGAGCGTCGCGTTGGCGGTCTCGTTCATGACGACGTAGTTCGTGATCTGGTGGACCAGCGGCTTCCGCTCGCGGATGGCGCG
>DATDFL010000102.1:0-2090 GCA_036522595.1 Gaiellaceae bacterium
CTCGAGCGCGACCTCGTAGATCCCGGGCGCCAGCTCCGGCCGCTCGGCCCACGTGACGATCTCGATGCCGTCCGGGAGCTCGACCGCCGGCGGCTCGATCCCGGTCAGCTTCAGCGAGACGCCCTTCTCGCGCCGGTCCTCACGGAAGCCGCGGCGCTCGGCGAACGCAAGGCTCTCGGGATCCTCGTCGCTGGCGACCGCCTCGAGGACGTCGAGGCCGTGGCCGCGGATCCAGTCCGAGATCGCCTCGTAGAGCGCGGTCCCGACCCCCTGGCGCCGCGCCTCCGGCAGCACGGTGAGGAGGACGTTCGGGACGTCGGGCCGCTGCGGGAGGATCGCCGCGAACCCGGAGCCCGCCGGCACGCCGTCGATCCAGGCGACGAGGTCGACGTGGGCGGTCATCGCGGCCTTGAAGTGACGAACCTCGTCCATCGTGACCGCTTCGTGCGGCCAGACGGCGTTGTAGACGTCCAGCGAGAGCTGCTCGTCCGGCTCGCCGGCGCAGGGCCTGACCTCGACCATTTCGGCAACCATATGACCTGGCCGCCGGAGGGGTTGTCGCCCGCCGCAGGGGGAGCTACCCTGGTGCAGGCCGCCTCGTGTTGTCTCCAGAGATTTTCCGCTCCAGGACAGGATTCGCCGCCGCTGTAAGCCTCGTAGCCCTCGCGGCCAGCTCGGTGCTTCTCGTGCTGCTCACGGACCGAACGTGGCAGATCGTCGCCGCGGCCGCGATCTGGGTAGGCGCCGCCGCGCTGCTGGGCTGGCTCGTCGTGCGCGCACACGCGAAGGAACGCGTCCGACAAGGCGCGCTCGACCAGGCCGAGGCTCGCTACGGGGCGTTGCTCGAAGGCCTGCCGCTGGTGACCTGGCTCACCGAGCCCGGTGATCGCGACTCCTCGCTGTACGTCAGCCCCGCGATATCCGAGCTGACCGGGTACCAGCCCGCCGAGTGGACGGAGCAGCCGGGCCTGTTCGCGAAGCTGCTGCATCCCGAGGACCGCGACCGCGTGCTTGCCGAGCTCGAGGACACGGGGAACGGCGTGCCCGTGCGGGTCGACTACCGGCTCTTCGCGCGCGATGGCCGGGCGATCTGGGTTCGTGACGAGACCATCACGGTGCGCGACCCGTCCGGCGAGCCGCTCTACACGCAAACGTTCCTGCGCGACCTCGGCGAGCTGCGCCGCGCCGAGGACCAGCGCGAGCAGCTGCAGGTGGCCGAGCGGGCCGCGGCGGAGGAGGTCGCCGAGCGGCAGTCGCGCCTCGATCTCGTGCGCCGCGTCGGCCAGGAGCTGACGTCCACGCTCGACCACCAGGCCGCGCTCTTGCGTGTCGCGGATCTCGTCGTGCGGGACGTCGCGGACTGGTGCGTGATCGACCTGATCGACGAAGGCGACCTGAAGCGGGCGGTCGTCGCCCGCGCGGAGCCGACGGTCGACGGCGCCAAGCTGACCGACAACCCCGGCAGCGGGATCGGCGCCGTCGCCCAGAGCGGCCGCGCCCGGATCCTGCCCGCGCCGGGAGAGACATCGAACGGCGAGCCGGTGCGCTTCCTCGACGGGCTCGAGGCTCGGTCGGTGATCTCCGTCCCTCTGCGGGCGCGGAAGCAGCCGCTCGGCGCCCTGACCGTTGCGCGCACGTCGCGCGGGGAGATCTTCGACGCCGACGACCTCGCGCTCGTCCAGGACCTGGCGGTGCGCGTCGGTCTCGCGCTCGACCGCGGTCGGCTCTACCGGCTCGTCGAGGAGCGCGCAGACGCGGCACGCGTCCTCGAGCACGTCGGCGACGGGATCGTCCTGCTCGACCGCAACGGGGTCATCCGCCTCTGGAACCCGGCTGCCGAGGCGATCACGGCGATCGACGCCAAGAGCGTTCTCGGCCGCTCCGCGGTCGACGCGATCCCCGGCTGGCAGAACGCGGCCGACCAGGTGCCGGTGCTGACGGCGCCCGACCCGGGCCACGACGAAGTCACGATCCCCATCGACACCCCGCGCGGAGAGCGCTGGATCTCGATCTCGGGTGTCCGCTTCTTCGGCGGCACGGTCTACGCGTTCCGCGACCTGACCGACGTGCGCCGGCTCGAGGAGATCAAG
>DATDFL010000103.1:0-19854 GCA_036522595.1 Gaiellaceae bacterium
CGACCGTGATCAGGTCACCCCGCTGCATCGCGTCGATGTGGGCGAACGGCGCGAGGTAGGTCGTACGGTGGCCCGCGATGTAGATCAGCTGCCCCTCCCCGGGCATGTAGGTGCGCAGGTCGCGTCCGGGGCCCTTCTTGAGCGAGTCGTGGTCGGTCCCGTTGACGAGGATCATGTTGAGGTGCAGGCGCCGCACGACGATGCGCCCGATGGCCTGGCCGCGGTGAGAGTCCTGCCGGTAGCGCCGCCCTTCGCGCTCGATCGTTCGAATCCGAGCGGAAAGCGCAGCCTCGCGGTCATATCGCTCGGCGTGGTAGGTGGCGAAACGGTGCTCGTAGCTCTTCGCCAGCTGGTGCTGCTTCCAGTGCGTGTACAGGGCCGTGAACGGGTCCTGCCACTGCCAGACGACGACAACCCAGACAAGGACAAGGGCGCCCGCCACGGCCAGGGCCGTCCCCGCAATTCTCACGCTTCGTCTCACATTCACCCTTCCAACGCCTTCCGCCCCGCCTCGGATTCGCGCCTTCGTGCCTTCCTCACTGTAAGGACTAGCTGCCTCACCGCCTCGCGGATCGGGCCGCGTGGCGGCCGCTCGGCAGCGCTGGGGTACGGCGCGTAACGGCCGATTGCCAACGCCGCCACCTGACCTGCGGCCGCAAGCCAGCCTGCCGCGATCACGACGGACGGGAGCCGGACATACCCCGTTGCTGTCAGCTCCGCCAGATACCAGGGCGCGTCGAAGCCGAGTCCGTAGCGCCACGCGAGCGATCCGAGCAGGAGGAGCGGTCCCAGCACTCCCGCCGCCAGCAGCGCCGCGCGTGCCCAGAGCGGCCGCGTTCGTGCGTGCGGCAGCCAGAGCCACGCATGCAGCGACGGCAGCAGGAAGAGGAGTGCAAACGGGTTCGTCGCGACGACGAGTAGTGCGACGACTGCGAGGGCGAGCAGGGCCGCGGCGGTCCCGGCGATCTCTTCGGAGGGCGACACGGGGCGCCGCGGCACCAGTCTCGCTCGCGCCACGAGCCAGCCGAGCGCGCCCAAAACGGCGAAGCCGAGAAGCGCCAGGGCCGGCCAGTGCGTCCCAGGCGCCGCGTCCGGCGGCAGCGGAACCGACGGCGCGTCCGGCCAGAAGCCGACGAGCGCAAACAGCTCGAAGACCGCCGCCACCCAGAGCCAGAAGCCGGCGCGGCTTCGGTAGCTGCGAAACGCCGGCGCAAGCGGGATGTGCCGGCGACGGCAGCGCGCAAAGAGGTCCACTGCGGCGAGCAGGAATGGCACGAGCGCGGCGATCAGGACGAGCTCGATCGCCCAACCCGGCAGCAGCCTGGGGCCGAAGTAGACGTAGCTCGCGGTGCCGGGTGCGAGCTCGACGCCCGAGTCGAGCCAGCGCAGGAGCTGCTGCGCCGCACCGCCGAGCTGCGCCAGACGGATGGCGTCAAGCCCCTTCGCCTGGTCGGAGAAGGCGGCCGGAGGGCGCTCGCCCCCACTGGTCAGCGTGAGCGAGGGCAGGCCCCGCGCAAGCAGGGGCCCCTGCTCGTAGAGCGTGAACGGGAACGCGAGGTCGATCAGCTGCGCGAGCGCTGTCGGACGGTGCGGGCGCGAGCCCGTGAGCTCGAGGATGCGTTGCGCTGCGGTCTCGACGATCCCCGGCGACGCGAGGCGCGGCTCCGAGCCCGTCAGCACGACCCGCGGCGGGCCGCGGCCGGCGAGCGCCGCGAGGTCGATGACGGCGAGCACATGTCCCGTGTGCGTCCGGGTGAAGCGGCGGGCGCCGAGCGCGCCGAAGGCCCCGCCGTCGGTCGCGACGAAGACAAGCGTGTGCAGCGGACTTATCGCTTGCGTTCCCGGGGCCGCGACAGGCGTGCCGTACGAGCGCGCGAGCTGAACGAGCGTTGCTACCCCGGACGCGTTGTCGTTGGCGCCGGGGCCGCTGCCGCTGTCGTCGCGGTGCGCCATGACGACGATTTCGGTCGGCAGGCGGCCGGGAATCGTGACGAGCTGGTTGACGAGCGTCTGCCGCCCGCGCCCGGGCACGAGCGCTCGAAACCGATCGTTGACCGCCTTGAGCCCGTACGGCGCGAGCTGGCTGGAGAACCAGTCGACGGCACCCGCAGCGCCTGCGGTTCCGGGCGCGCGGTCGGGGTAGCTGCCGGCGAGGTCGGTCGCCAGGGCGATCGTGCTGACGCGGTCGAACGTCGGCGGCAGGGCCGGCTGGGGAGCGGCGAGCGGCTCGGCCTTGCGCACGCTGAAGGCCGCAATCAGAAGCGGCATGCCGACGAGCAGCCACGTCCCGCGGTAAAGCCTGCCGCTGACCGGGCGCTCGAGCGAGCCTAGGCGCGGCCTGCGCCGCGAGGGACGGGGCGGGAGCGCCGCCATTGCGTGGCTATAGTAGGTGGGAGAACCAGGAGCGCCGGCGGGCATTGCCGATGCCAGATTCATCCACCATTCTGCTCGTCGACGACGAGGACGCTGTCCAGAGGCTTCTGGCGTACCCGCTCGAGCGCGACGGCTTCCGGGTCGTCCAGGCGCGCGACGGCCAGGAGGCGCTCGAGCACTTCGGCCGCGAGCACGTCGATCTCGTCGTCCTCGACGTGATGCTGC
The DNA here is from genome assembly GCA_036522595.1 of Gaiellaceae bacterium. Classification (GTDB taxonomy): domain Bacteria; phylum Actinomycetota; class Thermoleophilia; order Gaiellales; family Gaiellaceae; genus AC-32. Next base: position 2,599 of record DATDFL010000103.1, read on the forward strand.
CGAAGGTCGACGGCCTCGAGGTCTGCAAGCGGCTGCGGGCCGAGAGCATGGTGCCGATCATCATGCTGACCGCCCGTGACGACGAGCTGGACAAGGTGCTCGGGCTCGAGCTCGGTGCGGACGATTACATCACGAAGCCGTTCTCGATCCGCGAGTTCCGGAGCCGTGTTCGCGCACTGTTGCGGCGTGCCGCCACCGCGCCCGCCCACGGCCATCCCGAGGAGCTGATCGAGACCGACGGCCTCCGGATCGACGTCGGCACCCGTGAGGTCGTCGCGCACGGCCGGCCCGTACAGCTGACGTACGTCGAGTTCGAGCTCCTGCGCACGCTCGCCTCGCATGCCGGCCGCGTGTACACGCGCGAGCAGCTCCTGCAGGCGCTCTGGGGCGGATCCGACTACCGCGAGCCCCGGACGATCGACGTCCACGTGCGGCACCTGCGCGAGAAGCTCGAGAGCGATCCGCGCGAGCCGGAGTTCATCCTGACCGTGCGCGGCGTCGGCTACCGCTTCCGCAGCTCGTGAGCCGGTTCTTCCGCAGCGTCGGCACGCGGTTGAGCCTCGCGCTCCTGCTCGTCGTCGCGATCGCGCTCGGAGTCGTCTATCTCGCGGTCGTGCCGTCCCTCGAAAACCGCCTCGTGAACTCCCGGATCTCGCAGTTGGGGGGTGCGGCCAGCAGGCTTGCCGCTCAGGCCGCGCAGCCGGCACAGCAGGCGGACCTGCAGGATTTTGTCATCACGGCCTCTCGTGACACCGACGCGCGGGTCGTGGTTTTCGTCGTCTCGCCGGTGCCGCACGGAGTCAGCATCGGAGCGCCATTTGCGGAGTCGAACCTCGGACAGAACTCCGGAGACCTGACGAACGATCCGGTTGCCACGCGTGCGGCCCGAACGGACAGCCTGCAGAAGGGGACAGTTCGGCACGAGAACGCCCGTTGGGCCGAGGCTGCCGCCCCCTTCGCAGGCGGCACCTTCGTGCTCCTGGTGCGCGATTCCCTTGCAAGCCAGCACGGAAGCGTGCATCTCGTCCAGCGGCGTGTCCTGCTTTCGGCAGGAGTCGCGCTGCTGATCGCGCTGGCGCTCGGATACGGCGGCGCCTGGGCGTTCGCCCGGCGGATCCGCCGCCTCGAGCGCGCTGCCGACCGGATCGCAGGCGGTCGCTTCGACGAGCCCGTGCGGGACAGCGGCGGCGACGAGCTCGGCGATCTCGCGACGGCCTTCGATCGGATGCGCGTCCGCCTCGCACAGCTCGACGATGCGCGCCGCGCATTCGTCGCCAATGCGTCCCACGAGCTGCGCACGCCGCTGTTCTCGCTCGCCGGCTTCCTCGAGCTGATGGACGACGAGGAGCTCGACGAGTCGACGAAGCAGGAGTTCCTCGACCAGATGCGCGAGCAGGTGACCCGCCTCACGAAGCTCGCCTCGGACCTGCTCGACCTTTCGAGACTCGACGCCGGCCGCATGTCGGTCGAGCGGGAGCCGGTCGACCTGGCTTCGCTCGCGGAGGAGCTGGTCGAGGAGTTCGGCCCCGCCGCGCGCGCCGGTGGGCACGAGCTCGAGCTCGAGGAGCACCGCGGCACCGTCGCCAGTGCCGACGAGCTGCGCGTCTTCCAGATCGGCCGGATCCTCATCGAGAACGCGCTGCTCCACACGCCGCCTGGAACCGCGGTTCGGGTGCGCGTGCGGCAGCTGGACGACTCCGCCGTGCTCGAGGTCGAGGACGAAGGCGACGGCATCCCACCCGAGCAGCGCGATCAGCTGTTCGAGCGCTTCGTCCGCCTCGACGGCACGCGCGCGTCGGGCAGTGGCCTCGGGCTGGCGATCGCGAAGGAGCTCGCAGAGCTGATGAGCGGCCAGATCACCGCCGATTCCGAGCCTGGACGGACGGTCTTCGCGCTCGTTCTGCCGATGTCTGCCTCGTCGCGGGAGCTCGAGCCCGTTTTGTCGTGAAAACGCGCAGCTAGAGTTCGACGGCTGTGCGCTCCGGGCCTGTTGCTGCAGTTGCGGTCGTCTGCGCCCTTCTGGGCGGGTTCGTTGCGCTTGCCCTTGGCAAGGCGACCGGCTGGGTGGGCAAGGACCAGTCTGTGACCGTCTTTCGCTCGTCGCCGCTCCAGTCGCAGGCCCAGCCGGCTGCCGTCGCGCCTTCCGCGAAGCCCCTGGCCGGCAACGGCTTCGACCCGCGACGCATCTACTCGAGCCGTTCCGCGGGCGTCGTGACGATCTTCGCCCAGTACGGCAAGGATCCAGCTTCGGCCACCGTCGCGCAGGGCTCGGGCTTCGTCGTCTCGCCCAAGGGCTACATCCTCACGAACTCGCACGTGATCACGAACGCCGGCGAGAGTGCGTCGGTGCACGCAGCCGACCGCATCTACATCGAGTTCTCCGACCGGGACCGCGCGCGGGCGAGGATCGTCGGCTGGGACGTCTTCGACGACGTCGGCCTCGTCAAGATCGACCCGTCCGACCACGCCGTCAAGCCGGTGCCGCTGGGCGATTCGGCCGCCGTAGCAGTTGGCGAGCCGGTCGCCGCGATCGGCAGCCCGTTCGGGAACGAGGACTCGCTGGGAGTCGGCGTCGTCTCGGCGACCCACCGTTCGATCGAATCGCTCACCTCGAACTACTCGCTGGTCGACGCGATCCAGACGGATGCGCCGATCAACCACGGCAACTCCGGCGGCCCGCTGTTCGACGCGCGCGGGCGCGTGATCGGCATCAACGCCCAGATTCGCAGCACCAGCGGCGCTTCCGAGGGAGTCGGTTTCGCGGTGCCGATCAACGCGGCGAAGCGTTCCATGGAGCAGCTCGTCGCGACGGGATCGGTCTCGTACGCCTTCGTCGGCGTGACGACGCAGGATTTGACGCCTGCCGTGGCGAAGCACTTCGGCTACTCGGTGCAGCACGGCGCGCTGATCGCGTCGGTCCAGCCTGATTCGCCCGCCGCCGCGGCGGGCCTCAAGGGAGGCAGCCACGATGAGACGTACCTCGGAGTCGACTTCAAGGCCGGCGGCGACGTGATCGTCGCCCTGGCGGGCCATCCTGTGCGCAGCTCCGAGGATGTTGTGCGGATTGTCACAGATGCCCTCGCGCCGGGACAGCAGGTCGGCGTCACGGTCGTCCGCGACGGGAAGCGCTTGCAGAGGTCCCTTCACCTGGTCGAGCGCCCGGCCTCCTCGTAGGCTCGAACCATGAAGCTTCGACGCAGGTATTCACACTCCTCTCGGGTTAGGGTGAACTGCCCTCGGGTAGAGGCCGCTCGATGAACGAGGCAGGCCGCTCAGTTCGGCTGACGATTCCGGCGAAACCCGAGTACATCACCCTCGGGCGGCTGGCGCTGACAGGGCTCGCCGGCGTGCGCCCGGTCTCGGACGAGACGCTCTACGACCTCAAGCTCGCGCTCACCGAGGCGTGCACGAACTCGGTGCGCCATGCGTACGAGAACGGCCGCGAAGGCAGCGTCGAGATCGTCTACGAGCTGCAGCCGGACAGACTCGTTGTCGAGGTTGGCGACGAGGGTGCAGGCTTCGAGCCGGTGGACGGCGGCAACGGCCACGGCGACGAGCTCGAGGAGGGTGGTCTTGGAATCGAGATCATCCGCGCGCTCGCGGACGAGGTCGAGATCGGCCGGCGCGAAGAAGGCGGGTCGCGCCTGCGCTTCGTCAAGTTCTTGGCCGAGTAACCCGACAGTTATGCTCGGGCGCCTCGGCGTCCCACCCTGCCTCTAGTTTTCGACCTTAATGCTCCAGCTCGTCAACGTCGGACAGAAGTCGCTCGCTGACTATGCGACGATCGCGACCCGCGGCCTGATGGATGAGATCCGCAGGCTGGCGGAGCCGCTCGCCGGCCGGCGGCTGCTGCACCTCTCCGCGACCGCGTTCGGCGGCGGTGTCGCCGAGATCAACTACGCGCTCGTGCCGCTGATGAAGGATGCGGGCCTCGACGTCGAGTGGCGCATCATCACCGGCGGCGACGAGTTCTTCGCGGTGACCAAGACGATCCACAACGCGCTGCAGGGCAACCGGGAAGGGCTCTCGGACACGCAGCAGGAGATCTTCCGCCGCTACCAGGCGCTGAACGCCGAGGAGCTCGAGGACGACTACGACTTCATCATCGTCCACGACCCGCAGCCGATCGGGGTGATCGAGCATTTCGAGAACAGCTCGACGCGCTGGATCTGGCGCTGCCACATCGACCTCTCGGCGCCGAACCCGAGCGTCCTCGACTTCCTCGTCCCGTGGCTGACCCGGTATGACGGCGCGATCTTCCACATGCCCGAATATGTCCCGGCCGCGGCAAGCCTGCCGCCTTCCTACATCTGGCCGCCCGCGATCGACCCGTTGACGCCGAAGAACATGGCGCTCTCGCCCGAGGACGCCGCGTACATCGTCGACCAGTTCGGGATCGACGTCGACCGGCCGCTCCTGACGCAGGTCTCGCGGTTCGATCCGTGGAAGGACCCGCTCGGCGTGATCGACGCCTACCGCGGCGTCAAGGAGGAGTTCCCGGACGTCCAGCTGGCGCTCGTCGGCTCGATGGCGCACGACGACCCCGAGGGCTGGGACTACTACAGCCGCACCGTCGCGCACGCGGCCGGCGACCCCGACGTCTACATCCTCTCGAACCTCAACAACGTCGGCTCGGTCGAGGTCAACGCGTTCCAGGTGCATTCGGCCGCGGTCATCCAGAAGTCGATCCGCGAGGGGTTCGGCCTGACGGTGACCGAGGCGCTCTGGAAGACGCGGCCGATGGTGGCGGGCCGGGTCGGCGGCATCGTGGCGCAGGTTCAGGACGGCGAGACCGGTTGGCTCGTCGGCTCGCCTGAGGAGTGCGCGCAGGCTTGCATCGAGATCCTTCGCGACCCGGCCGCCGCCCGGCAGCGGGCTCTGCGCGGGAAGGAGTTCGTGCGGCGGAACTTCCTGATGCCGCGGCTCCTGCGCGACTGGCTCGTGCTCTTCAACCTGCTTTCCGGGAACGACACGGCCGGCGCGGAGCTGGCGACGGTCCACGCCGGCTCCTGACGGCGGCCACGCCCGCGACGGCAGACGTGAGGGCGACTGCAGCAAAGAGCAGCCAGACCGAGCCCACGCCCGCATGGTCGCGGAGCTGGAACGCGATGAACGGCGCCAGCGTCCAGGCCGGCCCGGTCATCGCGGCAAGCGCTCCGAAGTAGGTGCCGCGCGCATGTGGGGGCGCAAGCTCCGCCGAGATCGCCTGCGATGTCGGCATCCAGACCATCTCGCCGATCACGAAGACGACGATGACCGCCGCGATCACGGCGACGTGGCTCGACGCGAGCAGCGCGAGGAACGGCAGGCCCATCAGCAGCGTCGCGCCGGCGAGCCGCGGTGCGAGGGCGATCCTCGCGGCGGCGCGGGTCAGGCGGAGCTGCGCAAGCACGACGAGAGCCGGGCTGATGACGACGAGCAGTCCCCAGGTCGACGGCGCGAGCCCGTAGGCGGAGACCGCGAGCACCGGGAGGACGGTTTCGAAGCCGCAGTAGTCGATCCAGGCCAGGAGGCTCGAGAGCAGGAGCAGCGAGAACGGGCGGTCGCGGAGAACGGTCTCCACCGACCCGCGGTCGCTCGCCTCGGCGACCATGACGCGCGCCGTCGGCAGGAGCGCGATCGCAAGCGCCGCGCCGACCAGGCCGAGCGCGGCGATCCCGACGAGGAACGCCGTCCAGCTCGCGACGAAGACGAGCAGCGCGGCGAGCGGTGGCCCCACCAGCGTCCCGAGGTTGCTCGCGACGCGAACCGTCGCGTAGGCCTCCTCCCGGCTCTCCTCGTCCGGCACGAGGTCGGCGACGAGCACGCGGTCGAGCGAGTACGCGGGCGCGCCGATCACGCCCTGCGCGATGATCAGGACGAAGGCGATCACCGTCGTCCCGCCGAGCCACGTGAGCAGGAGCATGTTCGCCGAGGAGGCGAGGAAGCTCCCGACGATCAGCGGCTTCCTGCCGGTGCGGTCCGAGATTCGGCCGGCGAGGTAGTTCGCGACAGCCGCCGCCGGTGCGCTCGCGAGGAAGAGCAGCCCGACGCGGCTCGCCGGCCAGTGGAGGCCCTTGACCGCGTAGATCCCGACGTAGACCCAGAAGGTCGAGAACGAGGCGCTGTAGACGAAGCTGACCCCGACGATCGGGGCGACCCGCCGGTCGAGCCCACCGCCGAAGATCGCCCGTCCGAGGAGCCCGAGGCGCTTCACCGGAGGCCTATACTGGCCGCTCGCTTCGGGCGATGGAGCTCGCCCTCAAACGCCGTTCGGCTGATGGCTCCTGGGACACAAGGAGGTCGGCTGTGCGAACGGCGGTTGCGATCGGGGTGGCGGGAGCGCTCGGCGCCCTCGCTCGGTACGGGGTCGAGGGGGCGGTGTCGCGGCGCGCGGCCGCGTTTCCGTGGGGGACGTTCATCGTCAACGTGAGCGGATCCTTCCTGCTGGGCGTGGTCTTCACGCTCCTCGGCGAGCGGCTGACGGTCGCACCGTGGGTTCGCGCGTCGATTGCAATCGGCTTCCTGGGCGCGTACACGACGTTCTCGACGCTCTCGCTCGAGACCTACCGGCTCCTCGAGTCGCGGTCGCTCGCGCTCGCGTTCGCGAACATCGCGGGCAGCGCGGCCGCCGGGCTGCTCGCCCTCTATGGTGGCGTCGTGCTCGGCAGGGCGCTCTGATGAGGATCGAGGGCGAGGGAAAGCTGCTCCGCGTCTTCATCGGCGAGTCCGACCGCTGGCACGGCAAGCCGCTCTACCAGGCGATCGTCGAGCGCGCGCGCGCGGAGGGGCTCGCGGGCGCGACGGTTCTGCGCGGGATCGAGGGCTTCGGTGCCGACTCGCGCCTACACACCGCGCGGATCTTGCGGCTCTCAGAGGACCTGCCGGTGGTGATCGAGATCGTGGACTCCTCGGAGCAGATCGAGCGGATCCTGCCGATCCTCGACGAGATGGTTGGGGAGGGGATGGTCACCGTGGAACGCGTCGAGGTGATCGCGTATCGGGGGTCGCGCCGCGTTTCATAGGCTCGGTGCGGGTTAGGGTCCGCCCGTGGAGGCCAGGCGCAGGAAGCTGATCGTCGTCTCGAACCGCGGGCCCGTGTCGTACAGCCGCGAGAGCGGCGAGCGGGTGGCCAGGCGCGGGGGCGGCGGGCTCGTCACCGCGCTGCGCGGGCTCGTCGCGCACCACGACGTCACCTGGGTCGCGAGCGCGATGACCGAGGAGGACCGCGCGGTCGCGGCCGAGGCCGGCGGCGAGGCGGTCGAGGAAACGCTCGAGAGCGGCGCGTCGTTCCGCCTGCGGCTCGTCGCCCACGACCAGGCTGCCTACGACTGGTTCTACAACGTCGTCTCGAACCCGGTGCTCTGGTTCCTGCAGCACTACCTCTGGGAGCTCGCGTACACGCCGTCCGTCGACGTTGCTCTCAGGCACGCCTGGGATGACGGGTACGCGCGCGTGAACGAGGGCTTCGCGGCCGCAGTGGCCGACGAGCTGGAGCTCGAGCCCGACTCGACGGTCTTCTTCCACGACTACCACCTCTACCTCGCGCCACGGCTCGTGCGCGAGCGTTTTCCGGATGCGCTGCTGGCGCACTTCGTCCACATCCCGTGGCCTCAGACCGACTACTGGCACGTGCTCCCGACGAAGATGCGGCAGGCGATCCACGACGGGCTGCTTGCGAACGACATGATCGGGTTCCACGCCGATCGCTGGCGGGTGAACTTCCTGCGCTCGGCGAGCGACCTGGTGGGAGCCGACAGCAACTTCGTCGACAGCACGGCCGAGTACCGCGATCGCCGCGCCAGCGTGTGCACGCATCCGATCTCCGTCGACGCTGCGGAGTTCGAGCAGCTGGCGCGCAGCGAGGCGGTTCTCGATGCCGAGCGGGAGCTGGCCGAGCGGCGGCCGGAGCAGCTGATCCTGCGCGTCGACCGGACCGACCCGTCGAAGAACATCGTCCGCGGCTTCCGCGCGTTCGAGCTCTACCTCGACGCGCATCCGGAGAAGCACGCGCAGGTCGGCATGCTCGCGCTGCTCGATCCCTCGCGGCAGGACATCCCCGAGTACTCCGAGTACCTCGGCGCGATCCAGCGGGAGGCACGGCGCGTGAACGACCGCTTCCAGCAAGAGGGCTGGATACCGATCGACGTCGTGATCGAGGACAACTTCCCGGCGGCGATCGCCGCGTACAAGCAGTTCGACGTGCTCTTTGTGAACGCGATCTTCGACGGCTTGAATCTCGTCTCGAAGGAGGCGCCGCTCGTGAACGAGCGCGACGGCGTCGTCCTCCTCTCGGAGAACACGGGCGCCTATGAGGAGCTCGGCGAGTGGGTCGTGCGGGTGAACCCGTTCGACGTGGCGGGCCAGGCCGAGGCGCTCGATCGCGCCTTGACCATGGATGCGGCCGAGCGTCGCGAGCGGCTTGAGGCGATTCGGGCGCACGTCCGCGAGCACGACGTCGAGGCCTGGATCGAAGCACAGCTTGCCGAGCTCGACCGCGGCGCCGCTCGCGTCGGCTAGACGGGGGCGCGGAACGGATTAGGCTTGAAAGCGAGATGCTCTGTCCGAGCTGCGGGGCCGAAAACCGGGAAGGGCGCAAGTTCTGCGCAGAGTGCGGTCGTTCGCTCGGTGTGGTCTGCGCGGCCTGCGGCGCGGCGAACGAGCCGGGCGAGCGTTTCTGCGGTGAGTGCGGCGCGGCCCTGACAGCAGGTGATCAGGCACCCGCCGCCGCGGCTGCCCCCCGAGCCGAACCGGCCGCCGAGCGCCGGCTTGTCTCCGTGCTGTTCGCCGACCTGGTCGGCTTCACCCCGCTGTCGGAGTCGAAGGACGCGGAGGAGGTACGAGAGCTGTTGTCCCGCTACTTCGACTCCTGCCGGCGGATCATCTCGCTCTACGGCGGCACCGTCGAAAAGTTCATCGGCGACGCGGTCATGGCGGTGTGGGGCACGCCGACTGCGACGGAGGACGACGCCGAGCGGGCCGTGCGCGCGGCCCTGGATCTCGTGGCGGCGGTGTCCGCGCTCGGCCAAGAGGTCGGCGAGGACGAGCTGCGCGCCCGCGCGGGCGTCCTCACAGGAGAGGCTGCGGTCACGGTCGGAGCAGAAGGCCAGGGAATGGTCGCCGGTGACCTCGTCAACACCGCTTCCCGGATCCAGGCGACGGCGGAGCCCGGAAGCGTCTACGTCGGAGAGGCGACAAGGCGGGCCTCTGAGCAGACCATCGTCTACGAGGAGGCGGGCTCGTTCGAGCTGAAGGGCAAGGACGAGGCCGTTCCGCTCTGGAAGGCGCGCCGCGTCGTCTCAGGCCTCCGTGGCTCGCTCAAGTCGGAGGGCCTCGAGGCCCCGTTCGTCGGTCGTGACCGTGAGCTGCAGCAGATCAAGGACCAGTTCCACGTCTGCGCCGGAGAGCGAAGGGCCCACCTCGTCTCGGTCACCGGCATCGCGGGCATCGGCAAGTCGCGGCTCGCCTGGGAGTTCTACAAGTACTTCGACGGGATTGCCGAATCCGTCTACTGGCACCGCGGGCGCTGCCTTCCCTACGGCGAAGGCGTGACGTACTGGGCGCTCGCCGACATGGTCCGCATGCGCTGCCGGATCGCCGAGGACGACGCGCCCGCAGCCGCCGGCACGAAGTTGCAGGCGACGCTCGTCGAGCACATCCTCGATCCCGAGGAGCGCGCGTTCGTCGAGCCGCGTCTGGCGAGCCTCCTCGGTTTCGCCGAGCGTGAGGCGCGCGACCAGCAGGAGCTGTTCGCTGCCTGGCGGCTGTTCTTCGAGCGACTCTCGGAGACGAATCCGACAGTGCTCGCGTTCGAGGACATGCAATGGGCGGACGCGAGCCTGCTCGATTTCGTCGAGTACCTGCTCGACTGGTCGCGGAACCATCCGCTGTTCGTGGTGGCGCTCGCACGCCCGGAGCTGCTCGAGCGGCGCCCGACCTGGGGCGCGGGCCAGCGGAGCTTCACGTCGCACTATCTCGAGCCGCTGGCCGAGGGAGCGATGAGGGACCTCCTCGAGGGCCTCGTGCCCGGGCTTCCCGAGACGCTGCAGGATCAGATCCTGCGTCGGGCCGAGGGCGTCCCGCTGTATGCCGTCGAGACCGTGCGGATGCTGCTCGACCGCGGGCTGCTCGTCGCAGAAGGCTCGATCTACCGGCTCAGCGGGACGGTCGAGGCGCTCGAGGTTCCGGAGACGCTCCACGCGCTGATCGCGGCCAGGCTCGACGGGCTCTCGCCGGACGAGCGGAAGCTTCTCGAGGACGGCGCCGTTCTCGGCAAGACGTTCACGCTGGATGCGCTCGCGGCGCTCTCCGGGCTGGAACGCGCGCAGCTCGAGCCGCTCGTGACTTCGCTCGTGCGCAAGGAGGTTCTCGGCGTGCAGGCGGACCCGCGCTCTCCTGAACACGGCCAGTACGGCTTCCTGCAAGACCTCGTGCGCCACGTCGCCTACGGCACGCTCTCGAAGCGCGAGCGCCGCAGCCGGCATCTGGCGGCCGCGGAGCACCTGACGTCGTCGTTCGTCGGTGAGCAAGACGAGGTGATCGAGGTCGTCGCATCCCACTACGTTGCGGCCTACGAGGCACTCCCTGACGCCGACGACGCGTCCGAGATCAAGCAGCGCGCGGTGACGGTGCTGAAGCAGGCAGGTGAGCGGGCGGCGTCGCTCGGGGCGGCTGCCGAGGCGCGCCGCTACTTCGAGCAGGCGCACGCGCTGAGCGACACGCTGTTGGAGCAGGCTGATCTGCTCATCCGCGCGGGCGAGATGGCCGGCAACACAGCCGATCCGGATGCCGCGCGAGCGCTGTTCGACGAGGCGCTCGCGTTGTACGAGAGCGTCGGCGACACGCATGCCGCGGCTCGGGCTGCGGGCCATCTGGGCTTCCTCCTCGCCTTCACGGGCCACCGCGAGGAGGGCATCGCACAGATGGAGCGCGCGTTTGACGTGATCTCGCGCGATCCGCCCGACGAGGCCCTGGCCGTGCTTGCGGGCCGCCTGGGGCTCAACTACTGGTTCATGGGCGATCTCGAGCGAAGTGCCGAGCGTGCGGAGCTCGCCCTCGACATCGCCGAGACCTACGCCTATCCCGAGCCGCTGGAGCTGGCGCTTCGCTGCAAGGGAGCAATCGCCTTCAGCCGCGGACACGGCCAAGAGTCGGGCGCGTACCGGAGGCGAGCGCTCGAGATCGCGCTCGAGCACGACCTGCACCAGCAGGCGAGAACGCTGTACTTCGTAGCTTCGGACGGGGAGTTTCGACACGACCGCTACGAGAGCGCGCTCGAGCTTCTACGCGACTCGCTAGCCCTCGCGCGCAAGCTCGGCAGCCGTCCCGCGGAATGGGCGGCCCTGGCCGAGATGTCGCATCCGCTCTACATGCTGGGACGCTGGGACGAGGCGCTGGCCTCGCTCGCGAATCCGACCGAGGAGCACACCCGCTCCGGCGGTGTCGTGCTCAGCCTGCTGACCGCGGTCCTCGAGATCTACATCGCACGGGGAGAGCTAGACGAGGCGCGCAGGCTCTTCTCGTTGTTCGCCCATATCGAGAATTCCACCGACGTACAGGATCGCTCGTCCTACCTCGCGGCCAGGGCCTCGCTCGTCCTCGCCGAGGGGCGCCCTGCCGAGTCCCTGGCGGACGCGGAGGCCGCGATCGAGGTCGCGAGCACGCTCGGATTCGGCTCCCAGGCCGTCAAGCAGGCGATCGTCGCCGCCCTCGAGTCGGCGTTCGCCCTCGGGGAGTTGGGCAAGGCGGAGGCGCTGATCTCGTCTCTCGAGGAAGCCCCGCCGGGCCGTCGCGCGCCGTTCCTCGCGGGACAGGCGCATCGCTTCCGCGCGCACCTCGCGGGTGACGAGGCGCAGTACGAAGCCGCCGAGCGCCTCTTCCGCGAGCTCGGGCTTCCGTTCTGGCTCGCGGTCGTCCTACTCGAGCACGCCGAGCTGCTCGTGCGCCAGGGCCGCCCAGGTGACGCCGAGGCGCAGCTCGCCGAAGCACGCGAGATTTTCGAGCGGCTCGAGGCGAGGCCTTGGCTCGAGCGTGCGCTGGAGGCCTCCGCCGGAACACGCGAGCGGGAGCCAGTCCCGGGAGCCTGATGCCACGCGCGACCTCGGCGGGCGAGCTCCGCCCCGTCAACCCGGCGACGCTCGAGCCGGTCGGGTCAGTGCCGGTCTCCAAGCCGGAGGAGGTTGCCGCGGCCGTCGCCGATGCGCGGGTCGCCGCGGAGCGCTGGGCGGAGAGCTCGTTCGCCGAGCGGCGCACGCTGCTCGGGCGGGTCGCCGAGAAGGCGCTGGACCACGCGGACGAAATCGCGAAGACGGTCACCGCCGAGACCGGGAAGCCGCTCGTCGAGTCCTTCACGGCGGAGCTCTTCGTCGCGCTCGACAACCTGATCTGGGCGGCCTCGAACGTGGAGCGCGTGCTTCGGCCCGAGCGGCTCCGGTATCCGCAGCCGCATCTGCGGCACAAGCGCGGCTGGCTGCTCTACGAGCCGCTCGGCGTGGTCGCGGTGATCTCGCCGTGGAACTTTCCGTTCGGGATCCCGTTCACGCAGGCGGCCTTCGCCGTCGCGGCCGGTAACGCAGTCGTGGTCAAGCCCTCGGAGCTGACGCCCCTCTCGGGCGCGTGGGTCGAGCGGCTCTTCCCGAACGGCCTCGTGCGGGTCGTCCAGGGCGGGGGTGAGGTCGGCGAGGCGCTCGTGTGCGCGCCGGGGACGGCGAAGGTGGTCTTCACGGGATCCGGCGAGACGGGGCGGCGCGTTGCTTCGCTGGCCGCCGAGCGCCTGCGGCCCGTGACGCTGGAGCTCGGCGGCAAGGATCCGATGCTCGTCTTCGAGGACGCGGATCTCGACCGGGCGGTGGCCGGGGCGCTCTGGGGCGCGTTCGCGAATTGCGGCCAGGTCTGCTCCGGCGTGGAGCGGATCTACGTGGCGCGGCCCTTGCACGAGGCGTTCGTCGAAGAGCTCGTGCGGCGGGCCCGGGAGCTGCGGGTCGGCGTCGACATGGGCCCGCTGATCACCGAGGACGCGCGGGCTCGTGTCGAGGAGCTCGTCGAGGACGCCCACGCGGACGTGCGCTCCGGCGGTTCGCGGCCGGACGTCGGCCTACCGGGCTGGTTCTACGAGCCGACGATTCTCACGGGTGTTCGCTCTGGGGCGCGCATCGAGCAGGAGGAGATCTTCGGGCCGGTCGTCACGGTCGCGTCGTTCGGCGACGAGAACGAGGCGCTGCGGCTCGCGAACGGATCGAGCTTCGGCCTCGGCGCGAGCGTCTGGACGCGCGATCTCGAGCGCGCTCGACGGGTCACCCGGGGGCTCGAGGCCGGCTCGGTCTGGACGAACGACGTCTCCTACTCGTATGGCACCGGCCAGGCCTCCTGGGGCGGGACGAAGGAGTCGGGCTACGGCCGCACACACTCGAAGCACGGGCTCTACGAGCTCTCGCGCGTGAAATTCGCCGATCTCGACCGCGGCCGCGTGCCGGTGCCGTGGTGGTTTCCCTACGACGAGGGTGTCCTGGACGGCTTCCGCGGCATGGCCGGAGTGCTTTACGGCGACGGGCCTGCGCGGCGGCTGGGCGCGGCCTGGCAGCACCGCCGCGGCCTGTTCGCGCTCGCACGGCGGTACCTTTCCCGTCTGTGAGCGACCTTTCGCACGTTGACGAGAGCGGCGCGGTCCGGATGGTCGACGTGGGCGCGAAGCCGGTTCAGCGGCGGCGGGCCCGCGCTCAGGCTGTCGTGCGCATGGCGCCGGAGACCGCTGTGCGGCTGGCCGAGCTGCCGAAGGGCGATGCGCTCGCGGCTGCGCGGCTCGCCGGGATCATGGCCGCGAAGCGGACGAGCGAGCTGATTCCACTCTGCCATCCGCTGTCGCTGACGCACATCGCGGTCGAGCTCGAGGTTGGGGACGACTCGGTCGAGATCGTCGCCTCCGCGGAGACGGCTGCGCAGACCGGGGTCGAAATGGAGGCCCTTGTCGCGGCCACGGTCGCGGCACTGACCGTCTACGACATGGCGAAGGGCGTCGACTCCGGGATGGAGATCGGCGAGGTGCGGTTGCTCGAGAAGGTGAAGGAGTGAAGGCCGCGGTCATCACGGTCTCGGACGGAGTGTCGGAGGGGACGCGCCAGGACGAGAGCGGCGATCTGCTCGCCGGGTTGCTCGGCGAGGATGGCTACGAGGTAGAGCGGCGGGTCGTGCCGGACGACCGAGATGCGATCGCCGACGCCATCGTCGAGGCGGCCGAGGAGGCCGTCGTCGTCCTGACCACAGGCGGGACGGGACTCGGGCCGCGCGACGTGACTCCCGAGGCGACCCTGGAGGTGCTGGAGCGGCAGGCCCCGGGGATCTCCGAGGCGCTGCGGGCCGACTCGCTCGCGAAGACGCCGCACGCGCTGCTCTCGCGCGGGGTGGCCGGCGTGCGAGGCCGTGCGCTGGTCGTCAACCTCCCCGGCTCGCCGGGCGGCTGCCGCGACGGGTTCGCCGTGCTGCACCCGGCCCTGGCGCACGCGGTTTCGCTTTTGGCGGGCGAGCCCACAGCGCACAAGCAGACGTGACCGCCTTCGCGTATCCGGCTCGATTTGCGCGGCTCGTCAAGATCGAGCACACGGTCTTCGCGCTGCCGTTCGCGTACGTGGGCGCGTTCCTGGCGGTGAACGGAGTGCCGAGCACGCACGACCTCCTCTGGATCACCGTCGCGATGGTCGGAGCGCGGTCGCTCGCGATGGGGCTCAACCGCCTGATCGACGCCGGCCTCGACGCGCGGAACCCGCGCACCGCCCGGCGCGAGCTTCCATCGGGCCTGCTCTCACCCGCGCAGGTCGCACTCTTCTGCGTCGTCTCGCTGGTCGTCTTCCTCGTGGCCGTCTACCAGCTCGATCCGCTCGTCCACTGGCTCTGGCCGATTCCGGTCGCGGGGTTCGTGATCTATCCGTACCTGAAGCGCTGGACCTGGCTCTGCCACCTCTGGCTCGGGGCGGTCGACGGGCTCGCCCCGGTTGGCGCCTGGGCCGCGATCACCGGGACGATTCCGTGGGAGGCATGGGCCCTCGGCGGCGCGGTCGGGCTCTGGGTCGCTGGGTTCGATTTCTTCTACGCGCTGCTCGACCTGGAAATCGATTGCGCCCAGGGGCTCGAGTCGATCGCCGTGCGCTTCGGCGAGCGCGGCGCCTTCCTCGCGGCGCGCGCGTTCCACTTGGGCACGGTCGCGCTGCTCGTCGCGGCGGGCCTCGGGCTCGACGTCGGGGTTCTCTACTGGCTCGGTGTGGCTGTCGTGGCCGCGCTGCTCGCCTACGAGCACTCGCTCGTACGGCCGGGAGACCTGCGCCGGCTGGACACCGCGTTCTTCACGATGAACGGCGTCATCTCGGTCGCGTTCTTCCTCTTCGTGCTTGTGGACGTGCTGTGAGCCGGATCTACTCCGAGGAGGCGGAGCTCTACGACATCGCTTTCGACTGGGATCTCTCCGACGAGGCTGCGTGGCTCGTCGAGCGGCTGGGGCCCGAGTGTCGGAGCGTGCTCGAGCCCGGCTGCGGCTCGGGACGAATGCTTGCGGCGCTCGCCGCGCAGGGCCTCGAGGTCGTCGGGATCGACACCTCCGAGGAGATGCTCCGGCTCGCGCGCGCCCGCGGCTGTGAGGCCGTCCACGCGGACATGACGAACTTCGATCTCGGCCGGCGCTTCGGCGGGGCGGTCAGCGTCGTCAGCACGGTCGGGGTACTCGGCGTCGATCGGCTCGGTCCTCACCTGGCGGCGACGGCGCGCCACCTCGAACCTGGCGCCAGGTACCTCGTTCAACAGGGCGTGTTCGCGGGCGACGGGGAGCTCTGGCGCTCGGAGTGGGAGGCCGAGCGCGGCGACACGAAGCTGCACGTCGTCTGGGAGGCGCTCGACCGGGAGCGGTCGCGGTCGCGGATGGCGATCCTCGCCGGTCCGCGCACCGGCGAGGTCGTCGAGGAGGTGCACGTCGCCGCGTACTGGACGGTGAAGGCCTGGCGCGACGTGATTGCCGCATCGCCGTTCACGCAGGTGGCCTGCTACGACGAAGAGGCCGAGGTCGAGCTCGACAACGGCGGCAGCCTCCTCTGGCACGAGCTGGCGGCACCGTGATCGCGGCGCGCGACCTCTCGAAGCGGTACGGCTTCAAGCACGTGCTCGAGGGGCTGACCTTCGACCTCGAGCGCGGTGGGTTTCTCGTCGTGACCGGTCCGAACGGGGCAGGGAAGACGACGCTGCTCCGCATGTGCGCGGGGCTGGCGATTCCCAGCGCGGGGACGCTCGAGGTCGAGCCGGATCGCAGCCGCATTGGATTCCTCGGCCACGAGCCGCTGGTCTACCTCGAGCTGACGGCGCTCGAGAACCTCGACCTCTACGGGCGGCTCTACCGCGTCCCCGAACGGCGCGAGCGGATCGGGATGCTGCTCGAGCGGTTCGGGCTCTGGGAGCAGCGTCGCGAGCGGGCATCGGCGCTCTCGCGCGGCCAGCTCCAGCGGCTCGCGCTCTGCCGCGCGCTGCTGCACAAGCCCGAGCTCCTGATCCTCGACGAGCCGTTCTCGGGCCTCGACTCGGACGGCGCGGAGCTCCTCGACCGCGAGCTGGCCGGGATGCGCGGGCAACGGACGCTCCTCGTCTCCACGCACGACCCTGAGCGCGTCGCTCCCCTTGCCAGCGGGAGCCTCGCTCTTGCGTAGGTATTTCGGAGACGCCGCGGTGCTGGCCCGCAAGGACCTGCGGCTGGAGCTACGGGCCCGCGACACGCTCCCGGCGATGCTGCTCTTCGTGCTCGCGATCTTCGCGGTCTTCCACTTCGCCCTCCCGGCCGGCTCCTCGCGCCTCGCCGAGCTCGGCCTCCTCTGGGTCGCGATCGTCTTCACCGCGCTGCTCGGCCTCGGCCGCGCGTTCGTTGCGGAGCGGGAGCAGGGCCTGCTCGATGCGCTGGTGCTCGCGCCGTGCGACCGCAGCGCCATCTGGCTCGCGAAAGGCATCGCGACCTTCGCCTTCCTGGCGGTTGCGGAGATCGTCGCGCTCCCGGCCTTTGCCCTCTTCTTCCGGCCGATCGGCTGGTCGACGGTCGCCGGGGTCGTCCTGGCCGACCTCGGCATTTGCGCGGTCGGGACGCTGCTCTCCGCAATGGCCGCGGCAGGCCGCGCGCGGGAGCTGCTGATGCCGCTGCTCTTCCTGCCGCTCGCGCTCCCGATCGTGATCGGCGGGGTCGGCGCAAGCGTCGCCCACGGATCCGGGAAGTACCTCGGTTTCCTCGCGCTCTACGACGCGATCTTCGCGCTGCTCGCC
>DATDFL010000104.1:0-20642 GCA_036522595.1 Gaiellaceae bacterium
GGCGCCGCGAGGAGCCCGTCGAGCGCTAGCCACCGAGCTTGCTTTGAAGCACCGACCGCTCCGTCCTTCCCTCCGGGGAGGGATGGAGCGGTTTACGAGGTAAGTCGATCCCAGCCGTATGAGCGATCGTGCGGTCGAGCATCTGCTGGCAAACTGCGCCGTGCTCAGCGCCGCCAGCGACCAGGACGAGCACAAGCCCGTCTTCGATCGGCTCCGGGAGCTTCTAGGGCCCGATCTGACGCGGTTGCTGCTGTTCGGCCTGGTGCGTCAGCGCGGCCGCGGCTCGTCCGCACCGTAGATCCGGACGTACAGAAAGATCAGGAAGCCGGCGACCGCGCCGATGATGAACGCCGTCCCGCTGGAGACGCCGACCGAGACCGATCCGAGCCAGATAAAGGCTCCGAAGAAGAGGCCCCAGACGAACGCGGCGAACCCCTGAGAGATGGACGGCAGGCGGAAGTGGGGCACGCGAAGACTCTAACCGCTGCGGCGTGGGGGTTATCCACAAGCTGCACGGTCTGCTGTGGAAATGTGGAAAATTGAATTTCCGCAAATTGCGGCCTCAGCGTGTCTGGACACCCTTGAAAGGGCCCCTGCCAGCCCCTAGATTCCTTCTTGCGCCGAGCACGGGACCCAAGTAGGTCGAAGCCGAACTCGAGGACTGTAGCCGGAAGGCGAAAGTCAGCGAGAGCGGTGGACGAAAGGGAAACCGACTCGGCGAACTTATGGTCCCGGGTGGGGGCTGAAGTACGAAGTTGCCGACTTGACATAACACCCGTTACCGTGCACATCCCGGAAATGAACGCCCAGAGGGGGTTTAGTAGATGTCCAGTGGTGAAATGACCGCTGAAGTCGGGATGACGACGGTCGAGATCGACAACGTCCTGGCGACCCCCGAGCTGCAGGAGCTGGTGGAAGCGTCCGAGCAGACAGGGTCGCTGCGCTACACCGAGCTGGCAGAGGTGATCGAAGTGCTGCGCCTCGACCCGCTCGAGGTCGACGCCGTTTACCGCGCGCTCGACCAGCGCGGCATCGAGGTGGAGCAGCAGGAGCAGCAGCCGCAGCCCGCCCCACCGCCCCCGCCGCAGCCGGTCGTCGAGACGACGACCGACGCGCTGCAGCTCTTCCTCCGCGATGCCGGACGGCACCCGCTCCTCACAGCGGCGCAGGAGGTCGAGCTCGCGAAGCGGATCGAGCGCGGCGACGGCCAGGCGAAGCAGACGATGATCCAGTCGAACCTGCGTCTGGTGGTCTCCATCGCCAAGAATTACCGCAACCAGGGCCTGCCGTTCCTCGATCTGATCCAGGAAGGCACGCTCGGCCTGATTCGCGCCGTCGAGAAGTTCGACTGGCGCCGGGGCTACAAGTTCTCGACGTACGCCACGTGGTGGATCCGCCAGGCCGTGGCGCGTGCCCTCGCCGACAAGGCGCGCACGATTCGAATGCCCGTCCACATCGTCGAGCGGATGCAGAAGCTCAACCGCGCCGAGCGAACCCTCTGGACGCAGCTCGGCCGCGAGCCCACCCTCGACGAGATCGCAGAAGAAGCGAATCTCCCCATTGCCCAGGCTCACGAGGTCAAGGCAGCCGCCAGGGCCTCGACCAGCCTCGACCAGCCCGTCGGCGACACCGAGGACGCGGTCTTCGGCGATTTCGTCGCCGGCGACGGCCCCCTTCCCGACGAGGAGGTCGAGGTCTCGCTTCGCTGCCAGGCGCTCGCGGAGGCGTTGGCCGCGCTGGCCGAGCGTGAGCGCAAGGTGCTGATCCTCCGCTACGGGCTCGACGACGCAGAGCCCAAGACCCTCGAGGAGATCGGCCGGCGGCTCGGGCTGACGCGCGAGCGCGTGCGTCAGATCGAGACCGAGGCGCTCAAACGCCTCGCCCGCCTGCGCGAGATGGAATCGGTCGCGCGCTTGTAGGCGTTACTCGCCGCGGAGATACAGCTGCAGCCCGGGTGCGACCATCCGCAGCTCGCGGAGGGCTCGCGACTCGAGCTGGCGCACGCGCTCGCGTGTGATGCCCAGGTCCGCTCCGACCTCTTCGAGCGTCTGCGGGGCTTCGCCGTCGAGGCCGAAGCGCCGGGAGAGCACATGGCGCATGCGCGGTGAAAGACGGGTGAGCGCGTCGGAGAGCTCGGCCGAGCGGAGGACGTCGGCGGTGGCCGTGTCCGGGCGCGCGGAGTGCGTGTCCTCGATCAGGTCGCCGTACATGCTCTCGCCGTCGCCGACCGGCGTCTCGAGGCTCACGGGGTCCTCGATCAGCTCGAGCAGCGTGCGGACCCGCTCGACCGGGAACCCGGCCTCCTTCGCGATCTCGGGCAGAAGCGCCTCCCGGTTCAGCTTCTGGGCGAGGACGCGGCGGGCGCGCATGACCTTGCGCACCTGCTCGGCGACGTGGACGGGCAGGCGGATCGTCCGGCCCTGGTCGGCGAGCGCGCGGGTGATCGCCTGGCGGATCCACCAGGTCGCGTAGGTCGAGAGCTTGAAGCCGAGCTTGTAGTCGAACTTCTCGACCGCGCGGATCAGGCCGAGGTTGCCTTCCTGGATCAGGTCGAGCAGCGGAACGCCGGCCTTCGTGTAGTTGCGCGTGATCGACATCACGAGGCGCAGGTTCGACTCGATCAGCTTGCGCTTCGCGGCCTCGTCCCCCATGTCCTTGCGGCGAGCGAGCTCGCGCTCCTCCTGCGGTGTCAGGAGACGGCCGTCGCCGATCTGGCGGACGTAGAGCTTCAGTGGGTCGGCGGTCTGCGGCTCGGTCTCTTCGACCTCGGCCTCTTCGACCTCTTCCTCGACCGGGTCCGGGACCACCTCGAGGCGAGCCTCGGGCTCCTCGGGTTCGGGGAGCGCGTCAGGTAGCGGCCGCTGCGCCATGTTGGCTCTATCGGTTCGCCCCCTCCCTCGCTTGAGGCATGCCTCCACCCGCAAGAGGGATGAGGTGCGCGGATGACGAACCGAGAGGCTGGAAGTGACTAACTCAAAGGATGATGCGGCGTCCAAGTGTCTGGCTACCGTTTGTTGGGTAGCTGATCTGTTTGTAGGGGTCTTCTAGAACAGACATGTGCGGCATCGCTGGATACAGCCTGAGCGGCTCCAGTTCCGTGGAGCGGACGCTCGCTGCGCAGGCACTGCTCGCCGGGATCGCGGAGCGCGGCGCCGACGCCGTCGGGTACGCGCATCGTTGCCCGGGCGGCTCGGTCGAGATCCACAAGCAGCGCTCGGGTGCGAGCGCGCTCCTGGAGCAGGTCGTGCTTCCGGCGGAGGCCGCCGAGGTGCTCGTCCACGTGCGCGACTACACCAAGGGCCACCCGCGGATCGAGGCCAACAACCACCCCATCCGCCACGGCGCCGTCGTGGGCGTGCACAACGGGATCATCTTCAACGACGACGACCTCATGGAGCAGCACGGCTTCGAGCGGGCCGAGCCGCTGATGACCGTCGACTCCGAGGCGATCTTCGCGCTCGCCGAGGCCGCCTGGGGCGAGGCCTCCGCGCTCGAGCAGCTGAACGGCTCGATGGCGACGGCCTGGATCGACGAGCGCCGGCCCGGAACCGTGTTCCTCGCTCGCGGCGTCGGCCGGCCGCTCTGGATCGGCACCGCCCCCGAGGAGCTCTTCTTCGCCTCGACGAAGGCCGCGCTCGAGGTCGTCGAGAAGTTCCTCCGGCTCAAGCTGCGCAAGCGCGAGATCCCGGAAGGAACCGTGGTCGTCGCGGCCGAAGGGCGTGAGCTCGGGCGGCAGCGCTTCCGGCCCGACCGGAACTTCGAGGAGAGCCCCCTCCCCGCCGTGCGCGCCCCGCAGGAAGGCCTTTCCTGCCTCAGGCAGCTGGCCGCGCTCGCGGCGCTCTAGCGCTTCTTTGGCTTCAAGAAGTGGAAGCGCGCACAGCTGCGCGCGCTCTGGTTCAGGGAGCCGTCCAGGGCCTGCACGCAGAAGCGGAAGGACGACGGCGCGCCTCTGACCGCGCCCGCGGGAAACGCGGCCGTGTAGGTGTGGCCCGACCGAACACCGTTGAGCACCGCGTCGGTCCCGGCCTCGGTGAATCCGTGCTTCGTCTCGTAGTGGAGGTCGACGAGCACCGCGGCTTCGCTCGAGTCCTCGGAGATGCGGTACCTGACGTGAATCGTGTGACCCCGCCTGCCGGTGCTCGCCAGCGCCCGCACGACCGGCGGATGGGTGTCCTGCAGCGGCTGCCAGTCCTGGACGAGGTCGACGTAGCCGTTGTTCGTGATCCGCCGGAGGTTCGTCCCGTCCGGCGCGACTTCCCAGACGTTCGCATTGCCCTCCGCGTCGTTCGAGAAGGCGATCGTCGCTCCGTCCGGCGACCAGGCCGCGTGCGTGTCGGCCCCCGCGCCGCGCGTCAGCTGTGTCGCTGAGCCGCCGTTGCCGGGCATGACGTAGAGATCGCCGCCGCCGGTCCGGGTGCTGCTGAAGACGAGCCGATCGGAGCCGGGCGACCAGTCGCCGAGCCGCTCCTCCGCCGCGTTGTTCGTCAGATCGGTCTGGCCGGTGCCGTTCGGAGCCATCGAGAAGATCTCCCAGTTGCCGGTTCGATCGCTCTCGAAGGCGATCGCGTGGCCGTCCGGCGCCCAGCGCGGGTTGCGGTCGTTCGCGACGGCGTCGTTCGTGAGGTTCACCGGGTCGTCGGTTCCTGATCGAGCGGCGACGAAGATGTTCCACTTGCCGTTGACCTTCGCCGAGTACGCGACCTTCGCGCCGTCCGGCGACCAGGCTGGGCGGCCGCCGCGCGCGGTGTCGCCTGCGATCAGTCCCCCACCCTCGATGCCGAGGAAGTCGCTCGCGATCAGGTCGCCTGCGTCGCCCGGCTCAGGCTCGAAGGGGACGCTGAAGTTGAGCGCGATGTGCTTTCCGTCGGCGCTCATCGCGGCGCTGCCGCCCACGCCCAGCGGCGCGACCAGTTCAAAGCTCTCGCTGCCGGGCCCGAGCAGCCGGAGGCCGAAGGTGCCGGACGCTTCGGTGAGGATCAGCAGGCGCTGCTGGGGAGCCGAGAAGGTGGCGTGCGAGGCGGAAGGCGCGAGTGGAAGAGCGGCCGCCGCGAGGACGGCGATCGTGATGAGTCGCACACGACGACCCTAAAGTAAGCGGCCGTCCGGAGCGACGTTCGCGCCGGCTTGGAGCAGGCGCTCGCGGATCAGGAACTGGAAGGTCGACCACGCCCCGCGGCGCCCCTGGAACATGCGGTAGATCTGCCATTCCGTCATGAGCGACTCGTCCGCCCGGCGCGCCTCGGCCCAGTCCGCGAACTTCGGCAGCCGCTTCAGCTCGCCCGCGAGCTTCACGCCCTGCTCGAGCGCCCGTTCGAGCTTCTCCTCCCCCACCGGCACGTCGAAGCCGGCCTCGCGCAGCGCGTTCGCGAGCGAGCCGAACGTGTGCCAGTAGAGCGACTTCGACGGCATGCGGCCCCGGTGCTCCTCGATGTCCCGCGCGGTCGGGATCCGGTCGAGCTCCTCCCCCAGCTCGCGCAGCAGCTCGAGCAACTCCTCGCGCGTCGCGAACCGCCGCGGTACCAGCCCGGCCTTGCGTTTCGCCTCGTTCCAGCTGCCGAAGTGCTCGATCACCGTCTGCGGGTGCACCGACGTCTCCGGATCGTCCGCGAACTCGCGCATCGTCGGCGAGCGCCCCAGGCGCTTCGCCGATTCGGCGAGCTCCTCGAGGATCTGCTCGTCGGAGTAGCGCTTGCGGATGCCGGCCTGGAAGGCGGCCAGCGCCTCCCGGTCGATCCCCGCCAGCGCGCGGTACTGGGGCTTGCGGGGCACTCGAACCAAGAATGGTAGAGCAACCGCGCCAAAATGCAAGACGCAGGCTAGCGTCTAGGGACGATTGCTACTCGTCTCTAAGAGACTGCTGCAATCCGCGGCCGGGCGGGATCGTCGTCGATCCCCTCCAGCGGCAGGATCCGCTCCAGGGCCGCGACGCACCTGGGGCAAAACTGCGTCCCGGAGGCCCTCCTGAGCTCTTCCAGGGCATCCGAGGCGGGTCTGGCGGCCCGGTAGATCCGCGTCGTCAGCATCGAGTCCAGCGCGTCGGCGACGTGGATGATCCGGGCGCCGAGGGGGATCTCCTCCCCCACGAGCCCGTCCGGGTAGCCCGTGCCGTCGAAGCGCTCGTGGTGATGCCTGATCGCCGGCACGGCGTCGTTCAGGAAGCCGAGGCGGTCGATGATCCGCGCGCCTTCGTCGGCGTGCCGCTGCATCAGGTCCCACTCCTCGAGGCTGAGGCTCGCGGGCTTCAGCAGGATCGCGTCCGGGATCGCGAGCTTGCCGATGTCGTGGAAGAGGGCCGCGTGACCGAGCAGGTCGAGCTCTGCCTGCGACAGCCCAAGCTCGCGGCCAATGGCGAGCGCAAGCTGTTGCACGCGGCGGGAATGGCCCGCGGTGTACTTGTCACGGGCGTCCACGGTCGCCGAGAGGCTCTCCATGGCCGCCGTCGACCGCTCGCGGAGCAGCTTGTTCGCGTGCTCGAGCGAGACGTTCTGGGTCTGGATCGTCTCGGCCGCCTCGCGGAGCTTCTGCGCGCTCCGCTGGGTGTGGCGCAGGTAGGCCTCCTGCGTCTTGCGCATCAGCAGGAGCGGCAGCGCGAAGACGGCCAGCGCCCAGAGGCCGGCCGTGTCGTGCCCGACCCAGATCACGCCGGCGATGAAGCCGTAGACCAGGTAGTGCGTCGACAACCACGCGAAGCGCTCGCGGAAGACCGCGAACCAGCGCTGGTGGCCCTCGATCGCCACGGCCATGCTCAACAGCCCCATGTTCACCGCGTAGTACGTCGCGCCCGCTGCGAAGCCCGAGGCGACGTAGACGACCCTGCCGAGGTCGCCGGTGAAGCCCGCCGTGAAGACGCCCGCGGCCGCGAGCGAGGCCAGCGTCAGGGTGCCGATGTTGAAGACGACGTAATGGAACGGATCGCGCCGCGCGCTCCACTCCACCGCGGTGGTCGTGATCGCAAGCGCGAGAGCCGCGCGAGGGCCGAAGAGCGCCGCGCCGGCGATGGCTCCGACCGCGCTGACGGAGATCGAGCCGTCGTCGACCTCGAGCGCAAGGGCCTGCCCCGCTCCGACCAGCGCGATGATCGCCGCAAGGCCGATCCAGTCGTGGCTGTGCCCGAAGACCGCACCGACGAGGCCAGCGGAGATGCCGACGACGCTGACCAGGCCGACGAACATCATGAGGCTGCGCGAGAGCGAAAGGAAGCGGGGACCGTGGAGGTCGTGCGGCCGCGGATGCCGCCGCTCGCGCTCCGGCATCGCCTCGACCGCCGGTGGCAGCGTCGAGACGTGCGAGCCATCCTCGGGGACCGCGACGAGCAACGCCGGCTGTCGCTGTTCCGGAAGCTCCAGCGGGTCCGAGCTGGCGTCGAGGACGCGGTTGCGCCCTTGCAGCTTGGCCCGGTAGACGGCGAGGTCGGCCTGATGGATCAGCTCGTTCGTGTCTGAGCCGTCGCGCGGGTAGCCGGCGATGCCGATGGAGACGGTCGCGCGGATCGGCTCGCTCGAGGTCTCGACGTCGAACGCGCTTGCGGCGACGGTGCGCCGGATCCGCTCCGCGATCTCGAAGGCCTGCTCGGGCGGTGTCTCCGGAAGCAGGATCGCGAACTCCTCGCCGCCGAAGCGCGCCGGGACGTCGTAGTGGCGCAGGTGCGAGCGGAAGACCTCTGCGATGCCCTGGAGCACCGCGTCGCCGGCGAGGTGGCCGTACGTGTTGTTGATGTCGCGCAGGAGGTCGAGGTCGGCCATGACCAGCGAAAGCGGCCGCTCGAAGCGCGCTGCCCGGGTCAGCTCCTCGTTGAGCGCGAGCGCGAAGTGGCGCGCGTTGAAGAGGCCGGTCTTGGGATCGACGCGCGCCTCCTCCTGGAGCTGCGGCACCGACAGCGAGCGGTGGATCAGGAAGAGCGGCGCGACCGCAAAGATGATCAGCCACGGGTTCACCTGCCAGAAGGCAGCCATCGCGACGCCGAGCATCGCGAGCACGAGGTCCGTGGAGAGGCTCTGGAACGAGAAGAGGCCCGAGTCGCGGATCGACAGGCTGCGGGCGAGCTTCAGCATCGGCGCCATCAGGACGTGGTTGACCGCGACGAGCGCGATTGCCGCCGCGGCGCCGGCGAGTGCATAGGAGACCCGGTTGTCGTGCGAGAAGCCGTGGAAGCAGGCCCAGGCGGCGAGCATGGCCAGCGTCCAGTTGCAGATGTTGAAGCTCTGGATGTACCAGGCGGCCCTCGTCTTCAGCCACTCGGGCAGGTGGTGGATGATCCCGACGAGCGCGACCAGCCCGGGCGGCAGCAGCATCACCGCGGGGATCAGGAAGACGATCGTCGTGAAGTACGCGTAGTGGCGCGGGCCCGAGACGACGAAGAGCTGCGCGGTCGCGGAGAGCGTCAGCAGAATTGCGAAGGTCGTCCAGCCGGGCGTGCTCGCCTTCAGGTGGCTGATCGGCAGGCCGCTCGCGAGGAGCGTCGCCGACACGACGAGGAAGAAGTAGACGGCGGCCTTCGGCGCGAGCTTCGGCGCGCCCGGCCCCGAGGGCCCGACGACCTGGTGCTCGAGAGGCGTCTGGAACATGCTCACGCGTGCGCCCCCGATGTTCGGATCAGGGTGAGCTCGTCGCTCGACATCGCCTGTCTGCCGTCTCCAATCTCCGCGTGCTCGCGGGCCGCAAGGACCTCTGGCGACGCATGGCCGCTTTCCCGCAAGCTACGCCACCGTTTCGGGGGTGCCATCCCCCTTTTTGAGTACACCCCCCAGATCCCCCAAACGAGGGAGGGGCCGGATTGTCGCCCGGCCCCTCGTGTCTCGATTGGTTCGGCGGGGCGGCCGCCGCGTTGCCCCGTCCGTCGAATCAGCCGCCCGGCGGCGGGACGTCAGCAGGCACGTCCGCCGGATCCGGAGCGATATCCGGGTTGGCCATGATCGCCGCCAGCTGGTCGCTGGTGAGGTCGTAGCCGCCCGAGTCGTTGGCGTCGCCCTCGGCTGCGTCCTCCCAGGAGACATCGCTCCAGGCAACGTCGCTCCAGGCCACGTCTGCCCAGGAGACGTCGCTCCAGGCAACCGTCTCCCAAGAGACGGTCTCCCACGAGACGTCCGACCAGGCGACCGCGTTGAAGTCGGCGCCCGACCACGCGGACGAGCTCCAGGAGACGGCGTCCCAGCTGGGATTGGCCTTGGCGGCGTTGAACCAGGCCTGCGCGTCGAACGAGCCGTTCGAAACGAACTGATCGAGGCCGAGGTTCGGGTTCGGCGGGCTGATGCGCAGGACCGCGCGGCCCATCTGCATCTCGCCGACGCCGAGTGACCCCGGTGCCGCGCCTGGGTCCGGCTTGGCCGACACCATCAGTGCGCCCTTGACCTGGTCAGGCGTGTAGCCGGGGTGCGCCGCGAGGATCTGCGCCGCTGCGCCGGCGACGACCGGAGCCGCGAAGGACGTGCCCGAGAGCTGGATGTAGCCCGGAGCGACGACTGCGTCGGCTCGCTGGATCGCTAGCGTCGAGCTTGCCGGAACCGGACCGACGATGTACCGGCCGGGGGCTCCGATGTCAGGCTTGGAGAAGCCGTCCGGCGTGTAGCCGTAGGCCGAGAACGGAGCGTTCGTGTGCGTTGCGTTGCTCGCGTTCCCGTTCATGTCGGCGGCGCCGACCGTGATCACGAACGGGTCGTTCCCGGGGGCGTAGAGCACGCCGCTCCGCTGACCGTTCGTCGCGTAGTTGCCGGCGGCAGCCACGACGACCACGCCGTTGAACCAGAGCCTCTCGACCGCCTTGTCGAGCGGATCGTTGAGGAAGCTGGCCTTGTTCGCCGAGTGGAGTGAGAAGTTCGCGACGCGGATGTTGTACTGCGCCTTGTTCGCCAGGATCCACTGACAGGCGTTGATCACGTCGCTCGTCTTCGCCATGCCGTCCTGGTTCATCACCTTGATCGACACCAGGTTCGCCTGCGGCACCGCGCCGGCGTAGCCCTTGGCTGCTCCGGCCGCGACGCCTGCCACGAACGTGCCGTGGCCGCGCTCGTCGTCGGAGGAGCTCGTCAGCGTCGAGAGATTGACGCTTGCGAGCACGCGATTGCCGAAGTCCGGCCTGTTGGCCTGGATTCCGGAGTCGACGACCGCGATCGTCGGAGCGTTGGCGCCGGTGGCCGGCGCGTTTGCGCCGTTCCAGTCGGACGCGACGCCGGCCGCGTATGGCCAGAGCTGCGTCGAGTTGTAGCCGCTGACATGCACCGGAGCGTCCGGCGTCACCGTCAGCCCCGGAAGGCTCGCCAGATCCGCGATGCGGTGTGCGGGGATCCTCACCGCAATGCCGTCGATCAGGTGGAGCTTCTTGAACTTCTTGATGCCCGACCGTGCGAAGACCGTCCGAACCTGGTGGTTGAGGACGAACTTCGAGTTGGCCTGGATGATGATCGAGAGCTTCGAGTCCGGCGCCTTGCCGGCCTGCCTGTTGAGCACCGGCGCGATGTACGTCCGCTTCACGAGGTACACCCCGTTGCGGTGTGCTCGCACGCCTGCCTTGTGGGTGTTCGAGCTTGCGGCGAGGGGAACGCTCACGGCCAGCGCCGCCACGAGTGCGGTGACGAAGCCACGGCCTCCCTTGCCCCAAAGTGCATTGGAACGAGTCTCTCCGCCGCGGTTACCTGTACCCCACAGCGCGCTCGACCGCTCTTCGCTTCGCTTGCCGCTGTCCATCCTCACCTTCGGTCTCCTTTCCACGCCCCTCGGCGCGGGCCGCCAATTACCGTCAGATGCAGCGCTCGAGTGCTCTGCCCCGCTGCAAAACCAAGCGCAACGTACGAGCGCAGGGGTGACTGCTTCATCCCCCGGCCGGGGGAGAGCGGGCCAAAGTTCCCTCAAGTGAGGGATGTCCGCGCCGTCCAGGCGATAGCTTCCGCGGGTGATGGCACTCCGAGTTCCGCTGCCGGCTGAAATCGCCCTTGCTCGGGCCGCGGCCCGGCTTTCGCGCCTGGCGGGAGCCGGGGGCGGCACGACGCTGCCTGGGAAGCTCTTGTGGAAGCTCGATCCGGGGGCTGTCGACCGGCTCGCGGCGCGGCTTCCTCGCGGTGCTGCGCTCGTCTCGGCGACGAACGGGAAGACGACGACGTCGGCGATGGCAGCCCAGATCCTGGCGCCCTCCTTCCGGCTCGCGCACAACCGGTCGGGGGCAAACCTCGTCTCCGGGGTCGCGTCGGCGCTGCTGGCGGCTCGGGGCGCGGAGCTCGGGCTCTTCGAGGTGGACGAGGGGGCGCTGCCCGAGGTGGCTTCGCGATTGCGCCCTCGCGCTGTCTGCCTGGGGAATCTCTTCCGCGACCAGCTCGACCGCTACGGGGAGCTCGAGCTCGTCGCGCAGCGCTGGCGCGTGGCGGTTTCGGGCCTGCCGGAGAGCTCGACCCTCGTCGTCAACGGGGACGACCCACAGGTGGGCGACCTCGCCTCGGGTCATGCAGATGCGGTCGCGTTTGGGCTCGACGACCCGCGACACGCCTCGGCTGAGCTCCAGCACGCCGCCGACTCCAAGTGGTGCATTCGCTGCGGGACGCCCTATGTGTATGCCGCGGCCTACATCGGGCATCTCGGTGACTACCGCTGCCCCGCGTGCGGGCATGCGCGGCCGGCGCTGGACATCGCTGCCCGCGAGATCGAGCTGAACGGGCTCGAGAGCGTGTCGTTTCATCTCGTGGCACCGGAGGGGTCGCGCCGAGTGCAGCTCGCCGTGCCAGGGCTCTACAACGTCTACAACGCGCTCGCGGCGGCCGGGCTGACTCGGGCGCTCGGGGTTGGATTGGACGAGATTGTCGGCGGTTTGCAGGGATTTTCAGCCGCCTTCGGCCGCTTCGAGCGGATCGTGTTGGGCGATCGGACTTTGCTCGTGCTGCTCATCAAGAACCCGGCCGGCGCCAACGAGGTGGTCCGGACGCTCGTCGCCGGTGGGCCGCCGAAGCTGCTGCTCGTGGCGTTGAACGACGAGATCGCGGACGGCCGGGATGTCTCGTGGATCTGGGACGTCGATTTCGAGCCGCTGCTCGGGAGCCTCGGGCGGCTGGTGGCCACCGGCGAGCGGGCAGCCGAGCTCGCGCTGCGGTTCAAATACGCGGGGATGCCCTCAACGGCGATCGAGGTCCTGCCGTCGCTCGAGGAAGGCCTCGACCGGGGTCTCGAGCTCACCGCGGCAGGCGACGAGCTCGTCGCGCTTCCCACCTACACGGCCATGCTCTCGCTGCGGGAGCTGGTGGCGCGCCGCGGGTTCGTGCGCCCCTACTGGGAAGAAGCCGCGGCGTGAAGATCGTCGTCGGACATCTCTTCCCGGACTACCTCAACATCTACGCCGACCGCGGAAACATGGCCGTGCTGGCTCGCCGGGCGGCCTGGCGGGGGCACGAAGTCGAGGTGCGCGCGCTGGGCGCCGGCGACCCGGTGGTACCGGGCGAACACGACCTCTACTACATCGGCGGCGGCCAGGATCGCGAGCAGGAGCTCATTGCGCCCGCCCTGGCAGCGCACGGCGAGGCGCTCCTGGCAGGGGTCGGTGGCGGTGCGGCGCTGCTCGCCGTGTGCGGTGGGTATCAGCTCCTCGGGCGGTTCTACCGCGACCGGAGCGGCGAGGAGCTGCAGGGAGTCGGGCTCTTCCCGCACCACACCGTCGCCGGCGATCGGCGGATGATCGGCGACGTGCTGCTCGAGTGCGAGCTCGAGCCCGGCGAGCGGCACACGCTGGCGGGCTTCGAGAACCACGCCGGCCGGACGTACCTCGACCACGGCGCCGAGCCGCTGGGCCGCGTGCTGGCCGGCTTCGGCAACGACGGCGAGAGCGGCTACGAGGGTTGTCGGGCCGGCCGCGCGATCGGCACGTATCTGCATGGGCCTCTGCTGCCGCGGAACCCGTGGCTCGCGGACTGGCTGCTGGCTCAGGCGATCGCCCACCGCGCCGGCGAGGTTCCGGTCTTCGAGCCGCTCGAGGACGGCCTCGAAGCGGAAGCCCACGAGGTCTCGGCCGAGCGAGCAAAAACCCGCGGCGGCCGCTTCTAGCTGTTCACACGCGCGCCCGCGCGCGCCCCTGGGTGGGTGGGGGTTAGGGACGGTACCGGCTTAGAGCACACGAGAGTGTCACGGCTTGGTGCCGATTGTGTGCCGATTTCTACGGGGCCCAGAGCGCGCCCAGGTACACCACCGGGTCGCCCGGGCTCCAGCGCTGCAGGAACCGCTGGATCGGCGGGTGCAGCACGACATCGTCCAGCTCGTCGGGCGTGAACAGCCGGTGCCCGCGTACGGCCGCGTCGGCCGAGGTCACCGCCTCGAGGGATCGCTCGCTCAGATCGCCCGCGAAGATGATGTGCACGACGTGCTTCGCGGCGAACGAGCGCACAGGCGCGATCGAGTCCACGATCGCGACCGGCCCTTCGACCGGGACCTCGTCTGCGATTCCGAGCTCCTCGGTCAGCTCTCGGTGCAGCGCGTTGACGAGGCTCTCGCCCGAGTTCACCCCGCCGCCGGGCAGGAGCCAGTAATGCTTGTCGCCCTTCTCGTGCCGGCAGAGGAGGAGGCTCCCGCGCCAGCGCAGGATGGCGGAGACGCGGATCCTCGGCTCGGCCATCAGCGCCCCGACGAGCCGTGGCCTCGCGCCCCGCGCGTCGTCACCGGCAGCTCGTCCCGTTCGACCAGCTCGAGCTCCGGCACCTCGAGCACGACCAGCTGAGCGATACGCATTCCGGGTTCGATCACGAAGTGCTGGGACTGGTCGGTGTTGAGGAGGATCACCTTGAGCTCGCCTCGATAACCCGAGTCGATCAGCCCGGGTGCATTGACGATCGTGATGCCATGCTCGTCCGCGAGGCCAGAGCGTGGCTGGACGAATCCGGCGTAGCCGTCGGGGATGGCCACGGCAAGACCGGTTCCGACCACAGCCCTCTCTCCAGGCCCGAGCTCTCGCCGCTCGCAGGCGGCGAGGTCGAGCCCGGCGTCGCCGGGATACGCTCGTTTGGGAAGAACCGCGTCCTCACGGAGCCGCCGGATGGGCAGCTCGATCATGCGCCCCTGCGGGCGGACACCTCGTCCGGCTCCGCGATGAGGTACGGCGCAAAGCGGCGCACCTCGGCACGCGGGAGCCGGGCCCGCACGAAGACGCCTTCCGGGCGGTCGGCACGTTCGTCCACGGGCGCTCCGAGCGCGTAGAGCTCGGCCAGCCGCGAGCCGTCGGCGTACGGGATCAGGAGCCGCACGGGCTCGAACCGTTCTGCGAAGAGGTTCGCGACCCGCCTGCGCAGCTCGTCCAGCCCCTCCCCGGTCCGCGCCGACACCTGCAGCGCGTCCGGGAACCGGTTCGCCAGGCGTCGCCGCCCCAGGGCGTCGACCTCGTCGATCTTGTTCAGGACGAGCTCGAGCGGCAGCTCGCCCGCGCCGATCTCGCGCAGCACTCGGTCGACCGCGTCGAGCATCTCGTCGAGCCGCGCCTCCGGCACCGACGCATCCGCGACGTGGAGAACCGTGTCGGCCACGAGCGTCTCCTCCAGCGTCGCCGCGAACCCCTCGACCAGCTGATGCGGCAGGCGGCGGATGAAGCCGACCGTGTCCGTCACCAGGTAGCGCCGACCCTCGACCTCGAAGCCGCGCGTCGTCGGGTCGAGCGTCTCGAACAGGCGGTCGTTGACGGAGGCCCCCGCGCCGGTGAGCGCGTTGAGCAGGGTCGACTTGCCGACGTTCGTGTAGCCCGCCAGCGCAATCGTCGGCGTCTCGGACCGGCGACGGGACTTGCGACGCGTAGCGCGCTGCTGCCCGAGCGCGCGCAGGCGCCGCCGCAGGAGCGAGATCCGCCGGCGCGCGAGGCGGCGATCCGTCTCGAGCTGCGTCTCGCCGGGACCGCGTGTCCCGACTCCGCCGCCCAGGCGCTCGAGGTGCTGCCACATACCGCGCATCCGCGGCAGGTTGTATTCGAGCTGCGCGAGCTCGACCTGGAGCTTGCCCTCGGCGCTCACCGCGTGCTGCGCGAAGATGTCGAGGATCAGCTGGGTGCGGTCGACGACCCTCGACTGCAACGCATCCTCGAGCGCCCGCTGCTGCACGGGGCTGAGCTCATCGTCGACGAGCAGCACCTCGGCCTGCGAGGCGGGATAGACCTCCTTCAGCTCCGCGAGCTTGCCCTTGCCGACGTAGCTGCGCGGGTCCGGCCGCGCGCGGTGCTGGGTCAGCGAGTCGACCGGCTCGACGCCCGCAGTGCGCGCCAGCTCCTCCAGCTCCGCCAGCTCCAGCTCGGGAACCGAGCCTTGGGCCAAGACCGCGACGGCGAATCCGCGCTCGGGCTCGGCGCCCGGCGCCGGGTCGGGCTGGTGTGCCGTCACGCCTGGATTATGCCCGCTTGCAGCGAGGTCTCGATTCGCCGCACGGCCTCGCTGAGCCGCTTGTCCGGAACCGTCAGCGAGATGCGGAAGAAGCCCTCGCCGCTCGGCCCGTAGGCGGGGCCCGGCGAGACGACGACCGCCGCCTGCTCGAGCACGAGCTCGGCGAACGACTCCGACGTGTAGCCCTCCGGCACCCGAACCCAGAAGTACGGGGTCGCCTTCGGCGGCTCGACGTGAAGGCCGATCGCGGTGAGTGCCTCTGCGACGAGGTCGCGCCGCCGGCGGTAGACCTCGGACATCTCGCGCGGGAAGCCCTCCGCCTCGGTCAGCGCAGCGACTGTCGCGCGCTGCACCGCCTCGAACATCCCGGAGTCCAGGTTCGTCTTCAGCTGCCGGTAGCGCTCGACGACCTCGGCATTGCCGGCCACGAGGCCCGAGCGCCAGCCGGTCATGTTCCAGCCCTTCGAGGGCGAGAAGATCTCGATCCCGACCTCCTTGGCCCCGGGCGTCTCGAGGAAGCTGGGCGCGCGGTAGCCGTCGAACGTGACCTCCGAGTACGCGTTGTCGTGAACGACCACGAGGTCGTGCTCGCGGGCGAAGGCGACCGCCCGCTCGAAGAAGCCGGGCTCGACGACCGCTCCCGTGGGGTTGTTCGGGTAGTTGAGAAACAGCACGTTCGCCCTCGCCGCCTTCTCGACCGGCACGACGTCGAGATCCGGGAGGAAGCCGTTCCGTTCCTCGAGCGGCAGATACTCGACCTCCGCGCCGGCGAACAGCGGCCCCGAGGTGTACGGCGGGTAGCCGGGATCCGGCGAGAGGGAGAGGCCGCCGGGGTCGAGGAGCGCGAGGCAGACGTGACCAACCGCCTCCTTGCCCCCGAGCGCCGGGACGACCTCGCTGGCCGGATCCAGCTCGACGCCGAAACGGCGCCCGTAAAAACCGGCAGCGGCCTCGCGGAACTCCTTCGAGCCCTGGTTGCTCGGGTATTGATGCGTCAAAGGATCGCGCGCGCCTTCCGCAAGGGCGGCAATGACCGGCTCCGGGGTCGGCAGGTCGGGGTCGCCGATCCCGAGGCTGATCACGTCGATTCCGGCCTGCGCCTTCTCGGCGATCTTCCGTTCGAGCTCGGCGAACAGGTACGGCGGCACCTCGTCGAGCCGTCGCGCGAACTTCACAGAGAGAACTCCTCGGAGAGCTCCACGGTGCAGATCTCCTCAGCTGGCCCGGTCAGCACCGCGCGGCCACCCTCGATCTCGACCTCGAGATCGCCACCGATGAGATGAACCGTGACCGGGCTCTCGCACCAGCCCCGCGCGATCGCCGCGGCGGCGGCGGCCACGGAGCTCGTTCCGGAGGCGAGTGTCTCCCCCGCGCCCCGCTCCCACACGCCGACGGTCAGCTCGTGCCGCCCGTCGACACGGATCAGCTGAACATTGGTTCGGTCCGGAAAGCGCTCGTGGTTCTCGACCAGGGGGCCAACCCGGCGCACCTCGTCCCGGTCGGGCTCGCGCCGGATCACCGCGTGCGGATTGCCGACCGAGACAGCTGTCAGCTCGACCCCTTCGCCGCCCACCTCGATCGTCTCCGGCTCGCCCACCTCGACCTCGCCGACGTCGAGCTCGACCTCGCGGCCGCGCAGCCGCGCCGCAACCTCGCGCGGGCCGACGCGAACGCGCACCGCCTCCTCCCCGCTCCGCCGCCCGAGCCAGCGCGCCGCGATCCGCGTCCCGTTGCCCGAAAGCTCCGCAGTCGATCCGTCCGGGTTCCAGATCACGACCTCGGCCTCGGCGCCGTTCGCAGAGACGACCTCGAGGATCCCGTCGGACCCGACCCCGAAGTGGTAGTCGCAAATGCGCTGAACTCGCCCGGGCGTCAGCGGAACGTCGAGGTCGGCCCGCTCAACGAGCAGGTAGTCGTTCCCGAGACCGTGCCATTTCGAGAATCGCATCCGCGAGCTCGCCCGGAGGGCGCTGGGCATCCAGGCTAACAATGCCCGGAATGCGGCGCAGCCAGCGGAGCTGGTAGACGGCGTAGCGGCCGGTGCGGGTCGTGAGCGCCTCACGTGCCTCGTCTGGCGGAAGCTCCGCGATCTCGCGCAGGCCCAGAACGTGACGCGCCGTCTCCGAGATCGGGCGCGCCAACGCGCCCTGAACCTCGTCCTCTACCCCGCGCTCGAACATCTCGCGGGTTCGAACCGCGATGCGGCGCCTGAGCTCCTCGCGCGG
The DNA here is from genome assembly GCA_036522595.1 of Gaiellaceae bacterium. Taxonomy (GTDB): domain Bacteria; phylum Actinomycetota; class Thermoleophilia; order Gaiellales; family Gaiellaceae; genus AC-32. The sequence goes on from DATDFL010000104.1 coordinate 17,546, forward strand.
CAGCTCAAGACCGACGATCAGCGTCGGATGGCGCGTTTCTCCGGCCCAGAGGCGGTCTGCAGAGGGGCGCAGCGACGACCCCGCCTCGGCGAGCTCCAGGGCGCGCACCACGCGCCGCCGGTCGTTTGCATGCACCGCCGCGGCGGCCGACGGGTCGCGTTCGGCAAGAAGCTCGTGCGCCCGCTCCCCGCCCACACGGTCGTAGAGTCGCTCGACCCGTTCACGCGTCTCGGGCGGCACCGCCGGTGGCAGGGCGAGATCGGCGAGTGCGGCGCGGAAGTACAGACCCGTGCCCCCGACGACGATCGGCGTTCGGCCTGCCTGGAGGATCTCGTCGATCGCCGCGTGCGCCAGCTCCTGGTACTCGCCGACCGAGGCCTCGTGGTCGAGATCCCAGATCCCGACGAGCCTCGCAGGCGACTGGTTCGTGAGGACCGGCAGCCCGCGGTACACCTGCATCGAGTCGGCCGAGACGAGCTCCGCCGGGATGCGGCGGGCGATCTCCTCCGCAACGGCGCTCTTGCCCGAAGCCGTCGGGCCGAAGATCGCGACGACGCTAGTCACGCAGGCGCGAGCGGGCGAGGTCGAGATCCCGCTCGCTCACCCCGGCCGAGCGGAGGTACCCCTCGACGCTGCCGTAACGCCGCTCGAGCTCGTCAAAGACCCCGGTGATCACCTCGGGCGGCGTCTGGGCGATCCGCTCGAGGCGACGGCGCTCGGCGTCGGTCTCGGCAGCCTCGAACCAGCACTCGTGCCGCGGTCGCAACCGCTCCTCGCTCAGCGCGTAGTCGTCGGCGATCTCCTCGGTCGACACTCCTGCGAGGTGAAGCAGAAGCGCCGTCAGCAGGCCCGTCCGGTCCTTGCCGCCGACGCAATGGATGACGACACCGCCCTCGGGAGCCTCGGCGACGGCTCGCACGGCAGCCGCGACGTTCGCCTTGAAGCGCTCGAGGAAGATCAGGTACGCCTCGCGGGTCGCGTCGACGACCGCTAGCTCGTCGAGCGATTCGAGCTCCGCGCCGATCTCTTCCCACTCCTCTTCGCTCGCCTCCATGAAGGGCACGTGCAGCACGTCGACCGGCAGCTCGCGCGGTGGGTCGTCCTCACGCTCGTGGTCGCCGCGCAGGTCGATCACGGTCCGAATGCCGTAGTCGACGAGCGCCTGCCAGCCCGCAGGGGTCAGCTGGCTCACGCTGTCCGCGCGCACTACCGATCCGAAGCGGGTCTCTTCGCCCTCCTCGGTCGAATGGCCGCCGAGGTCGCGGACGTTCAGACAGCCGTCCCAGACGAGGTCGCGGCTACGCAGCAACGACGGCCAACTCGGCGCCTCGCAGGGTCGTCGAGGTCGCGTCTTCGATCCGGACTTGCACGAGCTCTCCCGGAGCCGCGGAGCCGGCGAACACGACTGTCGTGTTTCGTCGCGTTCGCCCGCGCAGGTGCGAGGCGTCGGTGCGGCTCGGCCCTTCGACCAGCACCTCCTCGACGCGGCCGATCCGGTCATGGTTCCGCGACTCGGCCACCCGCTGGACAACCTCGATCAGCTGCTCGATCCGCCTCCGCTTCACGTCCTCCCCGATCTGCTCGGGCATCGCGGCGGCCTCCGTGCCCTGGCGCGGCGAGTACACGAAAGTGAAGGCGCCGTCGTAGCCGACCTCTTCGACCGCGCTCACCGTCTCCTCGAACTCCGCCTCGGTCTCGCCGGGGAAGCCGACGATCAGGTCGGTCGTCAGCGCGAGATCCGGAATCGCCGCGCGCAGCTCGCCGACCAGGCGGAGGTAGCGCTCACGCGAGTACGTCCGCCGCATCGCCTTGAGGACCCGCGTCGAGCCGGACTGCAGCGGCAGGTGCGCGTGCTCGCAGACGGCGGCGCACTCGGACATCGCCGCGATCACCGGCTCGCGGAAGTCCTTCGGGTGCGGGCTCGTGAAGCGGATCCGCTCGATGCCGTCAACGGCGTCGCAGGCGCGCAGGAGCTCGGCGAAGTCGCTGCCGACGTCCCGCCCGTAGGAGTTGACGTTCTGGCCGAGCAGCGTGATCTCACGGACGCCTTCGCGCGCGAGGCCCTCGACCTCCGCGAGGATCTCACCGGGTCGGCGCGAGACCTCCCGGCCGCGCACCGCCGGCACGATGCAGTACGCGCAGACCGAGTTGCAGCCCATCGATATCTGCACCCACGCCTGGAAGCTTCGTTCCCGGTGTCTAGGCAGCCGCCCCGCGAAGGCGCGCTCGTCGGCGATGCCGAACGCGCTCCGGTCGACGCCCATACCGCCGGCGCCGAGCCACTCGCCTAGGTGCGGAATCGAACCTGGCCCGAACGCGACGTCGACGAACGGGTAGAGCGTGAAGAGCCGTTCACGCTGCGCCTCCGCGTAGCAGCCGCCGACGGCGATCATCTTCTCCGGCTCGCGCTCCTTGAGCGCGCGCGCCTGCGCGAGGTGGGCCGCGAAGCGCTGGTCGGGCTTCTCGCGGATCGTGCACGTGTTGAACACGAGGACGTCGGCGTCGTCCTGGGTCGGCGCCTCGCCCAGGCCGAGCTCCTCGAGCATGCCCTTGATCCGCTCCGAGTCGTGGGCGTTCATCTGGCAGCCGAAGGTCGTGACGTGGTAGCGGCGCACGGGCAAAAGCCTAGCCGGGCTCAGCTGGCGCAGGAGTCGGCGTTCAGGTGCTGCGCGAGCTGGGCGAGCTGGCTGTTCAGCGACTGGTTCACCGTCACGAGCTGCTGGATTCGCCGGAGATTGCCGGTCTTGCCCGCGTTGGCCAGCGCGCCGAGGACGTTCCGCTGCCGCTGCGCGAGGTCGCGCAGCTGCGTGGCCTCCGACGCGATCTCCGGCGGCGCCTTCAGCTTCAGCAGCGGCCGGTAGAGCTCCTCGTCGTAAGCGGCGACGAGGCGATCGCCGCGCGACTTGAGCTCGCCCGGGGTTCCCGGCGTCCCGATCACCTGCTCCTTCTTCGCGAAGGCTTCGCACATCTTGTTCAGCTTCGAGACGTAGCGGGACTTCGCCGAAGAGCCGCAGCCCGCCAGCGTGATCGCGAGCACGAGAGCACCGACGAGTGCGGCGGCCTGCCTCAAGCCACGAAACCTAGACACTTTCGAGGC
>DATDFL010000105.1:0-16432 GCA_036522595.1 Gaiellaceae bacterium
GCCGCCGCCGGCCCCCAAGCCTCCACCGCCACCCCCGCCGCCGCCTCCTCCTCCACCGCCGCCGCCTCCACCTCCGCCGGCTGCCCTCGTCCAGGCGCCTGCGAAACCCGCTCCGGCGCGGCACAAGCGCTCGCGGAAGCACAAGAAGGTCGTGCGCCGCACGCAGACCGCCGTCCCTACCCACTCCGCCCCGGACGCGACGAAGCTGCCGCCGTCGCCGCATCTGGCGGTCGGCGGAGCCTCCGTCGTCACCAGCTCGGGCGGCTCGTCGCCGGCAGTGCTGATCATCGGCTTCGGCGTCCTGCTCGGACTGCTCGGGGCGGGGATCGCCTATGCCCCTCGCGCTGCTCTCCCGCAAGGGGCCGCGTTCTGGCTCGAGCCCCACCGCCAGACGATCCTCGTCACCGGGGCTGCGATCGGGATCGCGTGCGTCCTCGTCGGCGTGCTGACGGGCCTGGTGGGGGCGTGAAGATCGCGCTCCTCCTCGGGCTCCTGGCTGCTGTCGTCACCGCAGCGCTCATCCCGGCTCTCGCGGGGAGTTCCGGCGACGCGAATCCGCCTCCCGTCGTGACCATCACGGCGGGCCCCGCGGGCCCGACGAACGTCACGACCGCGACCTTCCTGTTCACGGCGAACGAGACGGACGCGCACTTCTCCTGCTCCCTTGACGGCGCGAAGTTCAGCCCCTGCGCCGCGCCGCTGTCCTACACGGGCCTGGGCAACGGTGAGCACACGTTCCAGGTGTATGCGGAGCACGACGGCCGCGGGCCGACAGCTTCATGGAGCTGGGCGGTCGACACGGTCCCGCCTGCTCCGGTGGGCGGCGTGCACGCGAGCGTTCGCTACGGAAAGCTCCGGCTCTCCTGGACGCCGGGGCCGGACACCGACCACGTCGTCATCCTGCGCAGCGTCGGGGCGAACACGACCGCGAAGCAGGTGTACGCGGGCGCCGGCACGAGCTACTCGGAGAGCAAGTTCGTCAACGGGCTCGAGCACCGTTACAACTTCATGAGCTACGACAAGGCGGGGAACGTCTCGCCGCCGACCGGCATCGTGGTGGGGCACAGCGCGCTGCTGCTCGCCCCCTCGGACGGCGCCACGGTTCGCCGGGCCCACAAGCTCTTCCTCCGCTGGCGCGCGGTCGGCCGGGCACGGTTCTACAACGTCCAGCTCTGGCGCGGGAAGAGCAAAGTGCTGAGCGCGTGGCCTCATCGTGCGGCGTTCCGGCTGTCGCGCGATTGGAAGTTCGACAACCGCGAGTACCACCTGAAGCCCGGGCTCTACGCGTGGTTTGTCTGGCCTGCGTTCGGCCGGAGCGGGACCTACGGGAAGCTCGTCGGGTCGGCGACCTTCCGCGTGCGCTAGGCCAGAGCCGCGAGAACTTGATCGGCGTGCTGGTCCGGGTTCACGCGCCGCATGATCTTGGCGACGTTGCCGTCGGCGTCGATCACGAAGGTCGAGCGCTCGTAGGAGTTCTTGCCGTCCTGCCCGACGCCGTAGGGCTCGGCGAGCTTGCGCTCCGGGTCGGCCAGGAGGGTGAAGGGGAGCGAGTACTTCGCCTTGAAGCGCTCGTGTGACGCCTTCGTGTCGGCGCTGATCCCGAAGACCTCGGCGCCGGCGCGCTGGAACTCGTCCCAGGAGTCGCGGATGCCGAACGCCTGCCGTGTGCACCCGGGCGTGTCGTCCTTCGGATAGAAGTAGAGGACGACCGGTTTGCCGCGCAGGTCGGAGAGCTTGACGGTGCCGCCTGAGTCGCTCTCGAGCTCGAAGTCCGGAGCCGGTTTGCCTTCCTCGATCACGCCGGGACTGTAGCTACGCTGGATCGCGTGAAGCGCCGCTTCGCCGACATGAACCCGACGGTTCGCGGCTTCCTGATCATCGCGCTGATCGCGCTGGTCGTGGTCGTCCTTCAGCTCGAGCGCACGCTGTCGGCGCTGTACTTCCTGGCGAAGATCGCGTTCTTCCTGGCGATCGCGTACTTCCTGTTCCTGATGTGGCGCGACCGGCGCGAGGAGATCTCGATGTGGTCGAACCGGTCGCGCCTCGTCTTCTACGGGTCGGCCGTCCTGATGGCCGTGAACATCGCCGCGCGCTTCTTCACGCCGATTGGACGCGGCTGGAACCTGATCGCGTTCCTCGCGGTCTTCGTCTGCGGTGGCTTCGCCATGTGGCGGATCTGGCGCGACGAGCACAGTTACGGCTACTAGGAGGCCTAGAACCTCCCCGGGAACTGCTTGACGATTCCGGAGCTGAGCATGTCGGACATCTGCAGGATCTCGCGGTGCACGGCGTCGTAGGCCGCGATGTCCGCGTCGAAGTGGCCCTGTAGGTGCGCGACCGCCTCGTCCGTGGTCAGCTTCAGGTGCTTCCGCATCATCGTCCGCGTCATCGAGAGCGGCCAGTTGCGCGGGTTCGCCTTGGTCAGGAAACGGGCGATGTCGTCCGCGTTCGCGCTCCAGCGCTGCTGCGCGGACGAGAGCGCGGCAGCGTCACCCTTCTTGGCGGCGTCGAGCACGTCTGCCGCGATCAGGATGTGCGACCGCAGGAGCAAGGTGAGCTGTTTGCCGGCCTTGGCGCCGTAGTACGGCTTGATCGCGTTGCCGATGTCGGCCTGGTTCCGGAGCAGGCGGCCGAGCGTGGCCTGGAGGTCCGGGAGGTTCGCGTCGAAGCTGACGATCGTCAGGCGCGTCCACGTGATGTGGTCCTCCCAGAGCTTGCGCATGTTCTCGCGGAGCGCCACGGCGCGCGGCGAAAGAACGGCGCCGTGATGCATCTGCATGCGCATCGACATCGGCATGGTCATGCGGTTGGACTCCCCACCAAGCGCAACGCTCGCGAGCAGGAAGGTGAGTGCGGCACCGACCGCGGCAAAGGCGGCGAGCCAGCGGAGTCGCGTGAGGGACATCAGTCCTCCTTTTAGGTCGTAGTACGACCTTAGTGATGCGAGGAGGCTGGTTCTTACGACTCGGCCTGGACGCGGGCGCTCTGGCCGTCGAGCTCGTCGAGCGCCTCGCGGATCTCGCAGAGCCGCCCAACGAAGATCGGGGTATCGCGCTCTGTGTAGCGGCTTGCCTCGGTGTCGCGGAGGGTCAGCATCAGGTGCATGAAGTCGGACGGCTCCTCGCACTCGAAGGCGGTCATGAACTCCTGGTCGTCGATCCCGAACGAGTACGTCGTGTGGTTGACGATCGTCGAGAACTCGTGCCCGATGCGCATGTGCTCGTCCATCGCGCGCTGCCGGTCCTCGTGCGGGAGCGAGTACCAGGGACGCACCTTTACGAACGGGTAGACGACGAGGTACGGCGAGCCCTTCGGAACGACCTGCCGCGGCTTGCGCGCCTTCGTGTACTCCGAGGCCTTGGTCGTGGCGAGGTAGGAGTAGGGCGTCGAGAGCCAGCCGGCGAGCGGGGTCGAGTTCAGCGAGGCGCCGAGCTCGCCCAGGTCCTCGTAGCGCTCCGTGATCTTCCACAGGAAGAAGTCGGCGTCGGGCCGCACGCCGCCCGTCGAGTAGGCGCGGAGCGAGGTCATGCGCGAGGCCCAGTCCTCGACCACCTCGGCGAAGGCGTCCTTGCCGGCGCGGCGCTCGTCGATCGGGAGGCGCCGCCAGGCGGGATCGACCTTGAAGAACGTGTAGGCGACGTACTGGCCGGCCACGCGGGAAAGCCTAGCGCCCGCAGTTCGTCAGCTTGCCGTCGCGCAGGTCGCCCACGGTTCGGCGGAAGCCGCGCAGGCTCGGCTTCGCGGTTCGATCCGCGTAGTAGAGGCCGGACTGCCAGCCGTTCAGCGCCGGCTCGTCGAAGGTGTGGAAGATGAACAGCCCGCGCACGGTCGACTGGCAGTAGGCAAGCGCGAGCGCCTCGCGGTAGTAGGCAGCCTGGGTCGCCGAGCTCACGCCTTCCCCGGCCTTGGGCGACGTCCCGGCCTGGTAGGCGGAAACCTTCGCGTCCGGCACGACGGTCTGGACGCCGAACTCCGTGTACATGATCGGCAGCGTCCGGCCGCGCTGCGGCGTGTGCCGGAAGGCCTCGTCCAGCAGCGTGACGAGCTTCGGGTAGTCGGCGATCGTGATCTCGGTCGTCTTCGGATGCGTGCGGCTCGGCGGGATCTTCGGCGCGGACATGTACGGGTGGATCGCAAATGCGTCCATCAGCGGGCGCTTGCGTCCGCTCGCGCGGTAGACGGCGCCGAGATCGCGGATGAACGCGGTCGGCGAGTGGGTCGGCCGGATCCCGTGCGGGCGGTCCGCGCCGTGCGGAGAGATGCCAATGCCGACGACCTCCACGTTGGGCGACGCCGCCTTGATCGCGTCGTAGCTCCGCGCCAGCAGGTCCTCGTAGGCGGCCGCGGCGACGTCGCGCCCGTCCCGCCCGAACTGCGGCATCCAGAACGTGCTCAGGTTCGGCTCGTTGCCGACGACGATGGCGTGCACGCTCGGGAACGCCTTGACCAGGGACGCCGCGAAGGTCGCGAACTGTCCGCGCTCGACGCCGTCGCGGGGCGTGCTCGTCGAGAACCCGTTCCAGGCGACGATGAAGAGCCGCATGTGGTGGGCGCGTGCCGCCCGCGCGGCGTTGCCGATCCCGCGCACGACCGTCGGCTGAGGGTGTGTCCGCCCGGGCGTCCAGGTCGCCGACACCACGACGGCGTCGAAGCCGGCCTGGTACGAGAGGTTGACGAGAAGTCGCGCCGAGTTCGGGTCCTGCTGGGCGAGCGAGTCGTCGACCACGCCAATCGTGAAGACCTTCTTGCGACTGCTGTGCGGGCTCGGCGGCGGCGGGATCCTCGACGTCGTCGCCGGGACCGGGGAGGTGGTGCCGGTCGGCGGCGGCAGGCCGTTCGTGGTTCCGTTCGTCGTCCCCGCGGACGTGGTCCCGTGCGTCGACGATTCCGTCGTCAGCGTCAGGCGGCTGCTGTCAGAGGTGCCCGGCTGAGCCTTCTTCTCCCCGCCGGAGGAGACGATCACGGCCGCGAGCGCGCCTCCTGCGGCCAGCACCGCCACGGCCGCTATCAGCCAGGCCTTTCTCACGAAGCCGAGGCTACCCTTGCCGCGGCGTGAGCAACCATGTGGAAGAGCAGCTGAAGGGGCTTCCGGCCAAGCCCGGGGTCTACCTGTTCCGAGACGACAAGGGTCAGGTGCTGTACATCGGCAAGGCCAAGTCGCTGCGGCCGCGCGTGCGCAGCTACTTCCAGCGCAGCGGCGAGACACGGGCCCAGATCGCGAAGCTTCCGGGCCGCGTCGAAGACATCGAGGTGATCGTCACGAACACCGAGGTCGAGGCGCTGCACCTGGAGCAGAACCTCGTCAAGCGCCACCGGCCGCCGTTCAACGTCCGCCTCCGCGACGACAAGTCGTTTCCCTACATCGCGGTCACGGTCGAGGACGACTACCCGCGCGTCATGTTCACGCGCGAGCGGCACCGGCGCGGGGTCGTCTACTTCGGGCCGTACGCGAACGCGAAGAAGGTGCGCGAGACGCTCGACGTCCTCAACCGGGTCTTCCCGTACCGTCCGTGCGAAGGTCCGCAACCGGGCCGGCACTCCGGGATCCCCTGCCTCGATTACCACATCGAGCGCTGCCAGGCGCCGTGCGTCGGCTACGTCTCGAAGGAGGGCTACGCGAGGATCATCGACGGCGTCATCGAGTTCCTCTCCGGTGAGACGCGGCCGATTCTCCGCGAGCTGGAGCGGAAGATGAAGGACGCCGCCGAGGGCGAGCGCTTCGAGGAGGCTGCGCGTTACCGCAATCGGCTCTTCGCAGTGCGGCACCTCGCCGAGCGGCAGGCCGCGGACAAGCGTGCGGTCGGCACCATCGACGTGATCGGGATCGCGGTGGAGGGCGACCGCGCTGCCGTTCAGGTGTTCCCGTTGCGCGACGGGCGGCTCATCGACCGCTACGGCTTCCACCTCGAGAACGCGGCCGGCCAGGAGGTGAGCGCGCTGCTCGAGGCGTTCTGCGTCGAGTACTACGGCTCGTCGCCGTCGGTGCCGCCGCAGATCGTCGTCCCGCGCGAGGCGGGTGAGACCGTGGCGCTGGAGGAGTTCCTGTCCGAAAGGCGCGGCTCGCGGGTCGAGGTGCGGGCGCCCGTTCGCGGAGAGAAGCGGCGCCTGCAGGAGCTCGCGACCGAGAACGCGCGGGTCGCGCTGGAGTCGGATGCGCTGGTCGCCGAGACGCGGCGGCTGCGGCGGGTCGAGGCGCTGGAGGAGCTCCGCGAGGCGCTGAACCTCGAGAGCCTCCCGCTGCGGATCGAGTGCTTCGACGTCTCGAACATCCAGGGCGAGGCGGTCGTCGGCTCGATGGTGGTCTTCCAGGATGCTGTCGCGAAGAAGGCCCATTACCGGAAGTTCGGCGTGCGCGGGCTCGACGGGCAGGACGACTACGCGGCGCTGGCGGAGGTGATCTCGAGGCGGTTCGCGCGGCTGCGCGACGTGACCGCGGAGGAGTACGACGAGTCGTTCGCCGCCTCGCCGAACCTCGTCGTCATCGACGGCGGCAAGGGCCAGCTCGCGGCGGCGCTGCAGGCGATGCAGGCGTACGATCTGCCTCGGGTGGCCGTGATCTCGCTGGCGAAGCGGGTCGAAGAGGTCTTCGTCCCGGGGCGGTCCGAGCCGATCCTGCTGCCGCGCGACTCGGCGGGGCTGCAGCTCCTGCAGCGCGTGCGGGACGAGGCGCACCGGTTCGCAATCGGCTTCCATCGTCAGCGGCGCGACGCGAGGGCTCGCGAGTCGATTTTCGACACGCTTCCAGGAGTCGGGCCTGCGCGCCGGCGCGCACTGATCCAGCACTTCGGCTCCGCCGAGCGGTTTCTCGCCGCGACGCAGGAGGAACTCGAAGGCGTGCCCGGGATGCCCGCGAAGACTGCTAGGACGATCTACGCCCAGCTTCACAAGGCGGGACGGGCCTGAGCGCCAACGCCACTGTGCGTCAGACGGCCGCGACGGCAAAGCCGTCACGGCCTCTAGCGGCATCGCAAGCGACGCCGTGGCAGCTTCACAAGGCGGGCAGGGCCTGAACGGCCCGCTCGCAGCGTTCGCTCTCATCCGGCAGCGGAACTTCGGGCCCTACTTCGCCGGCAACGCGCTCTCCGCAAGCGGGACCTGGTTCCAGAATCTCGCAGCGGCTCTGCTCATCTACCGGCTGACGCATTCGGCGTTCCTGCTGGGCGTGCTCAACTTCTGTCAGTTCGCGCCGGTGATCGCGCTCGCTGCCTGGGCCGGGAGCGCGGCCGACCGCTACGACCGGCGGCGGCTCCTGTTCGCGACGCAGACCACGGCCTCGCTGCTCGCCGCGACCCTCGCTGTCCTCGCCTGGTCGGGTCTCGCGTCCGCGTGGGTCGTGATCGTCTTCGCGCTGGGGCTCGGCGTGACGAGCGCGATCTCGATCCCGCCGCAGCAGGCATTGATCGCCTCCCTGGTCGACCGCGAGGAGCTGCCGACGGCGGTGGCCCTGAACTCGATGACCTACAACCTCGCGCGAGCGGTCGGGCCCGCGCTCGGCGCCGCCTCCGTGCGGTACCTCGGGATCCCGGCGTCGTTCCTGCTCAACGCGTTCTCGTACTTCGCGTTCATCGCGGCGCTGCTGGCGATCAGGCCGCGCGTGCAGGAGACGGTTGCCCCGGAGACGTCGAGGCTCCGCGACGCGCTCGGGCTGCTGCGCGAAGACCCGCGCCTCCTTGCGTTCCTGATCGTCGTCGCGGCGGTCGGGTTCGGCTCCGACCCGGTGAACACGCTCGCGCCGGCATTCGCGCACGCTTTCAACCGGAAGGACACCGTCGCGGGGTTCATCATCGGCGCGTTCGGCGCAGGGGCGGTGACCGCCGCGCTGGTCGTCGCGGGCCGCGTCGCGGGCTCGCGCAAGCGGATGGCGATCACGCTCTCGCTGCTCGGCGGCGGGGTGATCGCGTTCTCGCTGTCGCCGTGGCTGCCGCTCGGCTTCGCGATCCTCTTCGTGGCCGGCTTCGGCTACCTGGCCTCGAACACCTCGGCGACGACGCGGCTCCAGCTCGGGGTCAGCGAGGCGCAGCGCGGCCGGATGATGGCGCTCTGGGGAGTCGCGTTCCTCGGCCTGCGACCCCTCGCGAGCCTGGCGGACGGCGCGATCGCCTCGGCGGCCGGCGTCCGCGCTGCGGGAGTGATCCTCGCGCTGCCGGCGCTCGCGGGCGCCGTGCTGCTGGTGCTAGTGGGGCAGCGGGAGCGAGGCCGAAAACATCGACTCGTGCAGCCGGCTGCCGCGCGGACGGAAGCCGAGAGCGAAGACGGGCACGGCCCGGCCGCCGGCGATCGAGGTCGAGATGTAGTCGCCGACCATCGCGCCTCCCGCGCGCGCGACCCAGCCGAAGGGGACTGACCGCGAGCTGAGCCGCTGCGGCTTCGTCCAGGTGGCGCCGGCGTTCTTCGAAGCCGTGAACCAGACGTCGAGCGACGCGTTGGGGCGCACGCTGTAGTAGGCGAGCGCGATCCGTCCGGCGACCGAGGTGTCCGCGGCGATGCCCGGGAGCTCCGCGTCGGCCGCGCGGGTGGGCACGCGGATCGGGGCGCCCCACGTGATCCCGTCGGCCGAGCGCGAGACGAGGATGTCGTTCCCCGGGCAGCCGGGGCGAAGCTGGCAGTCCGACCAGGCCACGTAGACCGCGCCGTCGGCGCCGACCTCGGCGGAGGGGAGCGGAGGAGTTCTGAGCGCCGGAGGCGGCGCGAACTGGGCCGGCGCCACCGGTGCCGGCGCGAACCAGGTGAGCCCGCCGTCCACCGAGCGCAGTACCGAGATCTGCGTGTTGTCCCAGTAGGGGATCAGCACCGTGCCGTTCGGCCGCGCGACCGGCTGCACGCCAGGCGCCTCGGGGCCGTTGATCGCCGCACGACCCGCGCCCGGGTAGTGGGTCGGCCCCGGCCAGGTCAGGCCCCCGTCGGTCGAGAAGTTCGTTTCGATCTGGTTGCTCGCGAGATCGTCGTAGCTGAGGTAGCAACGGCCGCGGAAGGGGCTCGAGGGCCAGTTGTCGCAGGCGATCCACTGCTTGTCGAGCGCGAAGGAGTCGCGGTGCGTGGCCGTCACCGGCTGGCCCCAGTGGATCCCGTCGGTCGAGCGGCTGATGAGCAGGGCCGAGTCGGGGCCGCCGAACGTGAGGCTCACCGCGAGCCAGACGCCGTGCAGCGAGTCGTACGCGATCGACGGATCGGTGGCGCGCGGCCACGGGCCCGCCGGCTTCGAGCTCGGCGTCAGGCCCGGCAGGAACCCGTGCTTCCACGTCCGCCCGGCGTTGCGCGAGGTCGCCCAGCCGATGTTGGCGGCGCCGCCGTCCGCGACCCGCCCGACCTGGAAGACGGCGACGAGCGTCGAGCCCCACGAGGCGGTGTCGGGCTCGACCTCGGTTGCGTGCTGGCTCGCCGCGTTGGCGTAGGGGTCGGTCGAGATCTCGCGCGTGACGACCTCGCAGTCCCGTTTGAGACTGTCGCGCGCCTCAGCGGTCACGACGTCGCGGCCGCGCCCGCAGCTGACGGCGTCGCGCTTGCCGTTGACCGCCTGGATCAGGTCGCTGTGCTTGGTTCCGTGGATCCGGTGAATCCGGGCCGCGCCTGCTGCCGCTGCCGTCGCCAGGAGCGCGACGACCGCGATCACGATGACGCTGCGGCCTAGCTTCCGTCCAGGAAGGGGTACCGGTAGTTCTTCGCCGGCACGAACGTCTCCTTGATCGTCCGCGGGCTGACCCACCGGATCAGGTTCCACATCGACCCCGCCTTGTCGTTCGTTCCCGACGCGCGCGCCCCGCCGAACGGCTGCTGGCCGACCACCGCTCCGGTCGGCTTGTCGTTTACGTACAGGTTCCCGGCTGCGTATCGGAGAGCCTCCCCCGCCTCGTCGATTGCGGCACGGTCCTGGCTGAAGATCGCACCGGTGAGCCCGTACGGCGCCGTATCGTCCACGAGCTCCAGCGTCTGTTCCCATTCGTTCTCGGGATAGACGTAGGCCGCGACGATGGGGCCGAAGAACTCCTCTTGCATTAGACGATCGCGAGGGTCGCTGGTTTGGATCACCGTCGGCTCGACGAAGAAGCCCTCGCTGTCGTCGGTGCCGCCGCCGACGAGAACCTCCGCGTCGTTCGACTTCGCGTGCTCGATCGCGTCACGCTGCCGGGCGAACGAGCCGCTGTCGATCACCGCACCCATGAAGTTCGAGAAGTCGGTGACGTCGCCCATCTTGATCGTCGCGACCTCCTCGACCAGCCGCTCGCGCAGCTCGGGCCAGAGGTTCGACGGCGCGTAGACGCGCGAGGCCGCGGAGCACTTCTGGCCCTGGTACTCGAAGGACCCGCGCAGGATGGCCGTCGCGACGGCGTCGACGTCCGCGCTCGGGTGGGCGACGATGAAGTCCTTGCCGCCCGTCTCGCCGACGATCCGCGGGTAGTTGCGGTAACGGTCGATGTTCTCGCCGACCGTCTTCCAGATCGAGTGGAAGACCTCGGTCGAGCCGGTGAAGTGGACGCCGGCGAGGTGGTCGCTCGCCAGGACGGGGTCGCCGATCTGGGCGCCGCTGCCGAAGACGAGGTTGATCACGCCCGGCGGCAGGCCCGCCTCCTCGAGCAGCTTCATCGTCCAGTAGGCGGAGACCGCGGCGGTCGAGGCCGGCTTCCAGACGATCGTGTTGCCCATCAGCGCCGGGCTCGTCGAGAGGTTCGCGCCGATCGCAGTGAAGTTGAAGGGGCTGATCGCGAAGACGAAGCCCTCGAGCGGCCGGTACTCCATGCGGTTCCAGACCCCGGGCGACGAGACCGGCTGCTCCTCGTAGATCCGCAGCATGAACTGGACGTTGAAGCGCCAGAAGTCGATCACCTCGCAGGCCGCGTCGATCTCGGCCTGGTGCGCGGTCTTCGACTGGTTCAGCATCGTCGCGGCGACGAGGGTCGAGCGCCACGGACCGGCGAGCAGCTCGGCGGCTCGGAGCATGACGGCCGCGCGCTCCTCCCACGGCAGGCGGTGCCAGTCCTCCCACGCGTCGGCGGCGGCCTGGATCGCCTTTTCCACTTCGGCGGCGCCGCCCTTGTGCACCTCGGCGAGGGCGTGGTCCTTGTCGTGGGGCTCGACGGCCTGGAAGGTCTGGCCGGTACGGATCTCCTCGCCGCCGATGATGCAGGGGACGTCGACCTGCTGGGCCCGCATCTCGACGAGGCGCTTCTCGAGCTCCGCGCGCTCCGGGGAGCCTGGCAGGTAGTCCTTCACCGGCTCGTTCACTACGGGCGGCGGCTTGAAGATCCCGGAGCTGCTCACCGGGTGATTCTACGATTCGCGTGCGTGTCGCTGTCCGAGGACGTTCGCAACGAGCTCGCCACGATCGCTCCGGAGAGGGAGTGCGACCGGCTCGCGGAGCTCTCCGCGCTGTTCCACTTCGCCGGGCGGCTGCACTTCCTGGGGCGTGGGGAGGTCTCGGCGCACCTGGACCTTGCGTCGGCGGCGGTCGCTCGGAGGGCGTTCTCCTTGCTGCGCTCGTTCGGGGTTGCGTCGGAGATCCGGACGTACCGGCGGCACGCGTTCGGGCAGGAGACGCGGTACCAGCTGCACGTGGAGGACGGGTTGGGGCTGCTGCGCGAGGCCGGGGTGGTGGACGCGCGGCTCGCTCCGCGCGAACGGCCGCCGAAGCGGTTGCTCGGGCGAGGGTGCTGCCGTGCCGCCTACCTGCGGGGGGCGCTGCTCGCCGCCGGGTCTGTGAGCGGGCCGCCGTCGCCGCACCTCGAGGTGCGCAGCGAGAGCCGGGCCGGGGCGGAAACCGTCGCGGGGGCTGCCCAGCTGCAGGTCGCGGCGCGGGGCGAAGGGTGGGTTGCGTACGCGAAAGGCATCGACCGCATCGCGGGAGCGCTCGCGAGGGCGGGAGCGAGCGACGCGGCGCTGGCGTTGGAGGAGCGCGCTGTGGTCGGGTCGACGCGGTCGAGCGCAAACCGACTCGCGAACGCTGACCACGCGAACCTCGTGCGTTCCGGGCGCGCGGCGCACGCGCAGCTGGAGGCCGTCAAGCGATTGGAACGGTCGCGGCGACTCGACGAGCTCTCGCCCCGCCTGCGCGAGATCGCCGGCCTGCGCGCGAAGCATCCGTCGCTCTCGCTGCGCGAGCTGGGAGCGAAGTGCGATCCGCCGGTGACGAAAGCCACGGCGCATCGGCGGCTGCGCGCGGTCGTTCGCCTGGCTCAGCGCTGAGCCGGGAGGAGGCCGCTCTGTTCTCCGGCCCACCCTCGCCGAAGCGAGGGCGGGCCGGAGGGGAAGCTCCGAGGACGACCTCCCCCTCCGCATTGTCGCGCTCCGGACCTTGGCGACGGACGGGGTCTGAATCCATCGCCGGACGAGCGCAAACCCGCCGGTGGGGAGTATTACGCAACGCGAACGCGAAAAACTACCGGCCTTGAAAGTCATAAGCATCGAGGTCCGGTGGAGGGTGGCGATTCCCCTGCGCATAGCGTTTTCTCGATGATTTCGCGGCCCCGCCGCCCATTCGAGCCGCGTCCATTTGTGTTCATGGCAGGCAACGGAGCGTTGCACTCCCGCGACGGTGTCTAACACCATGCCGTCCGTTGCGTGGCACCGGTTTGCAGGCCTTGTTGCACGTACGTGACGAAGCCGTAACGCTTTCGTGTGGGTGTCTGGCACCGTGAACGGGCGGTTACACTCGACGCAAAAGCTCACGGGGAGGTCATGTGGCTGTTCGGGTAGGGATCAACGGTTTCGGTCGGATCGGGCGCAACTTCTACCGCGCACATCTCGCGCGCGGCGGGGACTTCGATGTGGTAGCCGCAAACGACCTCGGCGACACGGAGACGATGGCGTACCTGCTCCGCTACGACTCCGTTCTCGGCCCGCTCGGAAAGGACGTCGAGGCCGGCGACGGGAAGATCACCGTCGACGGGCAGGAGATCCAGCTTCTGGCCGAGCGTGATCCCGGAGACCTCCCGTGGGGCGATCTCGGCATCGACCTCGTGATCGAGTCGACCGGCTTCTTCACGAAGCGCGAGGGTGCCGAGAAGCACCTGCAGGCCGGTGCGAAGAAGGTCGTCATCTCCGCGCCCGCGACCGACCCGGACGTGACGCTCGTACTCGGCGTCAACGAGGAGCACTACGACCCCGAGGCGCACCACATCATCTCGAACGCGTCCTGCACGACGAACTGCGTCGCCCCGCTGGCGAAGGTGCTCCACGACGAGCTCACGATCGAGCAGGGGTTCATGACGACGATTCACGCGTACACCAACGACCAGCGCGTCCTCGACCTCCCGCACGAGGACCTCCGGCGCGCCCGCGCCGCGGCGATCAACCTGATCCCCACGTCGACCGGCGCAGCGCGCGCGATCGGAGTCGTCATGCCCGACCTGAAGGGCAAGGTCGACGGGATGTCCATGCGGGCTCCGGTGCCGACCGGCTCGATCGTCGACCTCGTGTGCCGCGTCGGCCGGGAGACAACCGTCGAAGAGGTGAACCAGGCCTACCGCTCGAAGGCCGACACCGGCGACTTCGAGGGAATCCTCCGCTACTCGGACGACCCGCTCGTCTCGACGGACATCGTGCACTCGTCCTATTCCTGCATCGTCGACAGCGAGCTCACGATGGCCAACGGGACGCTGGTGAAGGTCTTCGGCTGGTACGACAACGAGTGGGGCTACTCGTGCCGGCTCGTCGATCTCGTGGCGAAGGTCGGGGCCACCTTGCCTGCAGCCGCTCCTGCCTAGCTCGTTGCAAACCTAACTTCGCGCGCTCGGGGCTCGTCTACCGGACTAATGCGACTCGTCCTGAGCGGCGTGCTTGCCGTCCTCTTAATGGGATCGGCGACCGCGTTGGCCGGGGACAGCCCGGCCGGAGGCGGAACCATCCGCGTCAGCGTCTCGTCCGCGGGCGAGCAGGCGAATTCGCGCAGCTCGACCGCGAGCCAGACCTCCGCCATCAGCGCCGACGGGAGCGCCGTGGCCTTCGACTCCAGCGCCTCGAACCTCGTCGCCCACGACACGAACGGCATGGCCGACGTCTTCGTGCGCGAACCAGGCGCCGGTGCGACGACGCGCGTCAGCCTCTCCGGCTCCGGCATCCAGGGGAACCGCGACAGCTTGCCGCCGTCAGGCCTCTTCATCAACGAGGATCGCGGCGGCGACCCCGCGATCAGCGCCGACGGCCGGTACGTGGCGTTCATCTCGCAGGCGTCCAACCTCGTCGCGCTAGACACGAACCACATCGAGGACATCTTTGTGCGCGACCGGGATGGCGGAACGATCGACCGGGTGAGCGTCGATAGCGCGGGAAGCCAGGCCAACGAAGGGAGCTATCGACCCGCGATCAGCAGTGACGGACGCTACGTGGCCTTCAACTCCGCCGCGTCCAATCTCGTCGCCGGCGACACGAACCAGGCCATGGACACCTTCGTCCACGATCTGCAGACGGGCGCGACCGTGAGGGTGAGCATCGGCAACGGCGGTGGTCAGGCGAACGGCCCGAGCTTCGGGGCCAACGCCGTCAGCGGCGACGGCCGGTACGTCGCGTTCAGCTCGGCGGCTAGCAACCTGGTCACCGGGGACACAAACCAGAACGCAGATGTCTTCCTCCGCGATCTCCAAGCCGGAACGACGACCCGCGTCAGCGTCGGCAGCGCCGAAGAGGAGGGCGACGGCGGTTCAGCGTGGCCGTCGATCAGCTCCGACGGCCGCTTTGTCGCCTTCTACTCGGATGCCACGAACCTCGTCGCCGGCGACTCGAACGGTTCGACGGATGTCTTCGTGCGAGACCTCCAGTCCGGCACGACGAGCCTCGTGAGCGTGGGGGCCGGTGCCGTGCAGGCGGACGGGCCGAGCTACGACCCGTCCATCAGCGCCGACGGCCGCAAGCTCGCCTTCGCGTCGGACGCCACGAATCTCGTGACGGGAGACGGGAACGGCTCAACGGACGTGTTCGTTCACGATCTCGACGCCGGTACGACGGCCCGCGTCAGCGTCAGCAGCTCCGGGGCGGAGGGAAACAGCTTTTCCGGCTCCCCGTCGCTCAGCGCCGACGGTGCGCACGTCTCCTTCTCGTCCTTCGCCTCGAACTTCGTCGCCGGCGACAGCAACGCGGGCGCCGACATCTTCCTCCGCGACCTCACGGCAGACACCACGATTCGCGCGAGCGTGAGCGGAGACGGCGCGGAGGCCCTCGGCCCTCTCGGAAGCCGAGCCCCCGTGGAGAGCGCGGTCGGCAGGTACGTAGCGTTCTCTGCTTCGGCCTCGAATCTCGTAGCTGGCGACACGAATGATGCGTTCGACATCTTCCTCCGCGACCGCCAGACCGGCGAGACAACGCGCGAGAGCGTCGACAGTGCGGGGGCCCAGGCAAACGGCGCGAGTAACGGCCCATCGTTGAGCGCCGACGGGCGCTACGTCGCGTTCTGGTCGGCCGCTTCCAACCTCGTCGCCGACGACACGAACCATTTGGGCGACATCTTCGTTCGCGACCGAGGTACGGGCGAGACGACGCGGGTCAGTGTCGGCACCGCGGGAGCACAGGCCAACGGCCTCAATGCATCTCCCGTGATCAGCGGCGACGGGCGCTACGTTGTGTTCTGGTCCCAAGCGTCGAATCTCGTGGTCGACGACACGAATCTCTCGGCGGACATCTTCGTCCACGACCGTGCAACGGGAGAGACGACGCGCGTAAGCGTCGATGACGCTGGTGGCGAGGCAAACCTCGAGAGCCTGAACCCGGCGATCAGCGCCGACGGGCGCTACGTCGCGTTCTGGTCGGAAGCGTCGAACCTCGTGAGTGGCGACACGAACGACCAGGCTGACGTCTTCGTACGCGACCGGGTGAACGCGACTACGAGCCGCGTGAGCGTCCCGGACGGCGGTGGCCAGGCGAACGGAGACAGCGCCATGCCGGCCCTGAGCGCCGATGGGCGGTTCGTCGCGTTCGAGTCGCTCGCGACGAATCTCGTGACCGGCGACGCCAACACCACGTCCGATGTCTTCGTCCGCGACCGCGAGACGGCGTCCACGCTCCTGGTGAGCCGCGCCACGTCGAGCGCCCAGGGCAACGAGGCGAGTGCGCTCCCCGCGCTGAGCGCGGACGGACGGCAGATCGCCTTTCTGTCCTTCGCTTCGAATCTCGTCTCCGAGGACGAGAACGAGCAGGCCGATGTCTTCATGCGCGACCTGGACAGCGGCGTCACGACGCGCGTCAGCCTCACGAGCGGAGGGGCCGGTTCGCAGGGCGCCGTGTACTTCAGCGACGTCACGTTCACGCCGACCGGATTCTTCGTCCCGTTCTACCCTTCGCGGCCGTCGTTGAGCGCTGACGGCAGCTCGGTCGCGTTCGGGTCGCATGCAGACGACCTCGTCGCTGGAGACACGAACCAGGTTGCAGATTCGTTTATTCGCACGCTCGCACCTCCGCCGCCGCCTCCGCCTCCGCCTCCACCACCGCCTCCACCACCACCGCCACCTCT
>DATDFL010000106.1:0-4889 GCA_036522595.1 Gaiellaceae bacterium
CTCGGCGGATCTCCTTGCCGGGGTTGAGCAGGAGCGCGCCCTCGTTCGACACGATCGCCGGGTCGTACGTGTAGATCGCGTCCGGGTTGCCCTTGGCCGCGGAGTCGGCGAGCAGAACCTCGGCGCCGCCGTCTTCGAGCAGGGAGCAGAACGCCTCGTGCTCGCGGGCGATCCCCGCAGCATCTGGCTCACCGCGCCAGCCGCAGGCTTCCCAACCGTGCAGATCCTCCGCCCGCGGCGCCCGCACCAGCACGCGCCGCAGCGGCGCGGTCATCGACTGAACACTCACCCGGTGAGCGTAACCTCGGCCAGCCTCCGTTCGAGGAAGGCGCGCTCGGCGGGCTGGGCCGCGAGCTCGATCGCACGCCGGTACGCGGCCGCAGCTTCGTCGGCTCGGCCGATCCGCCGCAGCAGGTCCGCCCGTGTCGAGTGCAGGTGCCGGTAGTCGTCGAGCCCTTCGATCGAGTCGATCACGCTCAGGCCGGCCTCCGGCCCCTTCGCCATCGCCACCGCGACCGCACGGTTCAGCTCGACCACCGGCGACGGCGTGAGCTCGCCAAGGCGTGCGTACAGCGCTGCGATCTCCGTCCAGTCGGTCTCGTCCTCGAAGTGCAGCGACGCGATCGCGGCCTGCACCTGGTACGGGCCCGGCCGTCCCAGCCGCAACGCGCGGTCGAGCACGCGCCGGCCCTCGTCCAGACGCGCACGGTTCCACAGCGCGCGATCCTGATCCGCCAGCAGCACGAGCACGCCGTCCGCATCGACTCGCGCCTCGCGCCGCGCGTCGTGCAGGAGCATCAGCGCCAAGAGCCCGTGGGTCTCGGGCTCGTCTGGCATCAACACCGCGAGCACCTTCCCGAGCCGGATCGCCTCCTCGCAGAGCTCGTCGCGCGGCGGAGGGCCATAGCCCTCGTTGAAGATCAGGTAGACGACGGCCAGCACCGCGCGCAGCCGCTCCGGCAGCAGGTGGTCCGGCGGCACGCGGAACGGGATCCCGGCGTCACGGATCTTCCGCTTCGCACGCACGAGACGCTGCGCCATCGTCGGCTCCGGGACGAGGAACGCGCGGGCGATCTCCTCCGTTGTCAGCCCGCCGAGCGAGCGCAGCGTCAACGCGACCTGCGCCTCCGTCGCCAGAGCGGGATGGCAGCAGGCGAAGATCAGATTCAACCGTTCGTCTGGAATCACGTCGTCCTCTTCAGAGCTGTGTGGCTCGAGCACCGCCAGGAGCTCGGTCTTCCGCTGGAGCGTCCGGTCGCGGCGAATCCGGTCGATCGCCCGGTTCCGCGCCGTCGTCAGCAGCCAGGCGCCCGGCCTTTCGGGGAGCCCGTCGCGCGGCCAGCGCTCGAGTGCGACCGCCGCGGCGTCCTGAAGGGCGTCCTCAGCGAGGTCGAAGTCGCCGAGGACGCCGATCAGGCTCGCGAGCACGCGCCCCCACTCGTCGCGGAAGACGCGCTCGAGCTCGTTCAGTGCTCGATCACCGGCCTGACCTCGATCGCACCGCCGGTACGCGCCGCCGGGATCCTGGAGGCGAACTCGATGGCGTCGTCGAGGTTGTCGCACTCGACCAGGTACAGCCCGCCGAGGTACTCCTTCGTCTCGGCGAACGGGCCGTCGGTGGTGAGGGTCTCGCCGTCGTTGACGCGGACGGTCGTCGCAGTGGAGAGCTCGCCGAGATCTGCGCCTCCTCGAGTCTCGGGCCGCTCGCCGAGCTCCATGTACTCCCGCATCTGGGTCTGGCGCTCCTCGTCGCTGAGGTCCAGCCAGCGCCCGGGCTCGCCGTAGATCAAAAGCGCGTACTGCACGGTGTCCTCCTTCGGTCGCTTACGAGAGTACGACGAACGGAAGCGGTCCCGATCGACACCCGGTTGACACGGCCGCCACGCGGTGCCAGGGTCAGGTCGAGGCAACCACCTAGGAGCGAGATGCCGCTCGTTTCGCGAAAGGTTGCTGCGGCCACTACCGAGGCTCCGCGCCCTCCTCCCGGGCTCCCCTGCAATCGAGGCAGGACCGGAAAGGAGGAACCACCATGGCAACAATCGAGACGAACGACGTTGCGGTGACGCGCGAGGAGCTCATCGAGCAGCTGAAGCCGATGATCCGGGCGCAGCCGACGGCGGTCACGGACACGGGCGAGCCGCTCGGCATGGGCTGGCTGCGCGACCTGCCGGACTTCCGCGACTACACCGTCGAAGACGAGACGGTGAAGCCGCAGCTCGAGGCGATCGGAGCGGCGGACGCGGAAGCGGTCTCGATCCCCGCGAGCATCGATCTGCGGCCGTACTGCTCGCCGATCGAGGATCAGGGCTCCATCGGCTCGTGCACCGCGAACGCGGCGGCCGGGCTCGTCGAGTACTTCGAGCGGCGCGCGCACGGCCGGCACATCGACGCGTCGCGGCTCTTCATCTACAAGGCGACTCGCGACCTGCTCCACTGGACGGGAGACACCGGCGCGTATCTCCGCTCGACGATGGGCGCGCTCGCGCTCTTCGGCATCCCGCCGGAGGAGTACTGGCCATACAACATCGCAAAGTACGACGTCGAGCCGTCATCATTCCTGTTCTCCTTCGCGGCGAACTACAAGGCGATCAAGTACTTCCGGCTCGACCCGCCCGGGACGGCGCCGGCCACGCTGCTGACGCGCATCAAGGCGAATCTCGTCAAGGGCCTGCCGCCGATCTACGGCTTCACGGTCTACAACTCGATCTCACAGGCCGCGACGACGGGGAAGATCCCGTTCCCGGCCCAGGGAGACCGGGTCATCGGCGGGCACGCGAACCTGATCGTCGGCTACGACGACAACATCACGATCACGAACACGAGCAACGGAGCCACCACCACGGGTGCGCTGATCACGCGCAACTCGTGGGGGACGACGTGGGGCGACCACGGGTACGGCTACCTGCCGTACGACTACGTCACGCGCCGCCTCGCGGTCGACTTCTGGTCGCTCGTGAAGGAAGGCTGGACCGACACCGACCCGTTCAAGGAGTAACGGCCGGTTTTTCGAGCTAGGGCGCGCCGACCATCCGCTCCAGGAGGGTCAGCGCGCCCTGCTTGTCGAGCGGCTCGTTCAGGTTGCCGCACTTCGGGCTCTGGACGCACGACGGGCAGCCGTGGTCGCAGGGGCAGCCGTCGAGCAGCTTCGCGGTGTCCTCGACCCAACCCTCGAAGGCCTCGAAGCCGCGCTCTGTGATGCCCACCCCGCCCGCGTGGCCGTCGTAGACGAAGATCGTCGGCGCGCCGGTCTGGAAGTGGAGGTTCGTCGAGAGGCCGCCGATGTCCCAGCGGTCGCACATCGCCCACAGCGGTAGCAGGGCGATCAGCGAGTGCTCGGCCGCGTGGAGCGATCCGAGCAGGCGGGGCTCGCGCTCGAGGCCCTCCAGCATCCACGGCTCCGGCACGAACCAGATCGCCTCGGTCTCGAACTCGGTCTGCGGGAGCTCGAGCGCTACGAGCTCGATGTTCTCCTGGGTCTGGATCGACTTCTTCTGGTAGCCGACGACCTGCTCGGTGACGACGACGCGGCCGAAGTTGAGCTCGAGCCCGAGCCTCCTTCCCGCGCGGGTCGCTTCCACGATGGCGGTGGACGTCTCCTTCTTCGCCTGCGTGTAGTAGTCGCCCTTGAACGGCGCGACGACCGCTGTGCGCGATTCGAGGCCGAGCTCGCTGACCCGGTAGCTCTCGCCGAGGTGGAGGTAGACCGCGCCCTCGTGGACGGTCGAGTACGCGCGCTCCTGCTCGACGATACCGAGGATGGTTCCGGTCGAGCCCTCGACGATCGTGAATGCCTCGGGTCCCGTTGAGCGGAGCGACACGCGCCCCGCCGGGTACTCGCGCCCGGCCCAAACGTAGCCGGCCTTCGTCTTCTGCAGCTCCGGGAGGACGGCGGCCCGCTCGAGCGCCGCGTCGCCGAGCAGCTCTCGGTCGGCATCGTCCAGCGGCGCCTCGAAAGCGGCTGCGAGGACGTGGCCGTCGAGAACGCGCGGGTTCTCGTGGTCGAGGATCGCCGCCTCCACGCGGCGCTCGAGCAGCGCCTCGGGCTCGCGCATGAAGTACTGGTCGAGCGCGTCCTCGCTTGCGACGAGCACCGCGAGCCCGTGGCCCCGGCGGCCCGCGCGTCCCCACTGCTGTCGCAGCGAGGCGACGGTTCCGGGGAAGCCGACGGAGAGCACGCAGTCGAGCAGCCCGATGTCGATCCCGAGCTCGAGCGCGTTCGTCGCCGAGACTCCGAGCAGCTCGCCTTCGAGAAGTCGTCGTTCGATCTCGCGGCGCTGGGCGGGCGTGTAGCCGGCGCGGTAGGGCGAGAGGCGCGAGTCGTCGCCGAGCCGATCGGCCGTGAAGCGGTGGATCAGCTCCGCGGCGCGGCGGCTCTTCGCGAAACAGAGCGTCCGCAGGCCTCGCGTGACGAGGTCGGCCATCAGGCGCGACGCCTCGCCGAGCGCACTCGCGCGGAGGCCGAGCTCCTCGTCGGTCAGCGGTGGGTTCCAGAGCGCGACGGTTCGCTCGGCACGCGGTGCGCCGTCGTCGCCGATCACGGTCGTCTCCGCTCCGGTCAGCATCCGGGCGAGGTCGCCTGGGTTGGCGATCGTGGCCGAGGCCAGGAGGAACTGCGGCTCGGCGCCGTAGACGCGGGCAAGGCGCCGCAGCCGCCGCAGAACGTTCGCGACGTGCGAGCCGAAGACGCCGCGGTAGACGTGCGCCTCGTCGACGATCACGTAGGCGAGGTTGGTGAGCACGTCGCCCCAGCGGTCATGGTGTGGCAGGACGCCGACGTGCAGCATGTCCGGATTGGAGAGGATCACGTTCGCCCACTTGCGGATCTGCCAGCGGCGCTCCGACTCGGTGTCGCCGTCGTAGATCGCGGCGCGCAGGCGCGGCAGGCGGAA
>DATDFL010000107.1:0-2669 GCA_036522595.1 Gaiellaceae bacterium
GGCCCGGCGCGTCGGCGCCCCGCCCGCCGAGACGCCGCGGCGGTCCTTCCGGGCCGCGCTCCGCGACCGGACGGTGCTCCGCTGGCTGGCGCTGCTCGAGGCGGCCGACCTGCTGCTCGACGTCTTCCACGGCTTCCTGGCGCTCTACTTCGTGGACGTCGCAGGCGCCGGTGCTGTCGAAGCCGCGCTCGCCGTGGCGGTCTGGACGGGGGCGGGCCTCGTGGGCGACGCGGCGCTGCTCTGGCTCCTGCGCAGGGTGAGCGGCCTTCGCTATCTCCGAGCCAGCGCCCTGGCCGCTCTCGCCGTCTACCCCGCGTTCCTCGGGATCCCGTCCCTGCCGGCGAAACTCGTCCTGCTGGCGCTGCTCGGGCTGCTCAACTCGGGCTGGTACGCGCTGCCCAAGGCGGGCCTCTACTCGGCGCTTCCGGGCGAGAGCGGGACCGCGGTCGCGGTGGCGGGCGTCGGCGGCCTGGCCGGGGCCTGTGTCCCGGCTGCGCTCGGCTTCCTGGCCCAGGCGGTTGGTCTCGGCCCGACGATGTGGCTGCTTCTGATCGCCCCGCTCGCGCTCGTCCTCGGCGTGCCGCGGCGCCTCAGCGAACCGTGAGCGCCGGGCCGGTCGCCTTCAGCGCGGGCACTGTGACCCGGAGCCGCGTGCCGCGCCGCGCGCGGACGACCCGCGTGAACGAGCCGCGCACGCTCGTCGTGCGGTAGCGGCCGACCCAGACCCAGCGCCCTCGGGCGAACCGCTGCAGCCGGTAGACGCGCCGGCCGCGGCCGGGTCGCACTTGGCCCCAGATCGTCGTCCGCACGCCGCGCCTCGCGACCTGCGCGAGCGGGAGCATGTAGGCCTGGAACGACGGCTTGAGCGCCCCGGTCGCAGTCAGGAAGCCGCTCTGCCAGCCGGAGGCGTGCGGGTCGTCGCGGACGAGGAAGTGGATCAGCATGTCGACGCGAGGGGCGTTCTTCACGCGCAGCGCCGCCTGGGAGATGTAGGCCGCCTGCGTCCGCCGCGAGACGCCGAACCGCTTCGCGAGGCTCGTCTGGTAGCCGTACTCGGTCAGCCAGATCCGCTTCGAGCCGAAGTCGCGGCGGACTTCTCGGAGCAGCAACGGCAGGTTCGCGAGCGTGAGGATGCCGCGGCAGTAGCGGCACGCCCCACGCGCAAAGGCGGAGGGCCGCTCGCCTCTCGTCACGGGGTACGGGTGGTGGGCGTAGACATCGAAGCGCGCGTGCGCGCTGCGCATTCCGCGCATGAAGGCGACCGGCGAGATGCCGCTCGGGCTGCGTCGGGGAGAGGTGGATCCGCCTGCGACCTGGTTGCCCCATCGCAGGTGGTGCAGGGCCGCGGTGGTCGGGTTCAGGAGGCGCTGCACGTAGAGCCGCGGCGAGTTCGGCTTCAGGAAGCGCCGCAGGTTCGGCTCGTTCCAGATCTCCCAGAGGCGGATCCACGGATAGCGCCTCGCAACCGCCCCGGCGAAGGCCGCGAGCGCGTACTTGCTCCGCGGCACGACGTTCGGGCCCGCGCCGCCGTTCGCCCAGGCCGGGGTGCCGTAGAGGGTCACCAGGACTGCGATTCGGTGCCGGTGCAGGCCGTTCAGGACGCCGTCGGTTCGCGACCAGTCGTATGCGGGATCTCCCGGGTTGAGCGCCCGCTTCGGCTTGCGCTTCGCGACCTGCCGCCAGTCGACCGTGTAGCGGACGAGCTTCACGCCGAGCCGGTCGAGCTTGTCGAACCGCTGCTCGGGCGACGTCGTGTCGGTGAGGAAGCTGTCGTCCTGCACGCCGAAGCGGACGTAGGACGAGGCGGGCGCGCCGGCCGGAAGCGCCAGCAGGAGCGCGGCAGCCGCTGTGAGCGCAGCGAGCGATGCGACCTTCATGAGTGACCCCCTGTCGTGTCGCGTACTGGCCTTGCACTGGGTCAGACGCGCATCGCATTACGATGTTAGCGCTGCTGGCATGCTGAGCCTGTGAGCGACCTCGCCATCCGGCTCCGCAGCGTCGTCAAGCGGTACGGCCCGATTACGGCCGTCAACCACCTCGACCTCGACGTGCCGCTGGGCACGTGCGTCGGCCTTCTCGGCCCCAACGGCGCTGGCAAGTCGACGACGATGCGGCTCCTCACGGCGCAGTCGATCCCCGACGAGGGCGAGCTGGACGTGCTCGGCTTCCAGCTGCCGGACGAATCGAAGCAGGCGCGCGCCCTGTGCGGGGTCGTCCCGCAGCTCGACAACCTCGACGTGACGCTGACCGTCGAGCAGAACCTGCTCGTCTTCTCGCATCTCTACCGGATCCCGCGCCCCGAGAGGCGCGAGGCGATCGAGCGCTCGCTGCGCATCGCGAACCTCGTCGACCGCCGCGACACGAAGGTCGACAAGCTTTCCGGCGGCATGCGGCGCCGGCTGCTGATAGCCCGAGCGCTCGTGCACCGGCCGCGGATGGTCCTGATGGACGAGCCGACGGTCGGCCTCGACCCGCAGGTGCGGCAGGAGCTCTGGGCGCTGATCGACGGCCTCCGCTCGGAGGGCACGACGATCCTGATGTCCACGCACTACATCGAGGAGGCGCAGCGCCTCGCGGACACGGTGCTGATCATGTCGCACGGCCGCGCGGTCGCCGCCGGCGATCACATCGGCTACCGCGGGCTGCCGCTGCTCGGAACGTTGGCGGAG
>DATDFL010000108.1:0-24741 GCA_036522595.1 Gaiellaceae bacterium
CCTCGGACCCGGTCCTCCGCCAGCTGGCCTCTGGCTTCTGGACGTTGAAGGCCGTCTTTCTAGCTGATCGACCGGACGTCTTCCACGGGTACCAGCGTTTGAACAAACGATTTCGCGCTAGCAGCGGAATATTCGTCCCGATGGCCGGAGGGGCCTGTAAGACTGTCGCAATGGACGCGGGCCCAGCCGTCCAGCCGCGGAGCGACGCTGCGGACCTTGGACCAATCAGTCCCGAGCTGGTGCTCGTCGACCCCGTGCTCGCCGAGGAGGCGCGCAGGCTACTCCCTGACCCGACAGAAGCTTCGATGCCGTCGAAGCCGCCGGTTCGACGCTCGCCGCCCCTGCCTCCTCTGGCGCCGAGGCCTCAGCGCCACAGGGCCAGGACAGCGGTGCTTGCCGTTTTTGTCTTCGCAGCGGGCGCCGTCGCGGGTGGTCTGCTCCGAGACGGAGACTCCGTGCCTTCGGCCGGGGTGCAGCTCGCGGTGCAGACTGCTGCGTCGCCGTCTCCCAGCAGGCATGTCGCGAGGCCGAAGACCATCCCGTCGGCGGCGAATGTCCTCGGTGTCGCCGCGCAGGTCGCCGGACGCGGCGTGAAGCTCGTCTGGCAGCGGCCGGCCGACTCGGCCCGCGTGGTCATCCTGCGCACGCGTGGCAAGCGCAGCAAGATCGTCTTCCGCGGCCGGGCAGCGAGCTACCGCGACGCCTCTCCCCGCCCCTGCACGAGCTATCGCTACACGATCGTCAATTACGACCGGCGCGGCCGCCCGTCGACCGGGATTCCGACGTCCGTCTTTACCGAGGGCTGCGCGTAAAAGGGTCCCTCAACGACCACGAGCTGCGGAGTCTCCAGCAGCTCGCGGTCGGCCGTCAGTCGGCCTCGCGCGCCGCAGGGCGCTGAGACCGTCAGAGCTTCATTGTCGCACACGCCGAGCTAGAGAAAGCTGCGGAGCGCTTCTCGCCCGACGCTGAGGCCGACGACACCGCTCGTTCCGTCGATCTGGTCGATCGCGTCGGCGGGCACGAGCCGGCGCCTGCGGCCGAAGAAGCCGCGGCGCACCGAGAGCGCGTCGGGCACGTCGGGCTGCGTCCCGTACATCGGGCACTCGACCCTGCCGATCACGCGTCCGTATGCGTCGGCGACCAGGAACCCCGAGGTCTGGAGCAGCGCTGAGGCCGGCACCGACATTGGCCCTGACGGTACCCGCCAGGTGCAATCGCATTCTGCGGATCGCGTTAAGACTCTGTTAGGCCGGCTTCCAGATCATCAGGACGAGGATCGCGAGCACGGCCGCGCCGCTCCCGTAGCTGAGGACCTGCGAGACCGGGTCGCGGAGGCGGGCCGACAGCTCCTCGCTCGGTTCGTCGCCGAGCCGCTCGGCGAGCTCGCGCGTGTGGCGGTCGCGCCGGCCGCCGAGGCCGCCCAGGACGAGTGCCACGACCCAGAGCGCCAGCGCTGCGACGATCCAGGCGTCACCGAAGCCGTACGCCGTGTCCTGCACGAGCCAGATCCCGAAGGCGAGCGTGACGATCATGCCCAGGGCGATCAGAACGACCGCGACGCGGATGAGCCCGAGGAGGAGCGCGATCTCGGAGGGGCGCGACCGGCGCAACGCAGCCTGATTCAGCACGACCGCCAGCAGCGCCCCCGCCAGCACGCAGAAAGCGCCGCCGACGTGAATGACGAGCAGCCAGTCCTGGCGCGACACGGGTCTATCCTGGCAAGCGTGGACGAGACCGGGCGTCACCTCCGGCTCCTGACCGAGACGATCGCGGCGGTCAACTCGTCGCTCGACCTCGAAGAGGTGCTCTCGCTCGTGGCGAGCAAGGTCGCGGACGCGCTCGACGCCGACGCATGCTTCGTCTACCTCTACGACGAGCAGGCGGACGAGCTCGTGCTGCGCGCGACGCACGGGACGCGGGTCGAGGAGATGACGGGGCGGCCGCGGATGCGTCCGGGAGACGGGATCACGGGTGTGGCCGCGGCGGCGCGCGCGCCGGTGATGATTCCGGCTCAGGCGCACCTCGACGAGCGCTTCAAGGCGTTTCCGAACCTGCCCGAGGACGAGTACGAGTCGATCCTGGCCGTGCCGATCCTGGCGCGCGAGAAGCTGGCCGGGGCGTTGAACGTGCGGACGCGCGAGCCGCGGGAGTTCAGCGCCGCCGAGATCGACCTGCTCCTGGCGATCGCGGCGCAGGTGGCGCAGACGATCGAGCACGCGAAGCTCTACGCGCAGGCGCAGCGGCGCGTCGACGAGCTCGAGGCGCTCGCGCGGATCTCGGAGGCGGTGTCCGAGTCGCTCTACCTGGAGGAGTCGCTCGAGGCGATCGTCGAAGCGACCGTGGACGCGCTGGGCGCGACCGGCGCGGCGTTGGTCCTGGAGGACGGCGAGGTCGTCTGGCCGGAGGGTCGCGCTGGGAAGCACGCAGTCCGCGTGCCGCTGCGGTGGAAGGGCAGGCAGGTCGGCGAGCTCGTCTGTGATCGCGACACGGCGTTCACGTCGGACGACCGCGCGCTGCTCGGGTCGATCGCGAGCCACGCGGCGGTCGCGCTCGAGCACGGACGCGCCGTCCTGCGCGGGGTGCTCGCCCAGGAGATCCATCACCGGGTCAAGAACAACCTTCAGACCGTCGCGTCGCTGCTGCGCTTGCAGGCGCGGACCGACGGAGTCGACGCGCAAAAGGCGCTGAACGACTCGGTGAACCGGATCCTCGCCATCGCGGCCGTCCACGAGGTGCTGACCGAGCGCCGCGACGAGGACATCGAGCTCGACGCGCTGCTCGACAGGCTCCGCGCGATGCTGGTGCAGGGGCTCGGCACCGCCAAGACCGTGGAGGCGTCCCTGGAGCCGGTCTCGTTGGGCGGCAATCAGGCGACGGCGCTGGCGCTCGTCTTCTCCGAGCTGCTGCAGAACGCGCTGGAGCACGGCGGCGAGGCGGTGCGCGTGGAACTCGCTCGGCGGGACGGCGAGGTCGTGCTGGCGATCGCCGACGACGGGGCGGGGCTCGAGGGCGAGCCGGTCTCCGGGACGGGCCTCTCGATCGTGCGTGCGCTGGTGCAGGACGAGCTCGGCGGGCGGCTGGCCCTCGAGTCGGACGGCGGCCTCCGCGCCGAGGTCGTGTTTCCCGCGTCCTAGCGGCGCTCGAAGACGGCGACATGCCAGAGCCGGCCGGAGTGCTCGTGCACGGGCACGAACCCATCGCGCTCGGCTGCCGCAAGGATCTGCCGGTGCGGGTGCACGTACGACTCGAACCGGTAGACGAGCCGGAACCAGGCGTCGATCACGTACCAGCCCGCCTTGACCCACCAGGTGTCGCGCGGGAAGCTCAACGCCAGCAGCCGGCGGGCGTGACCGGCCGCGGTCCCGACCAGCGAGTCGGGATCCGGATAGCAGCAGACGACCCGGTGCATCACCACGACGTCGGCCGGGTCGATGGCGCCTGCGAGCGCGACGAAATCGCCGTGCCGGCGCGCCACTCGGCCCTCCAGTCCTTGCTCCGCCAGCAGCGCGGCAGCCTCGCCGTCGTACTCCTCGGAGAGCTCGATCACCGTTGCGTCCCGGGCGCCGGCCTTCAGCAGCTCGATGTCGATCGCGCCGACCCCGCCGCCGACCTCCAGCACGCTCGCTTCCGAGACCCCGCGCTCGGCCAGCCGGTCGACGAGTAGCTGCGCCGTCTTGTCCAGCCCCTTGCGCCGGTAGCGCCTCGCGTCGCGGCGGGCCAGGCGCTTGCTGAAGACCTTGCGGTACCGCGGGGCGCAACAGGCGCTCACGCGGACAAGTCTACGATCCGCTCGTGCGCATCCTCATCGCCGAAGACGAGACGATCATCCGCCTCGATCTCAAGGACCTTCTCGAGCGCTCCGGCTTCGAAGTCTGCGCGGAGGCGAAGGACGGGCTCGAGGCGGTCGAGCTCGCCCGCAGCGAGGAGCCCGACCTGGCCGTGCTCGACGTCAAGATGCCACGCCTCGACGGGATCGAGGCGGCACGTCGGATCCTCGACGAGCGGCCGATCCCGATCGTGATGCTGACCGCCTACGGCCAGGACGAGCTCGTCTCGCGCGCGATCGAAGCGGGCGTGTTCGGCTATCTGGTCAAGCCGTTCCGGGAGCAGGATCTCCTGCCTGCCATCCGCACGGCCCGCACGCGTCACGAGGAGCTCGCCGCCCTCCGCGAGCAGGCCGACTCGCTTGCCGAGGCGCTCGCGGCGCGGAAGGCGATCGAGCGCGCAAAGGGGCTCCTGATGGAGCGCGAGAGCCTCACCGAGGAGGAAGCGTTCGCGCGGCTGCGCAAGGCCAGCCAGGTCTCGGGGAGGCCGATGAAGGTCGTCGCCGAGGCGGTCGTGGCGACGTTCGAGGCCGACGCCTAGGGAAGGGGAATCGCCCAGCCGCGCTTTGGGCACAATGGGGCGGGGTGAAGATTCTTCGTTCGTACCGATGGCGGCGACGCCTGCTGTTCACGCTCCCGGTCGTGATTCTGATTCCGCTCATCTGGCTAGGCGTCCACCTGTCGACCCCGGGCAACCCGGGCAACGCGAACGGGCCGACCGTCCCCGACTACAAGCAGCCAAAGAAGGGGCGCTTCACGAAGGCGAAGCAGCGCGAGGTTCACGAAGTGCTCGCGAAGTTCATCAAGTCGGCCGTCGCCCGCGAGAACCCGGCGAGCTCGTGGGATCTCGCGGCGCCCAGCTTGAAGGAGGGCGTCACGCGCAAGGAATGGAACCGCGGCGACCTGCCCGTCGTGCCGTACCCGGCGCTCCACCGCGGCCTCGGCCAGTGGGACTACGTCGAGTACTCGTACCGCAACTCCGTCGGCCTCGAGGTCTTCCTCTTCCCGAAGCCGGGCTCCGGGTACTCGGCGCTCACCGCCGACGTCGAGCTCGTCAAGAACCGCGAGGGCCGCTGGCTCGTCGACTACTGGATGCCCAAGAAGTTCCACGGGCCGCCTGCGCTTGCGAGGTCGAGCGGGAAGGCGAAGTCGAAGAAGATCACCCGGAAGGCCGCAGGCAAGCGAACGAAAGGCCAGGACAAGGCCAAGGCCGCAGCTCCGGC
This sequence comes from Gaiellaceae bacterium, assembly GCA_036522595.1. Taxonomy (GTDB): domain Bacteria; phylum Actinomycetota; class Thermoleophilia; order Gaiellales; family Gaiellaceae; genus AC-32. The sequence continues at coordinate 5,048 of DATDFL010000108.1, forward strand.
GCCTGCGGACGACTACCGCGCCCCGCATGCTAGCCGCGCCTACTGGGCGATCCCGCTCGCGATCCTCTCGCTGATCATCCTCGTGCCGATCGGGATCGGGATCATGCACCTGAGGCGGAACCGGGCGGCCGCGCGCGAGTACGCGGAGTGGCAGGCGAGCCGGGCCCGCTCGAAAGACGCGGCTTAAGCCTGCTGCGCCTCTTCGAAGAGGCGCTCCCAGCGCGAGAGCAATCCCTGTAGCTCGTCGCGCGCTTGGCGGTGCGCGTCGAGGGTCTTGACGTCGGACCAGTCCTCGGAGAGCTTGCGCTCGAGCTGAGCGACAAGGGCTTCGCGCTCGGCGATCTCACGCTCGAGCTGCTCGAGCTCGCTCGGGCGCTTCTTCTTCGGCTCGGGCTTTCGCTTCTCGCGGGGGCGGGGCTGCGGCGGGGCGGCCGGCTCGGGCTCCGGCTCGGTGCGGCGCCGCTGGTACTCGGCCCAGCCGCCGTCGAAGGACGGAAGCATCCGCTCCTCGATCGCCAGCAGGCGATGCGCCACCGCGTCGAGCAGCGCCCGGTCGTGCGAGACGAGGAGCACGGTCCCCGGGAACGCGTCCAGCGCCTGCTCCAGGGCCTCCCGGCTCTCGAGGTCGAGGTGGTTCGTGGGCTCGTCGAGCACGAGGAAGTTCGCGCCGGACGCGACGACCAGCGCCAGCGCGAGCCGCCGCCGCTCGCCGCCGGACAACGCGGTGACCGGCTTCTCGTGCGTCTCCCAGCCCGAGAAGAGGAAGCGCCCGAGCAGCGACTGAGCCTGCTGCCGCGGCAGCCCCGTCGCACGCGCGGCGCAATCGAGGATGCTGCCGCGCTCGTCGAGCTCGACCTCGTGCTGCGAGAAGTAGGCCGCCTCGACGCCGTAGCCGAGCCGAACCGTGCCCGACACCGGGTCGCGCCGGTCGAGGATCGTCTCGAGCAGCGTCGTCTTCCCCGAGCCGTTTGGGCCGACGAGGCCGACGTGCTCGCCCCGCTCGATGGCGAACGAGGCGTCGTCCAGGAGCTCCTTCTCGCCAGCGACGATCTCGAGGTTCTTCGCCTCGACGACCGTGCGCCCGCTGCGTGCGGGCTTGAGGAAGTCGAAGCCCAGCGAGCGGCTTCGCCGCGTCAGCAGCTCGTACTCACCGGCCGCCGACGAGCGCTCCTCCTGCAGCCTCGCGATCTGCGTCAGCTTCGCCTGGGCCTGCTTGGCCTTGCTCTTCTTGTAGCGGAACCGCTCGACGAACCGCTCGAGGCGGGCGATGTCGGTGCCCACGCGCTCCGCGGTCTTGGCCGCCGCGGCGGCACGGTGCGCCTTCTCGAGGCGCCACACGTGCCAGGGGCCGGGGAAGAACAGGGAGCGCCCTGCTTCGATCTCGAGCACGGCGGTCGTCACGGCCTCGAGGAACCAGCGGTCGTGCGCGACGAGGATGACTGCGGCGTCGAGCGACTGCAGCTCCTGCTCGAGCCACTCGAGGTTCTCGACGTCGAGGTGGTTCGTCGGCTCGTCGAGGAGCAGCAGGTCGGGGTCTCCGGAGAGCGCCCGCGCGAGCGAGGCGCGCGTCAGCTCGCCGCCCGAGAAGGTGTCCAACGGCCGGTCGAGATCGCCCTCGCGGAAGCCGAGTCCGCGCAGCACGCGGGCCGCGCGGTCGCGCCAGTCGTAGCCGCCCGCGTGCTCGAGGCGCGCCTGCGCCTCGGCGTAGCGTCGGAGCGTCGCCTGACCGTGGTCGCCGCCGGCCATCGCCTGTTCCAGCCTGCGCAGCTCTTCCTCGGTGTCGATGAGGTCGCGCGCGCCGCTGAGCGCGTACTCGCGCAGGGTCAATCCGCTGTCGAGCGGCGGCCGCTGGTCGTGGAGCGCGAGCCGGGTCCCCTTGGCGAAGACGAGCTCGCCGCCGTGCACCTCGGTCTCGCCGGCCAGCATCCGGAGCAGCGTCGTCTTGCCGGCGCCGTTCGGCCCGGAGAGCGAGAGCCGGTCGCCGCGCTCGACCGAGAACGAGACGCCCTCGAAGAGCAGCGAGCCCGCGATCTCCTTGCGCAGGTTCGAACCGATGACCACAGCCATGCGCCTAAGCCTAGGTGTCGCCGGGAGCTAGGTCAGAGCGCGCGAGCCGACAAGTGCGCGTGCCGCCTCGGCGATGTGCTCTGCGTCGATTCCCGCCGCTGCGAGGAGCTCGGCCGGCTTTCCCGAGCCGGGCATGTCGCGGACGGCCAGGCGAACCACCCGCGCGGGAGTCTCACCATCCGAGAGCGCCTCCAGCACGGCGTCGCCGATCCCGCCTTCGGGCCAGTGGTCCTCGACGGTCAGGATGCGGCCCCCGGTCGCCTCGGCCGCGGCTCGTAGCGTCTCGCCGTCGACCGGCTTGACCGAGTAGAGGTCGATCACGCGGGCCTCGATGCCCTCGCCCGCGAGCTCTTCGGCCGCCTTCAGCGCCTCGTGTAGCGTGATCCCCGCGCCGACGATCGTCACGTCGTCGCCTTCGCGCAGCACGCGCGAGCCGCCGATCGGGAACTCCTCATCGGCGCCGTAGATCACCGGCGTGTTCGCCCGCGTCGTGCGCAGGAAGACGATCCCCTCGCGGTCGGCCATCTCGGCGACGAGCTTCGCGGTCTGGTTCGCGTCTGATGGATAAAGCACGGTCGAGCCGTGGACGGCGCGCATCATTGCGAGGTCCTCGAGCGCCATCTGCGAAGGGCCGTCCTCGCCGATCGAGACGCCCGCGTGCGAGCCGCAGAGCCGGATGTTCGCGCGGCTGATCGCCGCCATCCGGATGAAGTCGTAGGCGCGCGAGAAGAACGCCGCGAACGACGAGCCGAACGGCACCCAACCGCGCACCTGCAGTCCGACCGCCGCGGCGACGAGCTGCTGCTCCGCGATGTACATCTCGAAGTACCGGTCAGGGTGCGCGTCCTTGAAGATCTCGGCGTAGGTCGAGTTCGAGACCTCGCCGTCGAGCGCGACCACGTCTCCGCGTGCGGCCCCGAGCGCAGCCAGAGCGTCGCCGTAGGCCCGCCGCGTCGCAACCTCCTCGCCCTCGTCCCAGCTCGGCAGCTCCAGCGAGCCCGAGACCTCGAACTGGTACGGCTCCCCGCTCCGGTCGGGCTTCGGCACGTCGACGACGATGTTGCGGATGCCCCCGAGCTCCTCGATCGCCTGGTCGGGGTTGTCGAGCGCCTTGCCGTGCCAGCCCTCCTTGTCCTCGACCTCCTTGACGCCCTTGCCCTTGATCGTCTTCGCGACGATGACCGTCGGCTGCCCGGTCGTCGCCACGGCCTCGGTGTACGCGCGGTCGATCGCCTCGACGTCGTGCCCGTCGATCTCGATCGTGTGCCACCCGAACGCGCGCGCCCGGTCGGCGTAGGAGTCGAGATCCCAGCCGTGCATCGTCGGGCCCCGCTGCCCGAGCCGGTTTACGTCGATGATCGCCGTCAGGTTGTCGAGCTCGAAGAACGCGGCGTGCTCGAACGCCTCCCACATCGAGCCCTCGGCCATCTCGCTGTCGCCACAGAGCACCCAGACGCGGTACGGCAGCCGGTCGAGCTTCTTACCGGCGAGCGCGATTCCGAAGCCGTAGGGCAGGCCCTGGCCGAGCGAGCCCGTCGCCACGTCGACCCACGGGATCTCCGGGGTCGGGTGGCCCTGCATGCGCGAACCGAAGGTACGGAACGAGAGCAGCTCCTCCTCCGAGATCGCGCCGGCCGCGCGGTACATCGAGTACAGCAGCGGCGAGGCGTGGCCTTTCGAGAACACGAGGTGGTCGTTGTGCGGGTCGTCGGGCGCGTCGAAGTCGTAATGGAGGTACTTCGAGAGGAGCACCGCCATCAGGTCGGCCGCGGACATGGACGACGTCGGGTGGCCGGACTTCGTGCCTGCGGCGGCGCGGATCGAATCGACGCGGAGCTGCTGTCCCAGCTCGCGCCAGCGCTCGGCCTCGTTCATGCGGGTAACGTAACGGTCCTATGAAGGTCGCGGTTGCCTTCGACCACCGCGGCGTCAAGTTGCGGGAGCGGATCCTCGCCGAGCTCGAAGCGCTCGGCCATGAGGCGCATGATCTGGGCACCGACCAGCCCGAGCCGCGCATCGACTACCCGGACAAGGCGCGCGAGGTCGGAGAGGCCATCCGCGGCGGCGACGCCGAGCGCGCGGTCTTCGTCTGCGGCTCGGGAGTGGGCGCTTCCGTTGCGGCTTGCAAGATCCCCGGGATTCGCGCGGCCGTGTGCCACGACACCTATTCGGCGCATCAAGGCGTCGAGCACGACGACATGAACGTTCTGTGCATCGGCTCGGAGGTGATCGGGCCGGAGCTCGCAGCGGAGCTCGTGCGCGCCTTCCTGGGCGCGCACTTCGACGGAGGCGAGCGCTATGTGCGCAGGCTTGAGAAGATCGAGGAAATGGAAGGTGAGAAGACATATGGCTGAATCACGACTCCATGAGCTCTCGGAGCTCGGACAGAGCGTCTGGATCGACTACCTCTCCCGCCGCCTCATCAAGGAAGGCGAGCTCGAGAAGCTGATGCACGAGGATTCGGTCGTCGGGGTGACGTCGAACCCGACGATCTTCCAGAAGGCGATCGCGGAAGGCGACGCCTACGACGAGCAAATGCGCGAGGTGCTCGCGGAAGAGGACGACGCCAAGGAGGTCTTCCTGAAGCTCGCGGTGAAGGACGTCCAGGACGCGTGCGACCTGCTGCGCTCGGTCTGGGACGAGGGACACGGCCAGGACGGCTACGTCTCGATCGAGGTCGACCCGAATCTCGCGTTCGACACCGACGCGACGATTGCCGAGGCGCAACGGCTGCACGACCTCGTCGACCGGCCGAACTGCTTCGTGAAGATCCCCGCGACGAAGGACGGGATCCCGGCCATCGAGGAGATGCTCGCCCGCGGCCGGAATATCAACGTGACGCTGATCTTCTCCCTGCAGCGCTACGCCGAGGTTGTCGAAGCGCACCTCCGCGGCATCGAGCGGCTCGTCGAATCGGGCGGCGACCCGTCCAGGGTCGCGTCGGTCGCGAGCTTCTTCGTCTCGCGCGTCGACACCGAGGCCGACAAGCGGCTCGACGCGGCAGGCGCGCCTGACGAGCTGAAGGGAAAGCTCGCGGTCGCGAACGCGAAGCTCGCCTACCAGCACTACAAGGAGCAGTACTCCGGCGCTCGCTGGGACCCGCTCGCGGGGAACGGCGCGACGGCGCAGCGCTGCCTCTGGGCCTCGACGTCGACCAAGAACCCCGAGTACCGCGACGTGCTCTACGTCGAGGAGCTGATCGGCCCCGAGACGGTGGACACGATGCCCGAGGAGACGATCGTCGCCTTCCAGGACCACGGCGAGGTGGCGCTCACGCTGGAGAAGGACCTCGACGAGGCGAAGCGCGTCTTCGAGCAGGTCGCCGAGGCCGGCGTCGACTACGACGACGTGGTCGCCGTGCTCGAGCAGGAGGGCGTGCAGAAGTTCGCCGACTCGTTCACGGAGCTCCTGGACGGCGTGCGCGCGAAGCGCGGCGAGCTCGTATCGGCTTAGTGGAGCTGTATTCGGAGGTCGCCGGAGAGGGGCCCGAGGTCGTCCTTCTCCACGAAGGGATCTGCGACAGCCGCATGTGGGAGCCACAGTGGGAGGCGTGGGCGCGGTCCCACCGACTGCTTCGCTTCGACTTCCGCGGCTTCGGCCGCTCGCCCATGGAGCCGGGAGCCTTCGCGAGCGCCCGTGACGTCATCGAGCTCATGGACCGGCGCGGCTTCGAGCGCGCGACGCTGGTTGGAGTCTCTCTGGGCGGGCGTGTCGCTCTGGAGGTGGCGCTCGCCGCTCCTGAACGGGTCGCGGCGCTCGTTCTCGTCGGCGCAGGCTTGCCCGGACACTCCTGGACCGAAGAGATGCGGTCGATCTGGGAGGAAGAAGAGGCGGCCCTCCGGGCGGGGGATCTCGACAAGGCTGTCGAGATCAGCCTCCGCACCTGGGTCGACGGGCCTAACCGCAGGCCGGAGGATGTCGATCCCGACGTGCGCGCTCGGGTGGCGGAGATGCAACGCCGGGCGTACGAGCTGCAGGAGTCGCTCCAGGTCGACGAGGAGGAGCTCTACGTCGAGGATGTCGCCGAGCGGCTCGGCGAGATCCAGGCTCCGACACTCGTGCTCGTCGGCGATGTGGACGTGCCGGACATCCAGGCGATCGCCGAGCGCCTCGCACGCGAAATCCGCGGCGCGCGATTCGCGCGTATCCCGAACACCGCGCACGTTCCGAGCATGGAGCGGCCCGAGGAATTCGACCGGTTCGTGCTCGGTTTCCTAGAGTCGGTTTCATGACCACAATCGCGCCTGCCGAGCTCGTCGAGCGGATCTGGGCGCGCGACGCGACGGTCTGGACGAGCGGCGACGAGGCGAAGTGGCTCGGCTGGCTAGACGAGCCGATGCGCATGCGGAGCCGGATCGAGGATCTGCTCCGGTTCGTCGAGGACGCCACCGCGCCGGGTGTGCTCGACACCTTCGTCCTGCTCGGGATGGGCGGGTCGAGCCTCGCGCCGCACGTGCTTGCGAAGACCTTCGAGTCGGAGAGCTTCCACGTCCTCGACACGACGCATCCTGCGGCGCTTCGCCGCGTGACGCAGAGCCTCGACTTCGAGAAGACGCTCTTCATCGCGGCGTCGAAGTCGGGCACGACCCTCGAGACGCGGTGCCACCTCGACTACTTCTGGGCGAAGGCCGGCAAGCGCGGCGAGCGGTTCGCGGCGATCACGGATCCCGGGACCGAGCTAGCGGACCTCGCGCGCGAGCGGAACTTCCTCGGCGTCTTCGACGGTGAGCCGACGATCGGCGGCCGCTATTCGGCGCTGTCCGCGTTCGGGATCGTCCCCGCCGCGCTGATGGGCATCGACCTCGAGCGGTTCTTCGAGCGCGTCGACGAGATGGTCGAGGCGTGCCACGGCGAGGAGGGCAATCCCGGCCTCGAGCTCGGCCTCCAGCTCGGCCACGGCTGGCAGGACGGCAAGGACAAGATCACGATCAACCCGAACACCGGCGACTTCGGGCTCTGGGTCGAGCAGCTGCTCGCCGAGTCGACGGGCAAGCGGGGCAAGGGCCTGATCCCCGCGCCCGGCGAGTCGGCCGAGGGCCTCGACCGCCAGGCGCCAGAGGTCCGCCTGAGCGCGCCCTACGAGCTTGGGCAGGAGTTCTTCCGCTGGGAGTTCGCCACCGCCGTGGCGGGCTCGGTGCTGGAGATCAACCCCTTCGACCAGCCCGACGTGCAGGCGGCCAAGGACAAGACCAGCGAGGTGCTGGCCGCGGGCGGCGAGCCGAACCTCGATCCGCGCGGCTCGCTCGACGATCTCCTCGACCGCGCACAGCCGGGCGACTACATCTGCATCCAGGCGTTCATCGACCCGGACCGCGAGGGCGAGCTGCGGCCGCTCATCCGGCGGGCGCGCGAGACGGGCTGCGTCGTCACACACGGGCTCGGCCCGCGGTACCTGCACTCGACGGGCCAGCTCCACAAGGGCGGCCCGAACAAGGGCCTGTTCGTCCAGGTCGTCGACGACCCGGGCGGCGACCTCGCGATCCCGGGCCGGAAGTTCGGCTTTCGGCGCCTGATCCGCGCCCAGGCGGCCGGCGACTACGCGTCGCTCGAGGAGCGCGGGCGCCGAATCGTGCGAGTGAGATTGGAGGATCTCTGATGCAGCTCGGAATGGTCGGTCTCGGCCGGATGGGCGGCAACATGACGACGCGGCTCGGCCAGGCAGGCCACGACGTCAAGACCTTCGATCCCAAGGTCGACTCGACGTCGTCCTCGCTGGAGGAGCTGGCAGGGCAGCTCGACGCCCCGCGCTCGATCTGGCTGATGGTCCCGGCCGGGATCGTCGATTCGATCGTCACGGAGCTCGCGCCGCATCTCGAGGAGGGCGACACGATCGTCGACGGTGGCAACTCGTACTACGTCGACGACCTGCGTCGCTCGCGAGACCTGCGTGACCGTGGGATCCATTACGTCGACGTCGGTGTGAGCGGCGGCGTCTGGGGCCTGCACCGCGGTTACTGCCTGATGGTCGGCGGCGACGACGAGGCGGTGGGTCGTCTCCAACCGATCTTCGAAGCGCTCGCGCCGGGTGTCGAAGCCGCGGAGCGCACGCCCGGCCGCGAGGGAGACCCGGCACCGGAAGAACAGGGCTGGGTGCACTGCGGCCCATCGGGCGCCGGCCACTTCGTGAAGATGGTCCACAACGGGATCGAGTACGGGCTCATGGAGGCGTACGCCGAAGGGCTGAACGTCCTCAAGCACGCGAACGTCGGGCTGCGCGACACAGAGCCCGATGCCGAGACGGCGCCGCTGCGGGACCCCGACCACTACCGCTACGAGCTCGATCTCGCCGCGGTGACCGAGGTCTGGCGGCGCGGGTCCGTGATCTCCTCGTGGCTGCTCGACCTGACGGCTCAGGCTCTTCACCAGTCACCGATGCTCGAGGACTACGCTGGCCGCGTGAGCGACTCGGGCGAGGGCCGCTGGACGGTGCAGGCGGCAGTCGAGGAAGGCGTGCCCGTCCCCGTGCTCTCGGCGTCCCTCTTCGACCGCTTCTCGTCGCGCGGCGAGGCGGAGTTCGGCAACCGCGTCCTCTCCGCCATGCGCAACGCCTTCGGGGGCCACCTGGAGAAGAGCGGCTGAGCGTGCGACCCGCCCTCGTCGCTCTCGTTGCGGCAGTCGCGCTACTGGTCGTGCCCGGTGCGGGGGCGAAGAACTTCAAGCCCGGGGATCTGCGCCTCTGCAACGCGAAGCGCTGCGTGGTGATCACGAATCGCACCGTGCTCGATCACCTCGCCGACTTCTACTACGGCGGCTCGACGCTGATGAATGCGCGCCGTCCTCTGGCCGGGACGCCGTACTACCAGCTGCGTTTCCGCAACGGATACGTCACCGGGATCGTCGCGACCTCGCGGCTGAGCCGGTTTCTCAGCTACGGCGTCAACGTCGGCCGCTTCGCCAGGGGCCAGTGGTACGGAGTTCCGCCGCGGGTCTCGGCTGAGCTCCGGCGCCTCTCCGCCGGGCTCCGCCCGCTGCACCTCAAGCGCTAGGCAACCTCTACCCTTCCGGCGTGGCGACGACGGAGGCCCAGCAGGAGAACCCGCTGCTCGAGGGGCTCAGGCTCCGCCGCACGCCGGACCCCTGCGCGCTCGTCATCTTCGGCGCATCGGGCGACCTGACCAAGCGCAAGCTCTTCCCCGCGCTCTACTCGCTGGCGCTGCGGCACCTGCTGCCGGAGCGGTTCGCGATCGTCGGCGTCGCACGCACCGAAGAGTCGGACGACGATTTCCGCGAGGCGATGAAAGCCGCGATCCAGGAGTTCGGCCGCGACGCGTTCCAGCAGGAGACGTGGGACTGGCTCGCCGAGCGGACGCGCTACGTCGCGACCGACTTCGCGGACGAGGGGGGCCAGGAGCGGCTCGTCAGCGTTCTCAACGAGTTCGACGAGCACAACGGCACGGGCGGCAACCGCGTCTACTACCTCGCCGTCCCACCGAGCGCGATCGCGACGCTGATCCGCGAGATCGGCGAGCACCGCTCCGCGGAAGGCTGGACGCGGCTGATCGTCGAGAAGCCGTTCGGGCGCGACCTCGCCTCGGCGCGCGAGCTGAACGCGGAGCTGCAGAAAGGCTTCGAGGAGAGCGAGGTCTTCCGCATCGACCACTACCTCGGCAAGGAGACCGTCCAGAACCTCCTCGCGCTGCGCTTTGCGAACGGCATCTTCGAGCCGATCTGGAACCGACAGTTCGTCGACCACATCCAGATCACCGTGGCGGAGTCGATCGGGATCGAGGGCCGGGCCGCCTTCTACGAGCAGGCCGGCGCGATCCGCGACATCTTCCAGAACCACTTGCTCCAGCTCGTGGCGCTGACCGCGATGGAGCCGCCGATCGATTTCACCGCCGACTCGGTGCGGAACGAGAAAGTCAAGGTGCTCCGTGCGATGCACACCCCGGGGCCGAAGCACATCGTCCGCGGCCAGTACGGGCCCGGGTTCGTGGAGGGCGAGCAGGTTCCGGGCTATCGCGACGAGGAAGGCGTTGCGCGCGACTCGCTGACCGAGACCTTCGTCGCGGCGAAGCTCTTCGTCGACAACTGGCGGTGGGCCGACACACCGATCTACGTGCGCGCGGGGAAGCGCCTGGCGCGGCGCGAGACGACGATCGCGATCGAGTTCAAGCGCGCCCCGCACCCGCCGTTCGAGGACGCCGCGGGCGAGGAGCTGCAGCCGAACGTGCTCGTCGTCCACATCCAGCCCGACGAGGGCGTCTCGCTGGAGTTCGCGGCGAAGGTCCCCGGCCAGGGCCTCACGCTGCGCACCGTGCACATGGACTTCCTCTACGGCGGCGCCTTCCGTACGGGGATCCCCGAGGCGTACGAGCGGCTGATCCTCGACTGCCTGCTCGGCGACGCGACGCTGTTCACGCGCTCCGACGAGGTCGAGGAGCAGTGGTCTTTGGTCGACGCCATCGTCGCCGCCTGGGAGCGTGACCGGCCGGCCTTTCCGAACTACGAGGCCGGTACCTGGGGTCCAGCCCCGGCCGACGAGCTGATGCACAGGGACGGGCGCTCGTGGCGACGGCATTAGGGTCGATCGCCGAGATCGAGCGCGAGCTCGGGTCGCAGCGGATGTCCGAATCGGGCCGGCCGATGCAGCGGACGAGCGTCATGACCCACCTCGCCTGGGTGCCCGAGCAATGGGTCGAGGCCGCGGAGGACGTGCTCGCCGGCCTGGCCGAACGCCACCCTTCGCGGACGATCGTCCTCGTTCCCGACCCCGAAGCGGAGGACGGGCTCGAAGCGAGCGTGGAGGTGGACTGTTATCCCGTCGGTGAGGACCGCAAGGTCAAGATGGAGACGATTCGACTGAAGCTTTGCGGGAACCGCGTGCAGGCGCCCGCGAGTGTCGTCGAGCCGCTGCTGCTGCCTGACCTTCCGGTCTTTCTCAGGTGGCGCGGATTGCCGCCGTTCGGGGAGCAGCCGTTCGAGCAGCTCGTCGACACCGTCGACCGACTGATCGTGGACAGCACTGAGTGGCCGGGACTCCCCGCGCCGTATGAACGCCTCGCGGAGATATTCGACAGGGTGGCCGTCTCCGACATCGCGTGGGCGCGGACGAGCCGCTGGCGGCCGCAGCTGGCGTCGCTCTGGCCCGGAATCGCCGATGTCAACCGGATCAAGGTGACCGGCACCGAGGCGCAGGCGAACCTGCTGGCCGGCTGGCTCCGCTCGAGGCTCGGCCGCCAAATCGAGCTCGAGCACGAAACTGCCGACCGCCTGACCGGCGTCGAGCTCGACGGCGAGCCTGTCGAGTTCCCGCCGGGCGATCCCCCGGCTCCGGCCGACCAGCTGAGCGACGAGCTCGAGCGCTTCACCCGCGACCGCGTCTACGAGGACGCGGTCAAAGCAACCAGAATGTGACGAAATGAACCGGCTGCGGCGTATATCTGCCGTGAAGCCGGGCGCGCAGGGATTCGCGGAGGCGGCGGAGCGTCACCTCGACGACGTGCTTGCGTTCCTGGTGTACCTGACGGGAGACAGAAACGTGGCCGAAGAGCTGACAGCCGAGACCTTTGCCCGCGCCTGCGAGCGCTGGCGCCGGTTCGACCCCCGCCGCGGAAGCGCCCGAACCTGGCTCTGCCAGCTTGCTCGCTCGACGGCGCTCGACCATTTTCGCTCCGAGGACAGGCGTCGACGACGGGAGGGTCGGTATGCGCTCGAGGTTCCCGAAGCGGTGGAGTCGGTCTTCGGCGAGGGGCTCTCGCCTGCGTTGGAGGCCGCGTTGTCACGGCTGTCGGCCGCGGAGCGAGAGGTGCTCGCGCTGCGGGTCGTGCTCGAGCTCGACGGCGAGAGCGCGGGCCGCGTGCTCGGAATCAGCGCGACGGCGTGCTCGACGCGCCTCAGCCGCGCCCTGCAGAAGCTAGAACGGGAGGTGAGCGCCGGTGTCGCCGCTTGAACTCGTAGACGACCGCTTCGAGAAGCTCGCCGCGGAGCTGCAGGCCGCCCGGCCGGTTGCGTCGGAGGCTTTGCGCCAACGGATTCGCGCGCTCGAACCGCCTCCGCGGCGGAGCTTCGAGCTCAACGTCCCGTGGCGCCGCGTCGTCCCGGCGGTGGCGCTTGCCGGTCTCGCTGCTGCCCTCGGCACCGCGGGCGTGCTCGGGATCGTCCATGGAGCGCACACCGGCCAACGGGCGGCGGTCGCACCGCAGACGCAGAACGGCTCGGGCGCCCAGTTCGAATTCAAGAAGCGGATCGGCCGCTCGCTAGACCAAACGCACGCCTATAGCGCACAGTTGCGTTCGGCTCCGGCCCCGAGCTCCAATCGTCTGCAGCAGTACGACGCGTGGCTCCGCGTTCGCGTGCACGACCAGGAAGAGCTCTCGAAGCGAACGCAGGCCGCCTATCGGCTGACGCGCAAGCTTGGCGGCTACGTCGCCTGGGCCAACTACTCGACGCCCGTCAACCGCGGGGACTCGGAGCTCCAAGTCCAGATTCCCGTCGGCCACGTTCAGGCTGCGATCGCCGCGTTCTCTGCATACGGCACGCTGATCGGGCAGCGGATCCGCCTGAAGGACCTGCAGCAGAAAGTGGACACCTTGTCGCTTCGCATCAAGCGGCTTCGGGCAAGGATCGCCAGGCTCAACGACTCACGAGACCGTGCGCGGCTGGCCCAGCTCCTCCGCGCGCGCACCTCGACGGTCAAGCAGGGCCAGATGGCGAGCGTCGCTCTCGCGATGGTCGTCGGCAAGAAGGCGGCCGCGGCGCCGTCGAGCCGGTTCCATCGCACCCTCGACGACGCGGGGTCGGTCCTCGTCCGGGAGCTCGAGTTCCTGTTCTACGCGCTCGTCGTCGCCGGGCCGCTGCTATTGCTCGGTCTGCTGGGGCTCGCCGGGGCTCGTGGCGCCCGCCGGCGCTCGGACCGCAGGCTGCTCGAGCGGGCCTGATGCGGGTAGCCGCCCTCGCGCTCCTGGCGCTCCTCGCCGCCGGTTGTGGCGCGGCGCAGTCGAGCCGACCGGTGAAGCTGGCAAGCCCGTCAGCAGCGGACGCCACGCGAGCGCAGTGGTACGCGGACGTCAAGCGGACGGGAGCCCCGGACGCACTGCCTGACCTGTCCGAACGCGAAATCAGGCAAGCGGTGCACGACGGAGCGGTAGCGCTAGGCGTTAGCGGCTTGACCCTCCATTACCTGCCAGGGCTGGGCGGGGCAGCCGACATCGTCGTCGAGCCTGAAAAACCGGTGTCGTTCGCAACGACAGCCGGACGCAAGCTCACGACGCTGCTCGGCCCCTTGGACGACAACAGGCACGCTTACCTGGTGACCGTCGCTGATCCGAAAGGGCGGCCGCTATTCGTCCTCGGCTGGGCTCCGGGCGTCGAGCAGGGCGAAGGAATCGCCTGGCAGGCGCCTGGCATCCGGTCGGACGCCATCATCGGCCAGCCTGAGCTAGGTAACAAGTTGCCACAAGGCTGCCGGGGTGCGGAGCCTTGCACCGCCATGGCCCCAGCCAAGTAACAGTCTGTTACAACGCCGGGCTAGCGAACGACCCGGAAGCGCGGCTTCGTGACAACGAGCCGCACTGGGTTCGACCAGGTGAGCTGCGTCTTCGAGCCGGTCATCAGCGAGTCGAGCCCGCGGACGCGGTAGTACCACGTGCCGGGGGTCAGCGGGAGCATCAGCGAGGTGGCCCAGGAGAACTTGGTGCCGACCGTTCGCCACGGATAGAGCTTCCGGCTCCACTGCACCTCGTACTGGTCAGTCGCGAGCGTCGGCTGCCACGCGATCAGCGGCTGGCCGTAGAACTTCGGCTTAGAGCCGGCGGCTGCGACGAGCTTGCCCTCGGGCGAGAGGCCTGACGCGTACGGCGCCGCCTGTCCCGTCACTGCGGGCTGGCTCGACTTCCCGAAGGTCAGCATCCGGCCGGACGCGCAGGAGTCCTGGGTCAGCTCGGCATCGCGGTACTTGACGCCGCCGCTCGGGCGGACGACGTCCTCGCCCGCGGCGTGGAAGCTGCTCAGGCCGTGGGTCAGCGTGATCGTGGTGCTGGCAACCGACTGGACGACCGCGTTCTCGTGGTTCGGCGAGCCGATCTGCAACGCGTCGCCGGCGAGGATGCCGGTCGCGTCGACGACGGTAACGGTGTTCGCGCCAACGCTTGCGGGCGCCGCGAGAACCGTCGCGATCTGCTGGTCGGCGACAGCGTCCACCGGAACGACCGTCCAGTAGTAGCTGCCACCGGCCCAGTCGCTGTCCCAGAGGTCGACCTTCGCCGGCTTCACCAGTTGCGACGGTGGGAGCCCGGTGCCGTTGCCGTCGCCCGTGCTCGAGACGGTGTCCATCTCGTTCGTGGTGACGTTGATGCCTTCAAACGTCTGCGAGGGCGGCTCGGCGCCGAAGCCGAGGAAGGTGTTCATCGCCGCGTTGACGCCGTTCACGTCGGTCGGCATCGCGTTCGGGCCGACCTCGCGCGGAACGTAGGCCGGGCTGCCCACGATCGCGCCGCGGAAGACAGGGTTCAGGCAGTCCTCGTCGGTGAAGACCTCGACGCGGTAGAGGTCGTGCGTCGTGCCGCCGACCGCGGTGTTGCCGTGATACAGGAAGGCTGGCATGACCTCGTGGTCGCGGGTATGTGTCGCGTCCGAGACCACGTTCGAGACGGTTCGGTCAACCGCCAGCGGTCCGGTCGTGACGGGAGGGTTGGTGCTCGTGTAGACGGGGCTCCAGGGGCCGTACGAGACCGACGGCATGCCGTTGTCGGTGCCGCCGTAGAGCCAGCGCGTGGCGCGCACGCGCCAGTGCACGACGCCCGTCCAGGACGGGTCTTGGTGGAAGGTGTAGTACTCGCGTTCGTCCGCCATGTTCGTCCGCGTCGTGAACCACTTGCCCGCGTCGACGAGCCAGATCATGTAGCCGTTGGCGCCGGGCACCTGAGTCCAGCGCAGCAGTCCCGGGTAACTGGGCGAGAGGGGAGCCGGGACTGCTGTCCAGCGCATGTTGAAGCCGAAGGGCGTGCTCCACTGGCCGGCGCCCTTACGCGTCACTGCGCGCACGTGCGCGTAGAGCGAGTACGGGTGTCCGGTCATCCATGGCAGCGAGATCGGGATCGCGACGGCCGGGCTCTTCAGGGCCTTCGTCGACCAGACCATGCTGCTGTCCGAGAAACGCTGGCTCGTCGCGAGCTCGAACTGGTACGCGACGGCGCCGCGCACCGGGTTCCAGCCGAAGGAAGGCGTGCGGGAGAACGTATGGACCACGGGCTCGTCTGCTCGAAGCGCGAACGGGTGCAGGCCGGTGGGTGCCGTGCTCGGCCGGCGTGCCTCGGCGGAGCCGACCAGCATGAGGGCGGCTAGCAACGCAGCAAGAGAGAGGACGCGCGCCATCGTCTCGAGAGTTGTCGGCACCGCGGGCGGCCGGGGTGTCCCTCGAACGAGTGACTCAGTCGAGGGAGAGGGCTTGTTCCAGCGCTTTTCCAGCCGCCAGAACGCGTGCGTCTTCGCCGGGTGGCGCGGCCAGCTGGACGGAGGCGGGGAGGCCGTCCTCCGCCGGGCCGCAGGGGAGCGCGAGCGCGGGCCAGCCGGTCGCGTTGAAGGGCAGCGTCAGGCAGGTGAGCCGGTCTCGGATCGCGATCTCGTCTGTCGGCGCGGAGGGCGCCACGCAGACGAGGGTCGGCGTGACGACCAGGTCGACTTCGGACGCTGCCTCAAGCAGCTCGTCTCGGTAGCTCTCGCGCTGTTGGGCCGACCGCTCGTACTCCGCCTTGGAAAGCGCGAGGCAGTGCTCGATCTTCGGGCGGACGTTCGAACCGTACGCGTCGGCGTGCTCGGCGAAGAGCTCGCGGTGCACGTCGGCCACCTCGCCGCGGAAGGCTGCCCCGATTCCGTGGGCGAGCGGGAGCTCGAGGCGGCGCGCGTGCGGGAAAAGGGCGGCGGCAGCCTCGACCCGCTCGCGTACGAGCGGATCTGCGTGCTCGGTCCAGGCGACGCCTACCTCGAGCTCGCCGAGCTCGATCTCGGTCTGTTCGAAGCCGGGCGCGAGCGCCTCCATCATCCGTCCGCAGCCGTCCACGTCCCGCGCCATCGGGCCCGCATGGTCGAAGCTGGGCGAGAGCGGGAAGCAGCCGTCCAGCGGGACGAGCCCCCAGGTCGGCTTGAGGCCGACCGTTCCGCAGCAGGCCGACGGGATGCGGATCGAGCCACCGGAGTCGGTGCCGAGCCCGGCCTCGGCGAACCCGGCCACAAGCGCCGCGGCCGATCCGCCGCTCGAGCCGCCTGCGATCCGGCCGGCTCCGAGCGGGTTCGGAACCGTGCCGAAGTGCTCGTTCTCCGAGGTCGTGCCGTACGCGAACTCGTGCAGGTTCGCCTTGCCGACGTTCACGTAGCCGGCGGCCTCGAGCCGGCGCACTGCCTCGGCGGTCTCGGGCGGGACGTGGTCGGCGAAGAGGATCGAGCCGTAGGTCGTCACGAGGCCGGCCGTGTCGAAGAGGTCCTTGACCGCGAGCCGGCGGCCGGGGGGCACTTCGTCGGCGTCGGGCGGACGCGCGAGAAAGATCCCGTCCGGAGCCGCAGAAGTCACAGTTCCGTCACGCTCCGGTCACAGACACGCGCGAATTTCACCGTTACGCTCGCCTCGGGGAGGAGGCCGGGCGAACCGAACTACAGGACCAGGTCAGTCGACCGCGAGGTAGATGAACGCGATCGCGACCGTCAGGCCGAGCAGCACGATGAACAGGCCGAACAACCCCCAGCCCCAGAGCATGTTCGTCCGTTCGTCGTCGTGCGCGCTCATCCGAGGATCGGGTCGAGCGCCATCAGCACGAACAGCAGCGCCAGGTACACGAGCGAGAACCTGAACAGCGCCCGCGCGCGCACCGGCGTCGTCTCACGGCGCAGCCGCCACGCGAGGCGTAGGAACACGGCGCCGAGCAGCAGCGCCGCAGCCAAGTACACCACTCCGACGGTCTGCCACGCGAACGGCAGCAGCGTCACCGCCACGAGCACGACCGAGTACCAGACGATCTGCCGCGCCGTCTCGCGGTCGCCGCGCACGACCGGAAGCATCGGGATCCGCGCAGCCTCGTAGTCGCGCTTGATCAGCAGCGCCAGAGCCCAGAAATGCGGCGGCGTCCAGAAGAAGACGATCAGGAAGAGAAACGCCGCCGGCACCGTCAGGTCGCCCGTCGCCGCCGCCCACCCGACCAGCGGCGGCACGGCGCCCGCCGCCCCGCCGATCACGATGTTCTGCGGCGTCGAGCGCTTCAGCCAGCGCGTGTAGACGAGCACGTAGAACAGGCCGCCCACCAGCGCGAGCACAGCCGTCAGCACGTTGACGAGCGAGGCCAGGAGCACGAACGAGAACGCCATCAGCGCGAGGCCGAACTCCAGCGCGCGCGCGGGTGCGACCCGCTCGCCCGCCACCGGGCGCGAACCGGTCCGAGGCATCAGCCGGTCGATGTCGCGGTCGAGGACGTGGTTCAGCGCGCTCGAGCCGCCGCAGGCGAGGGCGAGGCCGAACATCCCGACGAGGAACGTCTCGGCACCGGGCCACCCTCGCGCCCCCACGAACATCCCCGCCGCGCCGGTCAGCAGCAGCAGGGTCATGATCCGCGGCTTCGTAAGCGTCACGTAGTCGCGCACGGAAGCCCTCGGGACGGGCGAGCCTTGGAAGCACCCCGCCACCGCGACGAGCGCCGCGGCCAAGGCCAGTCCGGCCAGCGCGAGATGCGCCGGACGAGGCGTCACGAGCGCCGCTGCGAGGAAGAGGACGAGCGCAGTCAGCGACGGAGCGAGCAGCCGCCGGTGCGCGACCCAGGCGGCCGCAACCAGGGCACACAGCGGCGGGAGCGCCAGGGCGGCCAGCACGCGGTGCGCGGCGCCGAGCTGCATCGCTCCGCTGACGACGGCAGCGCAGCATGCGCCCGCCGCAACCAGAGCGGTCAGCCGCAGCCAGGGCCCGGGACGGACCTGAGCCACCGCTTGCGGTGGCGACGTCAGGATGCGTGGGCTTTGCCCGCGCATCCGTCTGAAATGACCGGTCGGCACAGAGGGGTGAGTGGTTCGCGATCTAGGCACGCGAGGACTCCGCGATACGCCGCCGCAGATCCCGCAGCGGCCGAGGGCTCGAGACGTAGGGAACGCGATCGAAGTTGTGCGCCGGCGGCGGCGAGGTCGTGTACCACTCGAGCGTGTCCGCGACCCAGGGGTCGTTCCCGACGCGCGCGCCCGAACGAGCCGTCTTGAAGACGTTCACGAAGAACACCGCGATCCCCAGAGCCATCACCCCCGAGCCAATTGTCGAGATGAGGTTGTACCACTCCCAGAGCCCGCCCTCGGAGTAGGTGTAGATCCGCCGCGGCATCCCGAGCAGCCCGAGCATGTGCATCGGGAAGAACGTCACGTTCATGCCGACGAACATGAGCCAGAAGTTCACCTTCCCGAGCCGCTCGTCGAGCATCTTCCCGAACATCTTCGGCCACCAGTAGTAGAGCCCGGCAAAGATCCCGAAGATCGAGCCGCCGAAGAGCACGTAGTGCAGGTGGGCGACGATGTAGTAGGTGTCGGTCACCTGCCAGTCGAACGGGTACGCGGCGACGGCGACCCCGGAGAGCCCGCCGATCGTGAAGATCGCGATGAAGCCGAGCGCGAACAGCATCGGCGTGTCGAAGTGCAGGTTGCCGCGCCAGGTCGTCGCAAGCCAGTTGAAGATCTTCACCCCCGTCGGGACGGCGACCAGCATCGACGTGATCATGAAAAAGCCCTGCAAATAGCCGGGCATCCCCACCGCGAACATGTGGTGGGCCCAGACGAGCATCGAGATGAACGCGATCCCGATCGTCGAGAGCGCGACCGCGGTGTAACCGAAGATCGGCTTACGCGAGAAGACCGGGATGATCTCCGAGATCATCCCCATCGCGGGCAGAACCATGATGTAGACCTCGGGGTGGCCGAAGAACCAGAAGACGTGCTGCCAGAGGATCGCGCTGCCGCCCTTGTCCGGGATGAAGAAGTGCGTGCCGACCTGGCGGTCGAGGAGCAGCAGGGTGAGCCCGCCCGACAGCGCGGGCAGCGCCGCGACGAGGAGGATCGAGTACGTCTCGATCGCCCACACGAACAGCGGAATCCGCATCCAGGTCATCCCGGGCGTGCGCATGCGATGGATCGTCACCAGGAAGTTGATCGCGCCTGCGAGCGAAGCCAGCGTGAGCACGTGTAACGACAGAATCAGCAAGTCGACTCCGTGCCCCGGCGTGTAAGCGGCCTCATTGAGCGGCGCGTAGATCGTCCAGCCGGTCTTCGCAGCCCCGCCCGAGGCAAACCAGCTCGAGTAGAGGATGATCCCGCCGAGCAGGAAGAGCCAGTACGAGAGCGCGTTCAGCCGCGGGAAGGCCACGTCTCGTGCTCCGATCATCAGCGGCACGAGGTAGTTCCCGAAGCCGGCCAGGATCGGCACGACGACGAGGAAGACCATCGTCGTCCCATGGATCGTGAAGAGCTGGTCGTAGCCGTCGCGCCGGATGAAGTGCTCGTTCGGCGTCGCCAGCTGCGCGCGCATGAGTAGCGCGAGGATCCCGCCCGCGACGAAGAACGCGAGGCTCGTCGCGATGTACATGATCCCGATCCGCTTGTGGTCGACCGTCGTCAGCCAGCTCGAGACGCGGCCGCGGGCGAGGATGACGGAGACCGCTGGAGATTCGGCT
>DATDFL010000109.1:0-2419 GCA_036522595.1 Gaiellaceae bacterium
GAGGACTCGAACGGGAAGCGCTACCTCGACGCGCTGGCCGGGCTCTTCGCGGTGCAGATCGGCTACTCGTACGGCGAGGAGATCGGCGAGGCGGCGCTGGCGCAGTTCCGAGAGCTGCCGTACTACACGAACTGGTCGTACGCGCACCCGCGCGCGATCGAGCTCGCTGCCGAGGTCGCGTCGCTGGCGCCGGGAGACCTGAATCGCGTCTTCTTCGTCTCGGGCGGATCGGAGGCGGTCGAGTCGGCCTGGAAACTCGCGCGCCAGTACCACACCGCGAACGGCGAGCACCGCTGGAAGGCGGTCTCGCGCCGCACGGCCTATCACGGCACGACGATGGGCGCGCTCTCGATCAACGGCGTTGCCGCGCTGCGCGCACCCTTCGAGCCGCTCGTCCCCGGTGTCGTCCATGTCCGCAACACGTTGCGCTACCACCGTCCGGCCGGCGAGACCGAGGAGGAGTTCACGGCGTTCCTGCTCGACGACCTCGAGTCGGCGATCGTCGCCGAGGGGCCGGAGACCGTCGCGATGGTGATGATGGAGCCCGTCCAGAATGCGGGCGGCGCGCTCCTCGCCCCGGAGGGCTACTGGCGGGGTGTCCGCGAGATCTGCGACCGCTACGGGATCCTGCTCTGCGCGGACGAGGTGATCACCGGCTTCGGCCGCATCGGCTCGTGGTTCGCGTCTGACCTGTACGACATCCGTCCGGACCTGCTCACGTGCGCGAAGGGCCTCTCGTCGGCGTACGCGGCGATCGGCGCCGTGGTCGCGTCAGACCGTGTCATGCAGCCCTTCCTCGAGGGCGCGGCGATGTACACGCACGGGATCACGTTCGGAGGCCATCCGATCCAGGCGGCGATCGCGCTCAAGAACATCGAGATCATGAAGCGCGAGCGGATCGTCGAAGGCGTGCGCGAGAACGAGGACGCCTTCCGGCAGACGCTCTCGCAGCTGCTCGACCTGCCGATCGCGGGCGACCTTCGAGGCGCGGGCTACTTCTACGCGCTCGAGCTCGTCAAGGACAAGGAGACGAAGGCCGGGTTCTCGGACGAGGAGTCGGAGTTGCTGCTCCGCGGCTTCCTCTCGCCGCGGTTCTTCGAGAAGGGCCTGATCTGCCGCGCCGACGACCGCGGAGACCCCGTGATTCAGATCTCGCCCCCGCTCATCGCCGGGCAGAGCGAGTTCGACGAGCTGGTCGGCATCCTCGGCGACGTCCTCGCGGAGGCCTGGGAACGCATATAGGCGACGTCTGGTGGCTCGAGGAGGCGGGTGCCGACGAGCCGGCGCCGTCACTCGAGGGGGATACCGAGGCTGATGTCGTCATCGTGGGGGGCGGCTACACGGGCCTCTGGACGGCGCTCGCGCTGAAGGAACGCGAGCCCGGTCTCGACATCGTCCTGCTCGAGGCCGAGGAGTGCGGGCGAGGCCCGAGCGGCCGAAACGGCGGGTTCGTCCACGGCTACTGGAGCTACCTGCCCCGCCTGCGCGAGGAGTTCGGCGACCAGCGGGCGCTGGAGATCGCGCGGGCCACCGACCGGATCATCGGGGGGGTGCGAGCCTTCTGCGAGGAGAACGGCGTCGATGCCTGGGTTCGCGAGGGCGGGATGCTCCGAATCTCGGCGACGCCAAGCCAGGACGCGGACGTCGACCGCGACATCGAGACCGCCCGCGCGCTCGGCATCGAGGAAGAGGCGGTGCCGCTGAGCGCCGAAGAGCTCGAGCAGCGCATCCGGTCGCCGCGCTTCCGGAAGGGCGCCTTCTGGCGCGACTGCGCGACGATCCAGCCGGCGCGCCTCGTGCGGGGGCTCCGCCGCGTCGCCGGGGAGCGCATCCGGCTCCACGAGCGCTCCCGCGTGAACATGATCGAGGACGGCCGGGTCGAGACCGAGCACGGCAGCGTCCGCGCGAAGGACGTCGTCGTCGCGGTGAACGCGAAGGCCGCGGGGTGGAAGCCGCTCAAGCGGCAGCTGACCGTCTTCGGCAGCTACGTGGTGCTGACCGAGCCGGTCCCGGAGCTGCTCGAGCAAATCAACTGGACCGGCGGCGAGGCGGTGATCGACGGCCGCATGTTCCTCCACTACTTCCGAACGACGAACGACGGCCGCGTGTTGATGGGGAGCGGCTCCGGCCCGATCGGCTTCGGCGGCAAGATCGACGACCGCTTCTGGCGCGACAGCGCCACCGTCGCGCGGGCCGAGCAGGGCCTGCGCTATCTGCTCCCGGATCTCGCCGAGGCGAAGGTCACGCACGCGTGGGGCGGTCCGATCGACGTCTCGTCCGACCACCTGCCCTTCTTCGGGACGATCCCGGGCCGGCGGATCCATTACGGCGCCGGCTACTCGGGCCACGGCGTGGGGCCGACCTGGCTCGCGGGCCAGACCCTCGCGCGGCTCGTGCTCGGCGAGGATGACGAGCTGAC
>DATDFL010000110.1:0-3790 GCA_036522595.1 Gaiellaceae bacterium
AAGCCGAGCACCCGGCAGTGCTGGTCGAGGACGCGTCCGATCGCGCAGGTCCCGACCGGATGGAAGAACCCGCGCGCGGTGGCGCGGACGTGCGTTTCCGCGTCCACGTCGAGGCCCGGCCTGAGCTCGCGAGCCGCGTAGGGCCGCACCTCGTTACTAGCGACGAGCTCTCGGAGCCGCTCGAAGCCCTCCGCGAGTACCTCCACGTCCCGCTCGTCCCGGAGGAACCCGTGGTCGATCGCCAGCGGCGCCGCCGGGTCCGCCGAGTGCAGCCGCACCGACCCGCGCGAGAACGGCTTCATCGCGAACGCGGCGCCGCTGATCTCCGGCCCGACGTCGAGTGCCGGGAACAGGAACAGGTCGCTGACCCCGGGCGGGCACGAGCGGCTGCTCCCGCGGATCGTGACCTGGCCCATGTAGAGCCCGTGCTCGGCTTCGTGAGCCGCGGTCTCCGCGAGCAGGCGCTCGGTCGGCTCCCAGCCCGCGCCGGTCCCGACGTGGTCGACCAAGCCCTCGCCCACCGGCAGGTCGTCGCCGAGCCCGCTGCGCAGGAGGATCCCCGGCGACCCGTAGGCGCCCGCGGAGACCACGACGACGTCGGCTTCCAGCTCACGCCCGCCGGCCAGCGCACCGGTCGCGTGCCCGTCGTCCAGGAGAACCCGGTCGACCAGCGCGTCTGCGAGGACGGTCAGGTTCGGCCGGCCGCGCGCCGGATCGACGTACGCGAACCCCGAATGCCAGCGAACGCCGTCAACGATGTTCACCGGGTGCACGATCGAGTCGTCCCCGCCCGCCTCGCGGAACGCGCGGTGCCAAGGCGTCAGCTCCTCTTCCGCGAGCACGTGCGTCTGCAGCGTCTCGGCCGCTCGGCGCAGATAAGGCGCGAACAGCTCGTACGACCAGTCCGGCCACCAGTCGTAGTCGGAAGGCGCTCCCTCGAGAACGACACAGGCGTTGTGCGCCGAGCAGCCGCCGAGAATCCGCGCGCGCCGCTGCGAGCGGTCCTCCTTGTCGTCGCACTCCCAGAGATGGGACTCGAGCGCGAGCCAACGCGGGTCGAGGATGTCCGCCGGCCAGCGACCCTCCGAAAGATGGCCGTAGTCCGGCCCAGCCTCGACGAGGCAGACCGACCGGTCGGGGTTCTCGCTCAGGCGCCCGGCGAGTGCACAGCCCGCCGCGCCGGCACCGAGGATCAGGACGTCGTATCGAGCCATTTCCGCGCTTCCTTTACGGAACGTAGCCTCACGAGACGCGGGTCGCCCGCGAACCGGCGCGGCCACTCCCGCCGGTGGCGGAAATGCGTCTTCAGCATCCAGCCGAGGAGCGAGTCGCGACCCCAGAACGCCCCGCTCCAGGTCTCGCGGTTCCCGCCCCAGAGCTCGGCGCGGTCGAGGATGCGGTCCCTCGTACGCCGCCAGAGCCGCCGGAGCTTCAGCCCGAGCCGGAGGTCGAGCCAGACGATCGTGTCCGCCTCCCGGAGCACGAGGTCGCCGAGCTTTCCCTCGTAGTTGCCGTCGATCACCCAGCCGTCCGGGCGCGCCGCCATCGCTTCGCGCACGGCCGCGCGGAACTCGTCGGGCGCCGGCTCCACCCAGTTGGGGGTCTTCCAGTGGATTGCGTCCAGCTCGACGAGGGGGAGGTCGAGCCGGCGTGCGAGCTCGGCCGCGAAGACCGATTTGCCCGAGCCCGATGTGCCCTTGACGTTGACGCGCTTCAATCGTCGAGCAGCTTGTCCGCGTTGGGTAGAAGCTTGCGCTCGGCGAGCGAGCGGATGAGGTCGGCCCAGCGCGGCTCGGCCTCGAGCACCGGCCGAAGCAGCTCGCGAGCCTCCTCGAGCTGCCCGGTTGCCGTGGCGATGTAGATCCGCGCCCAGGTGCGATCGAGCTCGGGCAGGACCTCGAAGTCGTCGGCGGTCGGGCCCGGAGGCTCGCGCATCGCGCGGTAGGCACGGCGCAGTCGGACGAGCCGGCGCAGCTCCACGAGCGGCTCCGGGTGGTCGTCCACCCGAAGATTCACCTCCCGCTCCCAGGGCTGCCCCTCGCCGGCGACGACGAGAATCCCGGCTGCCTGGCGGCCTCGCCAGTCGCCCCCGGCGGCCTCGGCGGCGTCCAGGGCATCGAGCAGCCGCTCCTCGAGCGGGCCTTCCGACTGCTCGAACGCCTCGGCCATCGCCTGCCAGACCCGATCGCTGTCGACCATGTTCGCCTGGGCGCTGAAGCCCTCGCCCGAGACGTATCCGGCCGCAGGGATGCACGCCTCGCCGACGTGCACGGCCACCCCGCCTTCGGCGTCGAGGATCGCCACCTGGCGGTACCGCTGGTCGTCGTCGGCGGCGACGAGCGCCGCGAGTGCCTGCTCCGGGCTCTTGCCTTCTCGCAGCAGCTCGAGCCCGAGCGGCCCATACGACTGCTCGGTGTACGACTGCGTCGCCACGACGCCGACGCCGGGAGCGCCCCACGGCACCACGGCACCGGTGTTGAACGCCCGCGACTGCACCGCGATCCCGAGCTCGCCGCTGTTCGGGTCGCGGGCGACGATCGAGTACGTCATTCGCGCATCGCGGCGGCGACCTTCTCGAGGCTGGCGCGCCAGATGTCTTCGGGGACGGGCGGCAGGACGTCGTCCCAGATCGCCGCGAAGCTGTCGCTCAGCTGCCGCATCCGGGCCGGCCGCGCCAGGAACCACCAGTGCAGGTGCTCGCCGCCCTCGCCCCAGCGGCCGATGTGCACGCGGCCGATACCTCCGGCGGCCCGCGCTGCGCGCTCGATCCGCTGCAGCAGCGGCCCCATCTCCGCGGCGAGCTCGGGCGGCAGCGTCTCGATGTCGTAGTGCTCCTTCGGCTCGAGGATCAGGACGACCGGAAGCCCGGTCGGCCCAACCGGAGTGAGCTGCCAGTGGTCGTCCTGCCAGATCAGGTCGTCCGGGGACTTGTTGCAGGCGAAGCAGTCGACGCCGCCCTCGCCGTGGCGCGACTTCTCGTCCTCGGCCGGCGGCTGCAAGACGCGAGGCCGAAGCGCTCCGTCGAACGGGAACGTTCCCCACTCTTCGAGGGGCGGCATCCGCAGCGCATCCTTCGTGCGGGCGTAGAACTCTTCGGGCGTCTCGGGCATGACCTAGAACTCTACGAAGCTGTCGAAGGGCCTGTTGAAGGCTTCGGGCGAACCGGTGCGGAGGACGGCCCACTCGTGCTCGCCCTCGCGCCCTTCGTCCTCAGTCGTCCAGTGAAGGTTGGCAAGGCAGAAGCGCACCGCCTTCCGGATCGCCGGCAGCTGGAGGTCGTCGACGAAGACGACGGAGCCGGGGCTCAGCAGCCTGCCGCAGTAGACGAGGTCGAGGAAGACCCCTTCGAAGCGGTGGTTCCCGTCGACGAACGCGAGGTCGAAGCTCCGCCCCTCCGCGTGCAGCCGCGGGAGGACGATCTCTGACCCCTCGCTGTACAACTCGACTAGAGCGCGGACGCCCGCTTGCTCGAGCGTCTCGAGCGCCTCGCTCCGCGGTTGCGGGTCCATCGCGACGTGCCTCCCGTCTGGGCCGTTGGCGAGGAGGCCCTCGCAGATGAATAGCGTCGAGACCGCGAAGCCGAGCCCCGTCTCGACCGTCTGCACCGCTGCAGCTCTTCGCACCCAGTCGCGCAGCGCCGCTCCCTCGGCCGGCCCGACCGCGATGGGCGTCAACGCTGTCGCCAATTCGTCGGCCCTCCCCACCACGGGAACGCTAACGTCGGTTTCGTGGACTGGCCGCAGGCGTTCTACGACCTGAAGCGCGGTGAGGGCTGCCCGATGTGCGCCCA
>DATDFL010000111.1:0-8873 GCA_036522595.1 Gaiellaceae bacterium
AGCTCCTGCAGCAGGTCGTGCACCGAGAGCTCGACGTCGCGGTAGTCGAGCCCGACGACCATCCCGACCGTGACCAGGTCCGGCCCCATCGGATAGACGAACGAGCCGCCGAACTCGCGGAACTTCGCCCCGGCGCGCAGCGGCCAGCCCATCGTGTGGATGACGCGGTCGAGCGGCTTCTGCACCCGCCAGACCTCCTTCACGCCGAGCGCCCACACCTGCGGGTTCTCGGCGCCGAGACCGAACCGATCCAGCGCGACGCCGGTCAGATGTCCCTGCGTCCCTTCTGCGAGCACCGTCACGCGCGCGTGAACCTCGGATCCGGGCTCGAAGTTCCCGAGCTCCTCGCCGCCCCGTCCCCGCCCGCGATCGCCCGTGCGCACGCCTCGCACCCGCGCGTCCGTGGCGAGCAAGTGCGTCGCGGAGGTTTCCGGCAGGATCGTCGCGCCCGCCTCCTCGGCCTGCTCCCCGAGCCAGCGGCCGAGCTGCGAGAGCGACGCGACGAAGTTGCCGTGGTTCCGCATCGTCGGCGGCGTCGGGATCGGCATCGCGCGGCCCGGCGTCAGGAAGTAGACGGACTCGTTCTCGACTCGCCCGTAGAACGGCATGTCGCCGGTCCGAACGCGCCCCTGGAAGAGCGTGCGCAGCGAGCGAGGGTTGACCACGGCGCCCGAGAGCAGGTGCGAGCCAGGCTGCTTGCCCTTCTCCAGGACCGCCACCGGGACGTCGCCGAGCCGCTCGGCCAGCTCCGGCTTCCCCTCCAGCAGCTGCCCGAGGCGGATCGCGCACGCGAGCCCCGCAGGCCCCGCGCCGACGATCAGCACGCCGACCTCGATCTCGGCCTCGCCCGGAGACGCGACGAACTCGTCCGCGGAGAAGGGCGGCGGGTAGTCGGAGGGCTTCACGCGGCCTTGCGCGCCCTAACCAGCTCGGTCAGCTTCGGCACGATCTCGTGCAGGTCGCCGACGACTCCGAAGTCGGCGTACTCGAAGATCGGCGCGTTCGGATCCTTGTTGATCGCGACGATCAGGCCGGAGCTCTGCATGCCGACCTTGTGCTGGATCGCGCCCGAGATCCCGCACGCGATGTAGAGCTTCGGCGAGACGGTCTTGCCGGTCTGGCCAACCTGCGCCGCGTACGGGTACCAGTCCGCATCGACGACAGCACGCGTCGCGGCAACCGCGCCACCCAAAGCCTTCGCGAGCTCCTCGACCAGCGCGAAGTTCTCCGGCGAGCCGAGCCCGCGCCCGCCGGCGACGATCACGTCAGCGTCCTCGATCGACGGCCCCTCGCTCTCCTCGTGGGCCTGCTCGACCATCTCGGCCGCAATCGAGAAGTCCTGCAGCCGCGACTCGAACTTCGCGACCTCCGCTTCGCCGCCGCGCTCCTCGGGCTCGAACGTGCCCGAACGGATCAGCGCGAGCCGCGGCTCCGAGCTCCAGCCCACGTCGACGTAGACCGTGTCCCCGAGCGCCGGGCGCTTGCCGACGAGCTTGCCGTCCTCGAGCACGATGTCGGTGAGGTCCCAGTTCAAGCCGGCGTCGAGCCGCGCGGCGAGCGCCGCCGCGATATCGGCCGAGAGCACCGTCGCCGCGAACAGGACCGTGTCGAAGCCGCCCTCGCCCACGAGCGTCTCGAGCGCGTCCACTCGCGGCTGCGGCAGGGGTCGCGCCAGGAGCACGTCCTCCATGACGTGCACGCGCTTCGCCCCGAACTTCCCGGCCTCCGCGGCCAACCCCTCGACCTCGCCGCCGAGGATCACGCCCTCGACCTCGGCATCGAGCGACGCCGCCTTGGAGAGCACGCCGAGGGAGTCTTTCTGCAGCTTGCCCTCGTGGTCTTCCAAGAAGACGAGCGTCTTCACAGCGCCTTCTTCTCCTGCAGGAACGCGAGGATCTTCTCCGCCCCGGAGCCGTCGTCCTCGATCTTCACGGTGTCGCCGCGCGCCGGTGGGTCGCCCAGCGCGTAGATCTCGGTACGCGAGCCCGCCTCGCCGGCCTCGCCAGCGTCGACGCGGAGATCGGAAAGCGAGATCGTCTCCTGCGGCTTCTTCTTCGCACCCATGATCCCCTTGAGCGACGGGTAGCGCGGCTCGTTGATCGCGTCCGAGACGGCTACCACCGCGGGCAGCGGCGCCTCGATCACGTCGTAGCCGTACTCCGTCTGGCGCTTGCCGCGCACCTTCCCGTTCTCGCGCGAGAGCTCTGCGACCTGCGAGATCAGTGGCTGCTGCAGCCGGTCCGCCACGGCCGCCCACAGCACCGCGCCGTCGGAATCGTTCGCCTGCTGGCCGAACAACACGAGCTCAGCCTCCTCACGCTGCAGCGCCGCAGCGAGTATCCGGCTCGTCGCCACGAGGTCGGAGCCCGCCGCCGCCTCGTCGCTGATCAGCACGACCCGGTCGGCGCCCATCGCGAGCGCCTTCCGCATCGCCTCGAGCGCGCGCTCCGGCCCGAGCGAGACGATGACGACCTCGCCCTCGCCCGCGGCATCGCGCAGCTTCAGCGCCTCCTCGACGGCGTTGGTGTCGAACTGGTTCAGCGCGCCCTCGCCGGAGCGGTCGAGCCGCTTGGTCTGCGGGTCGATCCGGCCCCCGGTTTCGGGCACGTACTTGGCGCACACGGCGATCTTCATGCGGCGCGGACTCTACAAGCGAGGGGGCTCTGCTAGCGTCTGGCGCTTCGGCGCCCCGTGAATCGCTTCCGGACTACAGCCCGAGGAACCTTCGCTCTCGCAGTTGCCCTCCCGGCTCTCCTCGTCGGGGCAGCGTCGGCGGGCTCCAGGCAACCTCCGGCGACGATCGTCTTCCCGGTTTTCGGGCCGACGACCTACACCGACGACTTCGGCGCTCCCCGCGCGGGCGGAGTACACCAGGGGATCGACATGATCGCCCCGAAGCGCGCCTTCGCCCTCGCCGCCGAGGCGGGCAAGGTCAAGTTCTGGACGCACTCCGCGACCGCCGGCTGCATGCTCTACCTCTACGGCGCGAGCGGCACGACCTACTACTACATCCACCTCAACAACGACCTCACGCAGCGCAACGACAACCGCGGCAAGTGCGTCGCCGGAACGGCCTATGCGCGGGGCTTGAAGAACGGCGCGAGCGTCAGCGCGGGCCAGGTGGTCGGCTACGTGGGCGACTCCGGCGATGCGAACGGGATCCATCCGCACCTGCACTTCGAGCTGCACCCGAGCGGCGGCAAGGCCGTCGACCCGTACACGTGGCTGCAGACCGGCCAGCACCTCCTGTTCGCGGCGCCGCGGGGCTCGCCGTTCACGCTGGAGCTGCGCGGGACGGTGGCCGGTGTGACCGCTACCTCGATCCGTGTGAAGGTCGCGAATACCAGCGCCTGGCCGATGCGGCAGCGCCAGACGAAGCTGAAGCGGAAGCTCCTCGTCGACGTGCCGGACTCCGCGCTCGTCCAGACCGTCGCGAAGATCGGCGGGCCCGGGACTGTTGCGACGCTCGCCGATGCGGACACGGGCCAGGCGGTCGACGTCTGGACGGCAGTTGCGCCGGCCACGCTCAAGGCCGAGCGTGGCGACGACCTCGCGCTGACCGCCTCGCTGGTCTCGCTCGTCAGGCCCTAGCGGCCGACGAACTTCGGCTCGCGCTTTTCGGCAAACGCGGTCATGCCCTCTTTCGCGTCCTCGCTCGCGAAAAGCTCTCCGAACTCGGACGCTTCGCGCTCGAGGTTCTCGACGTGGTCGCCCTGGATCGCGTGGTTCACGGCGCGCTTCGCGGAGGCGAGGGCGACGGAGCTCTTCGAGGCGAGCAGCGCGGCGACCTCCCGCGCCTTCCCGAGCACCGGGTCGTGGATGCCGTTGACGAGGCCGATCCGCAGCGCCTCCTCGGCATCGACGACGCGGCCGGTCAGGATCAGGTCCTTCGCGACCCCCAGGCCGCAGACGCGCGCGAGCCTTTGCGTGCCGCCCCAGCCCGGGATGATCCCGAGGTTGATCTCCGGCTGGCCGAGCTTCGCGGCCGACGACGCGTAGCGCAGGTCGCACGCGAGCGCGATCTCGCAGCCCCCACCGAGCGCGAAGCCGTTGATCGCGGCGATCGTCGGCTTCGGCATCGTCTCCAGGAGCTGCCCGCACGCATGGCCGAGGTCGCCCCATTCCCTGGCCTCGTCGATGTCGAGGCCGCTCATGTACTTGATGTCCGCTCCCGCGGCGAACGCCTTCTCGCCCGCACCGGTGAGGACGACCACGCGCGCTTCCGAGTCATCGCGAAGCGCGAGCAGCCGGTCGCGCAGCTCCTCGAGCGTTGGACGGTCGAACGCGTTCAGCGCCTCCGGCCGGTCGATCGTCAGGAACGCGACCGCGTCCTCGCGTTCGATCCGGACTGCTACGCCGCCACCTTCTCTTTAAGGAAGTCGACGATCTCGGAGGTCGGCGCGCCCGGAGTGAAGACCGCGGCGACACCCTGGCGCTTCAGCTCCTCCGCGTCCTCGTTCGGGATCGTGCCGCCGAGCACGACGAGCACGTCCTCCGCGCCGTTGTCGCGGAGGCCGTCGAGGATCCGCGGGACGAGCGTCATATGCGCCCCGGAGAGGATCGAGACGCCCACCGCGTCGGCGTCTTCCTGGATCGCCGTCTCGACGATTTGCTCCGGCGTCTGGTGCAGGCCGGTATAGATAACTTCCATGCCCGCATCACGAAGCGCGCGTGCGATTATCTTTGCCCCCCGGTCGTGACCGTCAAGGCCGGGCTTTGCAATGACGACACGAATTTTGCTGGCCATCAAGACGAGTATATGAGCGTGCAACTGACCGTCGTGGGCTGCTCGCCGGCCTGGCCGAATCCGGGCGGCGCGCAGTCCGGCTACCTCCTGGAAGGCCCTGGACGGCTGCTCCTGGACTGCGGTCCGGGGGTGCTCGCGAAGCTCCGCCAGCGCGAGCCGTGGCCCACCCTCGACGCGATCGCGGTCACGCACTGGCACCTCGACCACTGGGGCGATCTCGTGCCCTGGGTCTGGGGCTCGACGCTCGGACCCGGCCAGGAGGCGCACAAGCCACAGCTCTGGGTTCCGCCCGAGGGGCGCGAGATGCTCAGCACGATCGGGGGGCGGCTGGGCCAGCGCGAGATGTTCGAGGACGCGTTCGACCTGCGCGAGTACGCCGAGGGCGAGACCTTCGAGGCAGCCGGCTTCGACGTGACGCCGCACCGGGTCATCCACTACGACCTGCTCGCGTTCGGCTTCCGCGCTTCCGCGAACGGAACGGTGATCGGCTACTCCGGCGACTCGGGGCCGAGCGAGAGCCTGGCCGACATCGCGCGCGGCGCCGACCTCTTCGTCTGCGAGGCGACCCTTCTGGCGCCGAACCCCGAGGGCGGCAAGCGCGGCCACCTCAGCGCCGTGGAGGCGAACGAAGCCTTCGAGGCGTCAGGCGCCAAGCGCCTGCTGCTCACGCATCGTCCGTTCGAACGCCCGCTCGAGGACGGCTACGAGCAGGCCCACGACGGCATGCAGATCGACGTCGGCTAAAGCTATCGCTCTAGCTACTGCTCGTTCGGAACCGGCGGCGTCCAGCGCGGCATGAAGTAGTCCACGAGCCACCGCTGGCCGACCGGGACGAGGCCCAGCTGGAAGGTCGTCGGCCGCATGCCGTAGCGCTTCGGCGCGAACAGCCCCACCTCGATCAGGATCTCCTGATCGCTCGCGTAATCGAGGTAGTACTGAACCTTGTGGACGTTCGCGACCGGGTAAAAGATGATCGGGAGCGCATTCGCGCGCGTCCACGACTTGTGCGTGTAGCCCGACTTGACCGACGGCGCGACGACGTCCCAGGCCCGCCTCTGATCCTGGCGAGCGACGCCGGTCACCAGAAACGTGCTGATCGTCGACCGGACCTTCGGGTCGAGCTGCCAGAACGTCTTGATCGTGACGCCGTGCGAGTTCTTCAGCGGGTGCGCTGTCTTCGGCAGCGTCGGGTGGAAGCCCTTGTCGGGGTTGTCCGCCCTCGTGTCGCTGCCGCCCGCGAACGTGAAGACGAGCGCGAGCGCGCCGGCAGCAAAGACGGCCACGCCCATCCACAGCAGCATCCGGTTGAACCGAGCTGAGGAAAGTGCGGTCTGAACCGAGTTCAAGCGGTGGCCGCTAGTTCTCGGGAAGCGGTGGCGTCCAGCGCGGCATGAAGTAGTCGACGAGCCACTTCTTGTGGGCGCCCTTGCCGACGGGAACGAGCCCGAGCTGGAACGTGGTCGGACGCATGTCGTAGCGCTTCGGCGCGTCAAGCCCGACCTCGAGCAGGATCTCCTGATCGCTCGCGTAGTCGAGGTAGTACTGGGCTCGATGCACGTTCGCGACCGGGTAGAAGATGATCGGGAGCGCATTCGCGCGCGTCCACGACTGGTGCGTGTAGCCCTTCTTCACCGACGGCGCGACGACGTCCCACGCCCGGCCCTGATCCTTGCGGGAAACGCCCGTGACCAGGAACGTGCTGATCGTCCGGCGCACGGCAGGATCGAGCTGCCAGAACGTCTTGATCGTGACGCCGTGGGAGTTCTTCAGCGGGTGCGCATTCTGCGGCAGCGTCGGATGGAAGCCCTTTTCCGGGTTGTCGGCCCTAGTGTCGCTGCCGCCCGCGAAGGCAAAGACGAGCGCGAGGGCGCCCGCAGCAAAGACGGCCACGCCCACCCAGAGGATCATCCGGTTGAACCGTGCTGAAGAAAAAGTGGATTGAATCGCGTTCATGCGCCGGTCAGAGGAGTACGACGCTCAGAGTAGCGCGGAAGTTAGAGACTCGGGCTCAAAAGACCGGAGTCTCGCGCCAGACGCCCCAAACCTCGCGCAGCGCGTCGCACATCTCCCCCAGCGTCACGTACGCGCGTGAGGCCTCGATCAGCAGCGGCATCAGGTTCTCTTCGCGCGCCGCCGCGTCCTTCAGCTTCGCGAGCGCGGCCTCGACCTCGGCCGAGTCTCGCCTGTCGCGCAGGCTCTGCACCCGCTGGATCTGCTTCCCCTCGAGCGCGGGATCGATGCGAAGAATCTCGAGCTCGGCCTCGTCCTCGAGCTCGTACCGGTTGACGCCGACGATCACGCGCTGCTTGGCCTCGACCTCCGCCTGGTAGCGGAACGACGCCTCGGCGATCTCGCGCTGGAAGAAGTTCTCCTTGATCGCCGGGATGACGCCGCCGAGCTTGTTGATCCGGTCGAAGTAGTCGTAGGCCTCGCGCTCGAGCCGGTTGGTCAGATCCTCGAGGTAGTACGAGCCACCAAGCGGGTCGATCGTGTTCACGACCCCGGTCTCGTGTGCGATCACCTGCTGCGTGCGGAGGGCGAGCCTGACCGCGTTCTCGGTCGGCAGCGCCAGAGCCTCGTCGAACGAGTTCGTGTGCAGCGACTGCGTGCCGCCGAGCACCGCGGCCAGCGCCTCGAGCGCGGTCCGGACGATGTTCACCTCGGGCTGCTGCGCCGTCAGCGAGACTCCCGCGGTCTGAGTGTGGAAACGCATGAGCCAGGAGCGCGGGTTCTTCGCGCCGTAGCGCTCACGCAGCTCCCGGGCCCAGATGCGACGGGCCGCGCGGTACTTGGCGATCTCCTCGAAGAAGTCGAGGTGCGCGTTGAAGAAGAAGCTCAGCCGCGGCGCGAACTCGTCGACGTCGAGCCCCCGCTCGAGCGCGGCGTCCACGTAGGCGAACCCGTTCGCGAGCGTGAACGCGAGCTCCTGGACCGCGTTCGAGCCGGCCTCGCGGATGTGGTAGCCGGAGATCGAGATCGGGTGCCAGCGCGGCAGCTCCTGCGCGCAGAACTCGACCATGTCCGTGACGAGCCGCATCGACGGCTCGGGCGGGAAGATCCACTCCTTCTGGGCGATGTACTCCTTGAGGATGTCCGTTTGGATCGTCCCGCGGAGCTCAGCGCGCGGAACGCCTTGCTGCTCCGCGACGCAGACGTAGAAGGCGAGCAGCATCGCCGCCGAGCCGTTGATCGTCATCGACGTCGAGACCTCGCCGAGCGGGATTCCCTCGAACAGCTTCTCCGCGTCGGCGAGCGAGTCGACCGCGACACCCTCGCGCCCGACCTCGCCCAGCGAGCGAGCGTGGTCGGAGTCGTAGCCCATCAGCGTCGGCATGTCGAAGGCCGTCGAGAGCCCGGTCTGCCCGTGGTCGAGGAGGTAGCGGAAGCGCTCGTTCGTCTCCTCCGCGGTGCCGAATCCGGCGAACTGCCGCATCGTCCACAGCCGGCCGCGGTACATCGACGGATAGACCCCGCGCGTGAACGGGAAGACGCCCGGGTAGCCGAGATCGCGGTCGTAATCGGTCTGGGCGGCCTCAGGCGTGTACAGCGGCTCGTTCTCGAGGCCGGAGATCGTGCTGAACAGCTCGCCTTGCCGCTCGGGCGCGGCTTCGTAGAGCTTCTCGCGCCACTCCTCGGTGCCGCCGCCGACCTCGGGCCGGTCTTCCGTCGTCGCCATAGGCCTGATTGTGCCTTCTAAAGCGGGCCCGCGCTCATGCCGATCAACGAGACGGCGAGCGATGGTCGAAGTGCTCACTCCTGCCGAAGAAGCGCCCCAGCCCCGCCTGAGGCTGCGCTTTGCCCTGTACACGGGGCTCGTCCTACTGGGCGCAGGCCTCGCAATCTCCTGGCTCGTGAGCCGGGACGTCGAAAACCGCGCTGCGCGGACGGTTCAGAACCAGGCCCGCGCGGTCGCCGTGACGAACCTGCGGAGCCACCTCCGCGAGTCTGACTTCGCGGCCCCGGTCTCGGCTGCGCGCCGCAAGTCGCTCGACGCGCTCTTCCGCCGGAACATCGTCGTGCCGGGGGTCGTGGGCGGCGGCCTCGTCTCGCCGGACGGGACGGTCACGTACTCGGCCCGCCACGAGCGGATCGGCGAGGCGGCCCGCCACCCCAAGGTCCTCGCCGC
>DATDFL010000112.1:0-7611 GCA_036522595.1 Gaiellaceae bacterium
GGCGCACCCGCTCGTGGAGTTCGATCATCAGCTCCGGGCTCTCGGCCAGGAACTCCTTCACCTTCTCCCGGCCCTGGCCGAGCTGCTCACCTTCGTAGGTGAACCACGCACCCGACTTCTTCACGATGCCGAGATCGACACCGACGTCGAGCAGCGAGCCTTCGCGGCTGATGCCCTTGCCGTACATGATGTCGAACTCGGCCTGGCGGAAGGGCGGGGCCACCTTGTTCTTGACGACCTTCACACGGGTGCGCGAGCCGACGACCTCGGCGCCGTCCTTGATCGACTCGATGCGACGGATGTCGAGACGCACCGACGAGTAGAACTTCAGCGCGCGGCCCCCGGGCGTGGTTTCGGGCGAGCCGAACATCACGCCGATCTTCTCCCGCAACTGGTTGATGAAGAGGCAGATGGTCTTCGACCGGTTGAGGTTGGCGGTGAGCTTGCGCAGCGCCTGGCTCATCAGGCGGGCCTGGAGGCCGACGTGCGTGTCGCCCATCTCGCCCTCGATCTCGGCCCGGGGCACCAGGGCGGCCACCGAGTCGACCACGATCACGTCGAGGGCGCCGGAGCGCACGAGGATGTCGGCGATCTCGAGTGCCTGCTCGCCGGTGTCGGGCTGGCTGATCAGCAGCTCGTCGACGTTGACACCGATCGCGCGGCCGTAGACCGGGTCCATGGCGTGCTCGGCGTCGATGTACGCGCACGTGCCGCCGTTGCGCTGCGCCTCCGCGACCACGTGCATCGCGAGCGTCGACTTGCCGGACGACTCCGGGCGGCCGGGCGCTGAAGTTCTACTCGTCGGTGCGACTCGACATCCGCCGGATCGAGACGCTCAAGGACGGGGTCGAGGCCTTCGGCAACCGCGTGCGCGTGAAGGTGGTGAAGAACAAGGTCGCGCCGCCGTTCAAGCAGGCCGAGTTCGACATCATCTACGGCACCGGGATCTCCTGGGAGGGAACCGTTCTCGACGCGGCGCTCGAGCGGAAGATCGTGCAGAAGTCGGGCTCGCACTTCAGCTTCGAGGACGAGCGACTCGGGCAGGGCCGGCAGAACGCGACCGCCTTCCTGCGCGAGCACCCGGACGTCTGTCAGCAGGTCGTGGCGCGCGTCCAGGCGCTCGCCGGACCCGAGCAGGTCGTCTCGGCGCGGCTCCTGCCGGAGCTTGCCGAGGCCGCCGTAGCCGAGAAAGCCGACGTGGAGGAGCCCGCAGAGGTCGCGTCCGGCTAGGTGCGGGCGCTCGACGTCGCAACGAAGGCGCTCGCGCGGCGCGACTTCTCGGAGCGCGGGCTTCGAGAGCGGCTGGAGCGCGCGGGGATCGACCCCCACGAGGCCGAGCGGGTTCTCGGGCGCCTGCGCGACGAGGGGATCGTGAACGAAGCGCGGTTTGCCGCGAACCGTGCGCACGCCTTGGCCGAGCGGGGCAAAGGTGACGCCGCGATCCGCTTCGACCTCGAATCGCAGGGCCTTCCGGCCGAGCCGATCGAGTCGGCGCTGACGGAGCTCGAGCCCGAACGCGTGCGCGTGGAGCGCATCGTCGCGAGTCGAGGTGCGAGCCCGGCAACCGCGCGGCTCCTGGCAAGTCGCGGCTTCGACGGGGACGTCGTGGAGGCCGTCGTTGCGTCCAGCCCCCAAGCGACGCTAGGATAACGGAGCTTCATTCACATTTTGCCTGCATCTCACGTGTTTCCGAATCGGATCCAGCAATCAGAGAGCCCAGAGACCAAACGATGAGCGCAAGGGAGGCGAACTCAGAGCGGCGGTAAGCTGACCGCCCGTCGAGGCTGGCGCAAGCCTCGCACGTCCCGATTCGAGCATGTCCGTTGCAGCGGTGCTGGATGAGCACCGCGCTTCGGCGCGGCCAACTCGGCCCCAGCCGGGATCACTCCCGGCGCAAGGTAGGGAGCGTCCATGCTCATCGTCATCGGGATTGCGATCGGACTGGCAGCAGGAGCCGGCGTCGCGTTTCTCTCGCTCTATGCCCTGACCGGCTCACGCCTGGCGGCCGCCCGCCGAACGCGCCAGCTCCTCGTCAGCGAAGCCAAACGCGACGCCGAAGCGCTCCGGCGCGAAGCGCAGATCGAGGCACGCGAGGAAGCCGTGCGCATGCGCGCCGACGTCGAACAGGAGATCGCCTCGCGCCGCGCCGAGACGATGAAGGTCGAGGAGCGCATCGTCGCGCAGGAAGAAGAGGTCGACCGCAAGCTCACCGAGCTTTCGCGTCGCGAGCAAGGGCTGGCCGACCGCGAGACCCATGCGAAGCAGCTCCAGGAAGAGCTGAAGGTGGCGCGCGAGGACGAGCTGGAAGAGCTTCAGCGCATCTCCGGCATGACCGTCAACGAGGCGAAGGCGCACCTCCTGGAACGCTCCGAGGAGCTCGTCCGGCACGAGCTGGCGCGGCGCGTCCGCCAGGCGGAGGAGGAGGCACGGGGAGAAGCGAAACGCCGTGCGCGCAACCTCGTCGCTGATGCGCTTCAACGCGTGGCCGCGAACCACGCGTCCGAGACGACGGTCTCGCTGATCGAGCTTCCCTCCGACGACATGAAAGGCCGGATCATCGGGCGTGAGGGCCGCAACATCCGCGCCCTCGAGCACCTGACCGGCGTCGACGTGATCATCGACGACACGCCGCAGGCAGTCGTGCTCTCGTCGTTCGACGGCATCCGCCGCGAGGTCGCGAAGCTGACGCTGAGCAAGCTGATCGAGGACGGCCGCATCCACCCGGCCCGAATCGAGGAGATGTACTACCAGTCCAAGGCCGAGATCGACGACCTCATCCGCCAGGCCGGCGAGCAGGCCGTCTTCGAAGCGAACTGCGGAGAGATACACGA
Organism: Gaiellaceae bacterium; assembly: GCA_036522595.1. Lineage (GTDB taxonomy): Bacteria > Actinomycetota > Thermoleophilia > Gaiellales > Gaiellaceae > AC-32. The sequence continues at coordinate 2,832 of DATDFL010000112.1, forward strand.
GGAGCTGATCAAGATCCTCGGGCGCCTGCGCTACCGGACGAGCTACGGCCAGAACGTCCTCAAGCACACGCTCGAGGTTGTTCACCTGGCGGGAATCATGGCGGCGGAGCTGCAGGCCAGCGTCAAGACCGCCAAGCGGGCCGCGCTCCTGCACGACATCGGCAAGGCACTCACGCACGAGATGGAAGGATCACACGCGCTGCTCTCCGCGCAGTACGCGCGCCGCTTCGGCGAGTCGCCCGCGGTCGTCCACGCGATCGAGGCGCATCACTACGAGGTCGAGCCGCAAACTGTCGAGGCCGTGCTGGTGATCGCCGCCGACGCCATCTCCGCCTCCAGGCCCGGGGCCCGAGGGGAGAGTCTCGAGCAGTACATCAAGCGGCTCGAGGCGCTCGAGGAGGTCGCCGCCCGGCACGAGGGCGTCGAGAAGGTCTACGCCCTTCAGGCCGGTCGCGAGATCCGCGTCATCGTCAAGCCCAAGGAGGTCGACGACGACGGCGCCGTCCTCCTTTCCCACGAGATCGCACGCGAGATCGAGGACCAGCTCGAGTACCCCGGGCAGATCAAGGTGACCGTTATCCGCGAGTCGCGGGCGATCGAGTTCGCGAAGTAGCGGGAGCGGAGCGGGGCGGACCGAGCCGCCCCGCCGCCACTTACCTTCTGATCTTCAAGAGCGCTTGCAGCGTCGGCGCGCCTCCGCCGAACGGCCGAACCAGGACGGTGAAGAGCGTCCCTCCCGCAGCGGCCGGCACCCGCAGGTTGTAGATGTACTGGCCGCTCACCTCGCGCATGACGCCGTCCGTGTCCGAGCTCGATGCACTGTCCGACACGGAATAGGCCGGGTCGTCGGCATCGACGTTCGGGTCGTAGTCGCCGGCGCGCAGTGAAATCGCCGGGTGAAGGCCGCTCAGGAAGCCGTTGCAGCCAACGGTGATCTTGACCGGGACGACCTGTCCCGACTGGACGAGGTTCACCGAAGCCGCATCGATCGGCGGGTTGAAGCCTCCGACGTACACCTGCACGGCCCCGGAGGTGAACGGCGCCGAGACACCGCCGTCCTTGTCCCTCGCCTTCGCGGAGACGATGTGCGCCCCGCAACCCGTGAACGTCGTGACGAAGCCGTTGCTCCCGAACGCCCCGAATCCGGAGCCCGCGTCGAACGCCCAGGTGAACCCGGCGGCCGTGTCGGGGCCGGACGGATCGGTCGCGGTCCCCGTGAAGGTGACGCTCTGGCCCGCGAGGGCGCTCGTCGGCGACGGCGTCAGCGATGTGACCGTCGGAGCGACGTTCGTGACGCTCACCGTCGTCTGCGCGACCGCCGTGGCGCCGAGGCTGTCCGTCACCTGCACCCTCACGGTCGGCGTCGCAGGCCCGTCCGCGCCGGAGAACGACACCGACTGCCCCGGCGTCTCGAAGGTTCCGTTGTTGTCGAGATCCCAGGCGTAGCTCAGCGCGTCGCCCTCGGGATCGCTTCCCGAGCCGGTCAGCGTCACCGAGTTTCCCTCCGCGACCGAGTACGGACCGCCGGTGCCGGCGCTCGGCGCGTCGTTCAGCGCAATCCGGACGACCGAGGGATCGTGGTCGGAGGCCTGGTCGGAGAACTCCGCATTCACGTGCACGGGGTCGAACACGAACGGCCGCGAGAACAGCGGCCCGCTGATCAGGATGTGGTCGAGCACCTGCGCGTTCCCTTCGAACTCGTAGCTGTAGCGCTGGTTGAGCGGGAGGGTGTCCATCAGGTCATGCAGGACTCCGCTCGCGAGGATCTGCACGGTGTCCGACCACTCGAAGTCGTTCAGGTCGCCCAGCACCACGACGTTCGCGTTCGGGTCAGCCGTCTCGAGCTGGCCGACGAAGTCGTGGACGATCTGCGCCTGCTGGTGGCGCTGGGCCTCCGAGATCCGCGTCGGCGGCTGGAAGCGGCCCATCAGCGGATCGTCGCCGCCCTTCGAGTTGAAGTGGTTGGCGATCACGAAGAGGCGATGGCCGCGGAACAGGAACTCGCCGGCGAGCGGCTTGCGGCTCGCGTTCCAGGCCGTGTTGTTCGGATCGATGCGGCCGGGGCTCGCGCTGAGCTGCGTCCCCGTGCCGGTGCCCAGGACCGTCGTCGGCGTCGTCGACGTTCCGCCGGAGCGATCGACGAACGAGAGGCCTCGGTCGGTGCGGAACAGGAAGACCTGCCGGATGTTCCCGCCTGGCTCGCCGCCGTCCTGGTCGTTGACCGGATCGATCTCACGCCAGTCGTAGAGCGGGCCGCCGTGTGCCTGGATCGTCGAGACGAGCTGGTTCAGCGTCCCCGTCGCGTCGACGAGCCCGTTGTCGGTCGGACCGTTGCCGTCCTGCACTTCCTCGCCCGCGATCAGGTCTGGCGACTGGAGGTTGGCGACGATCTCGTCCGCGAGCTGGTCGAACTTCGACTGCGGATCGGTCGGGTCGAGGTTCTCGAAGTTGAAGGTCGAGACCGCGAGCTGTCCCGCGACTGCCGGGTCGGTGGTTTCGCGGGTGACGCCGTTGTGAACGGCGCCGACCGAGCTCGTGACCTCGAGGAAGTAGTTGCCGAAGTTGTAGTCGAGCACGCCGACGAGCGGGCCGTCGTAGTGGTCGCCGACGTTCATGCTCGGCAGAGACGTGAGCAGGTTGTCCGCGACCACCCGCTCCGGATTCGCGTCGGTCGGGCGGAGCAAGATGCCGCCGCGGTAGGTGCGCACCGAGGCGTTGTCGCCGTTGTCGCCGATCACCGAGGTCTCGCCGAAGGCGTTCGTCGGGCCGACCGCGACCGCGTTGTTGAGCTGGACGCGCATCCCTTCCAGCGACTCCCAGAAGTCGAGGCCGTCGCCGGCGGGATCGAACGTGCCGTTCGTCTCGACGCTCCCGGAGGCGTCGTCCTCGATCACCTGGTCCGGTGGGATTCGCCCGCCCGTGCCGACGACCGTTGCGGCCGGCAGCGGGTTCCCGGTGGACAGCACCGTGATGACCGGGGAGCCCGAGAGCTCGGTGGTCGCCAGGTTCGCGGTGCTGGCGCCGCCCGGCCGGAACTCCTGGACGCGACCCCTGACTCGAAGCGCATCTCCGACGCTGACCGTCGGCGCCGAGGACGTGAACACGAAGATGCCTTCGGACGTCGCGTCGTCGGCATCCGGATTCGGATCCTGCATCCAGAACCCGTTCGTGCTCTTCGCCGTGACCGTGCCGAGAGTCGTGACGGTCTGGCCGTTGAGCGGCGAGCTGTGCGAAGCGCCCTGGATGTCGTGGATCGGCGTGATCACGATGGGCGCTTCGGTAGTGAAGCTGAAGACGTAGTCGGCGCCCATGGCATCAGGCGGGTCGCTCATGTCCTGGTCGGTGACGAACGTGGCATGGACGGTCACCGTGCACGTCTCGCTGGTCGTGAAGTCGCTCGTCGGATCGACCGTGAAGGTAGTCGGGCCGCCGCTGACCGAAGCGTTGTGCCCGCCGCTCGTGGCGCAGGAGATCGCGTACCAGCCGTCTGTCACGTTGACCGCCTCGCTGAACGTCAGCGAGATGTTCGACGTCACCGAGACGCCGCTCGCACCGTTCGCCGGGGTCGTCGAGCTGACCGTGGGCGCCTGGTCGGCCCCGCAAATGTTCAGCGGTGACAGCGAGTTGCGCGGGTTGGGCGCGTCCGCTGTGAAGTCCGCAGAGTTGTTGTTCGTGTCCGTGCAGCCGCCGCCCAGGCGGAGCGCGGCGGTCGTGTTCGAGAGCGTCGGCGCGGGCGCTCCTTCGAAGAAGTTCGCGCCGTCATAGCCGACGAGGTCGATGATCCGGCTGAGGGCTGCCGCCGAGCAAAGGGAGGAGCCGCCGTTGCAGCCGAGACCGGTAGTCCCAGTTACGAGCACGACCTTTCCGCCCGTCGCGCTCATGTTGATCGGCGTGTCGTCGGTCACATCAGCGACCGGCAGCGGTGATCCCGCCGCCCCGGCGGCCTCCTGCACGAGGAGGTACTGACCAGGAGCGAGTGTTGTGTTTGGCAACGGGGTGAGAAGGTTGGTGGCGCTCCCGAAGTTGCCCGTCCCCGTCGCGCTCGTGTACTGGAGCGAGAGCCCGCCAACCAGGGCCGAGTCCGTTCCGCGGTTGAAGACCTCGATGTAGTCGTTGATGTATGGGGCGCCCGAGTTGCCGCCGCCACCATAGATCTGGCTGATGACGAGCGCCGGGCCCGACACGGTCAGCGAGATCGACGGCGTTGCAACGTGGCCCTGGAGATCGGAAACGACAACCGGCAGCGACTTCAGCCCCGGCGCCGTCCCCGGGGCGACTGGCACGAGCGCACTGAAGACGCCGTCCCCCGCGGTGACGTCCCCGTTCGTGCCGTCGTCGCGCAGCGGAACCGACGGCAGACCCCCGATCGAGCTCAGATTGACGCTGACGAGGATGTTCGTGCTCGGCGGGCTGTCCGACGGCGTGACGTTGACCGTCAGTAGTGTCGAGCTACCGGCCGGAACGGTCGACGGCGAAGCCGTGCCCGTTCCGCTGAGAGTCGCCGCAAGGCTCGGTGCCGCCGTTGCGAGAAACACCCCGAAAACCACGCACGCCGCAACGAGCACTTTCAAACCAAGCTGACGCATCCCTGCCCTCCCTCGGCCGGTCCTGACTGACGACGCAAACAGCGTGACACGTGGCCTCGAAAGTGTCTAGGTTTCGTGGCTTGAGGCAGGCCGCCGCACTCGTCGGTGCTCTCGTGCTCGCGATCACGCTGGCGGGCTGCGGCTCTTCGGCGAAGTCCCGCTACGTCTCGAAGCTGAACAAGATGTGCGAAGCC
>DATDFL010000113.1:0-2987 GCA_036522595.1 Gaiellaceae bacterium
AGGCGGAGGTGGCGGAGGCGGTGGCGGAGGCGGAGGTGGCGGCGGAGGCGGAGGTGGCGGAGGTGGCGGTGGCGGGCCGGTCGCCTCCATCGTTTCGACGTCAGTCGTCGAGGTCTGAGGATCCTCGCTGATGCGCCCACCGGCCGCGACGAGCGTGTTCGCGACCGCGCTCCCGGACGTGAACGACTTCGCCAGGTTCAGGTCGGGCCGCGTGCTCCACGTGCCGCTTGCCGGGTCGTAGCTCAGCGTCGTCGCGCCGGCCGTCGGCGCGAGGTCGAAGACGTCACCCGAGTGCCCGAACGGCACGTACTGCGCGAACGGCGTTCCGTAGCCGAACAGCCAGAGCTGCCCGTCGGCGACGGCGCTGCCGGGCACGTTCTCGCCCTGGGGCATGCTCGTCCCCTGCGTCCACGTGTTGGCCGTGATGTCGTAGATGTAGAGCGTGTCGTAGTTGTCGCTGCCCGTGTCACGGCCGCCGGCGACGTAGAGCTTCCCGTCGATGATCCCGGAGCCGCCGCCGCCGATGCCCAGCGGCATGGGGGCCTTCTCGGTGTAGGTGCCCGCGCCCGGATCGAACTCCCAGGTGGTCGTCTGACCGCTGTCGACCGTGCCGAGGTTGTACCCGCCCGCGAGGTAGATCTTGCCGTTGTCGGGGTCGTAGCCGGAGGCCATGAACCCGCGGACGTCAGGAAGCGCGGGTCCTGCGCTCCACGTGTCCGTGGCGATGTCGTAGACCCAGACGTTGGCGGTGGGCGGCGGCGGGGCGTTCGGGTCACGGTGGGCGCCGCCGAAGACGTAGATCTTGTTCGTCGGCGGGTAGTAGACGGCCGAGGACATCAGCGCCTGGTTGTCGGGCATCGGCGTGAGCGCCGTCCACGTGTCGGTCGCCGGGTCGTAGCGGGTGGCGTTGTTGAGGTCGCCCTCGGGCCCCGGGCCGAGGCTGAAGGAGTGACCGCCGAACACGTAGCTGTACGTGCCGTCCGAGGTCGACGACCCGCCGAACTCGTCCAGGGGCAGCGGGCTGACGGTCTGCCAGCCCGGCGGCGGCCCGGAGGCGTTGTACGCCGCGAGCGCGTCGACGAGCCCGTAGCCGAACGAGTTGTTCGGGATGTCGGTGGCGCTGTTCGTGCCGCCGCAGACCTGATCGGGGCTGACGTCGACGTTCGGGTTCGCCGTGTCCTGCAGGAGCGTCCGCGTCGCCGCGATGTCGCGCCGCAGGACAGGCCGCGCCGACCAGAGCAGCGCGACGACGCCGACGACGTGCGGCCCGGCCATCGACGTGCCGCTGAGGCTGCCGTAGCTGCTGTCGCTCCCGAAGGTCGAGGAGCGCACGTTGACGCCCGGAGCCGAGATGTTCGGCTTCAGCCGGTGCGAGCCGTCGGCGGTGACGTCACCGCGGCTGCTGAAGCCTGCGAGCGTGTTGGCCGCGTTGATCGTGGTCGCGCCGGTCGAGAAGCTCGCGTCGTAGATCGCGGGCGGGTCGCCAACGGTGTTGCAGCTCGGGCCAGCGTTTCCGGCCGAGGCCTCGACCAGGATCCCGGCCGCCTGCGTGTTCTCGACGATCGTCTGCAGCGTCGTCGCAGCGCAGAGCTCGCTCGATGGGCACGTCCAGCTGTTGTTGATCACGTCGGGCCGCAGGTCGGGGTTCGGGTTCTGGTTGTTCAGATCGGTCGGCGCGATGAACCACTGGAAGCACTCGGAGTAGGTCTCGGGCCGGCCGACGTTCTCGTCCATGTTGTGGCAGCCGATCCACTTCGCGCCCGGAGCGACGCCGACCTGGTTGCCGGAGCCGTCGTCGCCCGAGGTGGTGCCCGTGGTGTGCGTGCCGTGGCCGTTGTCGTCGCATGGCTGCTGCGAGTCGAACCCGCACGGGTTCGAGCCATTGCCGCTGATGTCGCTGTGGATCGAGTCGTGCCAGTTGTAGTTGTGGTCGGCGGTCGAGCCGTTCCAGCCGCGGTAATGCGGCTTCAGGGCGTTGTGCGTCCAACGCATGCCCGTGTCCTGGTTGCCGATCACGATGCCCTGGCCGGTGAAGCCCAGGTCCCAGAGCTGCGGCGCATTCACCTTGGCGACGCCGGGCTCGATGGCAGTCGGCGACTTCTTGCCCTTGGTGACCCCGGTCTTCGCGACAGTGTCGTTCTCGATCCACTTCGAGGCGTCGTTCGCCTCGATGGCCGCGACGTCGGAGCGCGCAGCGAGATCGCTGATCAGCGATGGGCCTCCCCGCGTGAAGATGACGTTCGCGACCCAGTACGACTGGTACGCAACGCCGCGGCTCCGGAGCATCTTGATCAGCGGTGCCTGCGTCCTGGCCGCGTGCTCCTTGAGCGTGCGGTACACGTACCAGCCGCGCGCGTTCTCGTTCTTCATGCTGTAGGCCGCGCTGACGTCGGCCTGGCTCTTCAGGTAGATCGCGACGGAGGCCTGGCCCTTCGACGCGAGGTCGTGCCGGACCCGCTGCTCGACCTTGTTGGTGCCGTTGCTGCGAGCGCTCGTTGCGGTTGCGAAATAGACGGCGAGCCCGATGGCCGCGGTGGCCAGGCAGATCGCCAGTTTGAAACGCCTGCTCACGGTGTCACCCTCCCCTCAGGAATTCCTGCGCGGACTATCTCACGGAGGCACCCGGGAAGCTAGACGGGGCCGCTTTCGCGGCCCCGTTCTCGACGACTACTTGCCGACCGTCAGCCTGACCCTGAAGCCGTTCGGCCGCTTCTTGCCGCTGGCCTTCGGGGCCTGCTTGATCACTCGGCCCCGGTTGCGGGCGCTCGAGTGCTTCCTCGTGACCGTGCCGGCTCGGCAGTGCCGTGCCTTGAGGCGTGCCTTCGCCTTGGCCAGTTTCATGCTCAGCACGTTCGGCACCACGCACTTCGGCGGTGTGAACGGCGGCGGAGGTGGCGGAGGTGGCGGCGGAGGCGGAGGTGGCGGAGGCGGAGGAGGTGGCGGCGGTGGTGGCGGAGGTGGCGGAGGCGGTGGCGGCGGCGGAGGTG
>DATDFL010000114.1:0-4456 GCA_036522595.1 Gaiellaceae bacterium
CCGCGGCGAGGTCGCCGTCCGCGTGATTCGCGCGCTCCACGAGCTCGGTTGCGAGGCGGTCGCCGTGTACTCGACCGCCGACGAGGACGCGACGTTCGTCGCGATGGCCGACCGCGCGCTCAGGATCGGGCCGCCGGCGGCGGCGAAGAGCTACCTCCAGATCGCATCGCTGATCGCGGCCGCGACGACGACGGGCTGCGAGGCCGTCCATCCCGGGTTCGGATTCCTCTCGGAGAACCCGGCGTTCGTCGAGGCGTGCCGCGACAACGATCTCGTCTTCGTCGGCCCGACCGCGGACGTGATGGCGCGCATGGGCGACAAGGTGCAGGCGAAGGCGGAGATGCGCGCGGCCAACGTGCCCGTTGTGCCGGGCACCGAAGGCGCGACCAACCTCGAAGAGGCGCGGGACGCCGCGGAGGAGGCCGGCTACCCCGTCCTGCTGAAGGCCTCGGCCGGAGGCGGCGGCAAGGGGATGCGACTCGTCGAGCGGCCCGAAGAGCTCGAGGCCGCGTTCAACACCGCGGCGATGGAGGCCGAGGCGGCCTTCGGCGACGGGAGCCTCTACCTCGAGAAGGCCGTCTCGCCGGCGCGGCACGTCGAGATCCAGGTGCTCGCCGACGGCGAGGGCGGCGTCCTGACTCTCGGCGAGCGCGAGTGCTCGATCCAGCGGCGCCACCAGAAGCTGATCGAGGAGTCGCCGTCGCCGGCGCTCACGCCGGATCGGCGCGAGGAGATGGAGGCCGCGGCGGAGCGCGCCTGCGAGGCGATCGGCTACCGCAATGCCGGCACGTTCGAGTTTCTGCTCGGCCCGGAGAACTCGTTCTACTTCATCGAGCTGAACGCGCGGCTGCAGGTCGAGCATCCGGTCAGCGAGATGGTCACCGGGCTCGACATCGTCCGCGAGCAGCTTCGGATCGCGGCGGGGGAACGGCTCGCGCGAACCGGCCGCGCGGAGCGGCGCGGGCACGCGATCGAGGTGCGGCTGAACGCGGAGGACCCTTCGCGGGACTTCATTCCGTCGCCAGGACGGATCACCCGCTTTCGCCCGCCGCTCGGCCCCGGGATCCGGCTCGACACGTACGTGGAGGAGGGCACGTCTCTGCCGCCGCACTACGACTCGCTGCTCGGCAAGCTGATCGTGTGGGACGAGTCGAGGCCCGAGGCGATCGCGCGGGCGCTGCGAGCGCTCGGCGAGCTGCAGCTCGACGGGATTCCGACGACGCGTGCTCTCGCGATCGACATCCTCCGCAGCGAGGGCTTTGCCAGCGGCCGCTACTCCACGAGCTATCTCGCCGAGGCCGCCTCGGCGCTGCCGGCGCTCACCGGCTGATGGCCGGCCGCCACGCCGCACGCCGGACCGCGCTCGTCCTCCTCTATCAATGGGACGTGACCGGCCAGGAGCTGGCCTCGCTCTACGAAGGTGACGTCGACGACTACTCGCGGGAGCTCGCGGAGGCCGTCATCGAGCGCCACGAAGAGCTCGACCGGCGCATCACCGAGGCCGCCGACGAGTGGACTGCCGATCGCCTCGGGGCGCTCGAGCGCAACATCCTGCGGCTCGCGCTGCTGGAGCTCGACCGCGGCGAGGTGCCGCTCGAGGTCGCGATCGACGAGGCGGTCACGCTCGCCAAGCGCTACTCATCCGAGGACGCTGGGCGGCTGGTCAACGGCATACTCGGTCGGATCGTGAAGGAGAAAACGACGTGAGCGCCGAGGATCGCTTGAAGAACGCGGAGGGGCTGCTCGACCGGCTCGAGCAGTCGCGGGCGCGCCTCGAGAGCACGACCGACCCGGACGAGGCGATCGAGGTCCTGCAGGAGCTGGCCGAGATCGCGAAGGAAGTAGAGTCGCAGCTCCAACAGGCGAAGCGGGAGGCGGAAGGATGAGCACGCCCGAAGAGCTGCTCGAGCTGATCGAGCCCTACCTCGACGACCTGGCGCTGACGCCCGAGCTCGGCGAGCTGGAGACCTCGATGCGCTACGCGCTCGCCGGCGGCGGCAAGCGCATCCGGCCGATGCTCTGCCTTGCGACCGCCGAGGCCGCGGGCGCCGAGCCCGAGGCCGCGCTCCCGGCGGCGGCGGCGGTCGAGCTCGTGCACAACTTCTCGCTCGTCCACGACGATCTGCCGGGCCTCGACGACGACGAGGTGCGGCGCGGCCGGCCAAGCACGTGGGCGCAGTTCGGCCAGGGGATCGGGATCCTCGCGGGCGATGCGCTTCTGGCGGAGGCCTTCAGGCTCGCCCTCACGTACCCGACCCCCGACGTCGCCCGCGAGCTCGCGCAGGCGACGCTCGGAATGATCGGCGGCCAGTACCTCGACATCACCGGCGGCGAGACAGACCTTGCGTCACTCCACCGCCTCAAGACCGGCCGGCTCTTTGCCGCGCCCGTCGCGTGCGCGCTGTGGGTCGCCGAGGTGCCGGAGCGCGAGCAGGCGCCGTGGCGTGCCTTTGCAGACGAGGTGGGCCTGCTCTTCCAGATCGTCGACGACATCCTCGACGAGGACGGCTACCTGCTCGAACGCGGAGCCGAGGGCGCGCGGGCGCTAGCCGACGAGACCGCAGAGCGCGCGCAGGCGCGGCTCGCGGAGGTTCCCGCGGACACCTCCGTGCTCTCGGGGATCGTGGCCGGCCTCGCAGCGCGAACGTCCTGACCGGCCGTCTTTCCAACGACAGCGTCGACCTCGTTGCGCAAACCCGCTTCGAGGGCCGGGAGCTGCAATTCGACTTTCCGGGCCTCGAGATCGGCGCCGCGGAATACGACGAAGGGCCGACCGGCTGCACGGTCTTCCTCTTTCCGGAGGGCCCCGTCGCGTACTCGATCGACGTGCGGGGCGGCTCGCCCGCGGTCAGCGGGGCGGGGGTGGAGCTCGTCGATGCGATCTGCCTCGCCGGCGGCTCCCTGTTCGGGCTCGAGGCGGCGGCGGGAGTCGCGGCCGAGCTGCTCGCGCGGCGTGAGTACCGCACGGACTGGCTGCAGATCCCGCTCGTCGCGGGCGCGATCATCTTCGACTGGGGCCCGCGCGACAATGCCGTGTACCCGGACAAGGAGCTCGGGCGCGAAGCGGTGAGAGCGTCCGCGCCGGGAGCGTTCCCGCTCGGGCCGCGGGGGGCCGGCCGTTCGGCGACCGCCGGCAAGCTTTTCGCCTACGAGGAGGGCGAGCGCGCCGGTCAGGGCGGAGCGTTCCGCCAGGCGGCCGGGACGCGGGTTGCCGTCTTCACGGTCGTGAACGCGGTCGGCGCGATCGTCGACCGGGAAGGAAACGTGATTCTCGGCCATTACGACCGCGAGTCGGGCCTGCGGCGCGCGCTCGTCCCAACGGTTGAAGAACGGCTCGCCGAGGGGAGGCCGGTGCGGCCGCCGCCGGGCAACACGACGCTCACGGTGGTCGTCACCGATCTCGTCCTCGACCCGCGGCAGCTGCGGACGCTGGGCCGCCAGGTGCACGCGTCGATGGCGCGTGCCATTCAGCCGTTCCACGCCCTCGAGGACGGCGATGTCCTCTTTGCGGTCTCGACGGGCACTGTCGAGAGCGATCCGCTGCTCGACACCACCGCGCTCGGCGTCGTCGCGTCGGAGCTCGCGTGGGACGCGGTCCTCTCCGTGGTGCGGTGAAGAAGCGCCTCGACGTGCTGCTCGTGGAGCGCGGCCTGGCGGAGAGCCGTGCGCAGGCGCAGGCGCTCGTGCTGGCGGGCCTCGTTCCCGGCTATGAGAAGGCCGGGCAGCAGGTTGACGACTCTGCGGAGCTGACTGTTGAGTCGCCGCCGCCGTACGTCTCGCGGGGCGGCGAGAAGCTGGCGCACGCGCTGGACGAGCTGGGAGTGGATCCGGCCGGCCGGGACTGTCTCGACGTCGGCGCTTCGACGGGCGGGTTCACGGACGTGCTGCTTCAACGAGGGGCCGCGCGGGTGATCGCCCTGGACGTCGGCCGCGGCCAGCTGCATCCGCGGCTGCGGGACGATCCGCGCGTGACGGTGCTCGAGCGCACCAACGCGCGGTCGCTCCGCGAGCTGCCCTTTGCGCCCGAGCTGATCACGTGCGACGTCTCGTTCATCGGCTTGCGTAAGGCGCTGCCGCCCGTGCTCGTGCTCGCGGGGCCGGGCTGGGAGGCGGTCGTCCTCGTCAAGCCGCAGTTCGAGGCCGGGCGCGGGGAGACTCGTCGTGGAGTCGTGCGCGATCCCGAAGTGTGGCGACGTGTGCTGCGTGAGACCGCCGAGGCGGCGCTCGGCTGGGGAGCGCAGGTCGCCGGGGTCGTAGACTCCGGCTTGCCCGGCCCGAAAGGGAACCGCGAGTTCTTCCTGCACCTCGTCCACCGCGAGCGGCCGGAGCTTCCCGATGAGCTCGAGCGCTGGATCGAAGCCGCAATTGCCTGAAGTGAAGCGTGTCGCCGTCATCACGCATGGCAAGCCCGAGACGATCGGGGCGGCGCTGCGGCGGCTGCAGGAGGTGGCGGAGG
>DATDFL010000115.1:0-12974 GCA_036522595.1 Gaiellaceae bacterium
GCCGAGCTTTGCCAGCAGAAAACCGCTGCTCTTGAGCAGCTCCTTGGCCAGCCGCGGGACGGGCCGGGCCGGAATCTCAGTGGTTTGTACGGTCATCCTGGAATAAGTGTAGCGCGCAAGCGTTGGGTTGTGTTATCGTAGCGCCACGCAACGATTGGAGGAAGTAACGGATGAACGCTGAAATTGTCGCAAATCCAGCGGATGTAGAGCAAGACCGCCGGCGCTGGGGTGCGCTGGCAGTGATCGTGGCAGCGCAGTTCATGGTCGTCCTCGACGTGGCGATCGTGAACGTCGCGCTGCCTTCCATCAAGACCGATCTTCACTTCTCGCAGGAGAACCTCCAGTGGGTGATCACCGCCTACTCGCTGCTCTTCGGCGGCGTGCTCCTGCTCGGTGGACGCCTGGCCGACCTCCTCGGTCGCAGGCGCCTGTTCATCGCGGGCCTCGCGCTCTTCACCATCAGCTCGCTGCTCGACGGCCTCGCCTGGTCCGAGGGCTCGCTGATCGCGTTCCGCTCGCTACAGGGGCTCGGCGCGGCGCTGCTCTCGCCGGCTGCCCTCTCGATCCTGACGACCACCTTCCGCGAGGGACGGGAACGCAACGTCGCCCTGGGCATCTGGGGCGCGGCCTCCGGTAGCGGCGGCGCTGCAGGCGTCCTGCTCGGCGGGGCGCTCACCAGCGCGTTGAGCTGGTCGTGGATCTTCTTCATCAACGTGCCGGTCGGCGCACTGGTGATCGGGATCAGCCCCTGGCTGCTCCGCGAGAGCCGCGCCGGACTCGCCCATCGCACCTTCGACTTCGCAGGCGCCACGTCGATCACCGGCGGGCTGATGCTGCTGGTCTACGCGATGACCCGCGCCACTCAGCACGGGTGGGGCACGAGCGAGACAATCGGCCTGCTCGGTGCCTCCGGGGCGCTGATCGCCGCGTTCTTCGTCATCGAGCTGCGGTCGAAGGCGCCGCTGCTGCCGCTGCGGATCTTCCGCCTGCGGACGCTCTCCGGCTCCAACGTGGCCGGGCTCCTGATGGGCGGCGCGATCTTCTCGCAGTTCTTCCTGCTGACCCTCTACATGCAGCAGGTCCTGCACTACTCGGCGCTCAAGACCGGCGTCGCGTACATCGGCCTGACGCTGACGATCATCGCGTTCTCCGCGGTGGCCCAGGGCCTCGTCACGAGGATCGGCGTCAGGCGCGTGCTGCCGGCCGGTCTTGCCTTGACCACGGTCGGGCTCGTGCTCTTCGCGCGATTGCCCGTCGACGGCCACTACTGGACCGACCTGTTCCCGGCCTTCATCATCAGCGGCCTCGGGCTGGCCCTCGCCTTCGTGCCGATGTCGATCGGCGCGCTGACGGGTGTCGCTGCCGAGGACGCCGGAGTGGCTTCCGGCCTCATCAACACGAGCCAGCAGATCGGCGGAGCGATCGGCGTCGCAGCGGCGACGACCATCGCGACGACGTTCACCAGCCACTACGTGAGCGGTCACGCGGGTGCAACTGCGTTCGGAGGAGCCGCACTGACTCACGGCTTCGCGATCGCGTTCTACGTGCTCGCCGGGATCGCCGCGGCCGGCGCCGTCCTCGCCGCGGTGATGGTCGAGTCGAAGCCGCCGGAGACGGAAGCCGAAGTTGCGCCCGAGGTCGCATTCGAGCTGGAGGCAGCGTGATGATCGCGGTCACAGCTCAGCGGGAGCTCGAGGACCTCGTCCTCCAGCTGAAGGGCCTCGTCCACGTGCGTGCCCTGCTCGAGACCCGCGGCGCCTCCACCGCGGAGCTCGACGCTCACAGCGACGAGATCGCCCGCATCCGGGCCGAGCTCGCGCAGCACGTCCAGCAAGCGGCCTGACTCCCGCTCCTCCCCGCCGGTCTCCTCGCGAGATCGGCGGGGGAGGACCTCGCGTCGGTCGCTCGGGGGATCAGTCTCTCGGGCGGCCACCTCTTCGTCGCGACGCGATAGCCAAGGGGTACAGAAGGGCCGCGGCTGCAATGGCCGCAGCGCCAACTGCGACCGAGGTCAGCGGCAGGGTGAACGCGAGCACCAGGCAGCCGACGACTCCTGCCGCCGGGACGAGCAGGCGCCGCCGCAGGGTGAGCGCCGAGGCGTTCGCGACGGCGTAGTAGAAGAGGACGCAGAACGAGCTGAAGCCGAGCGCGTTGCGGATGTCCGCGGTGGCGGCGACGATCACGACGATCGCGCCGACGAGGAGCTCCGCGCGGTGCGGCACGCGCCGGCGCTCGTGGACGGCGGCCAGGGCGTGGGGGAGGTGGCGGTTCGCCGCCATCGCGAAGACCGTCCGCGAGACCCCGGCAAGGAGCGAGAGCAGCACTCCGAGCGATGCGACGGCCGCGCCGACCTGAACGACCGGCGCCAGCCCGTTCAGCGACCCTCCCCGCACCACCGCGCGCAGCGGCGCCTGCGTGGAGGCGAGGAGCGACGGAGGCGCGGCGAGCAGCGCAGCCACCGCGACCACCGCGTAGATCGCCACTGTCAGGCCGAGCGCGACCGCGATCGCCTTCGGGATCGTCCGCTCCGGCTCGACCACCTCCTCGCCGAGCGTTGCGATCCGCGCGTAGCCGGCGAACGCGAAGAACAGGATCCCGCCGGAGCGGAGCGGGCCCAGCACGCCGCCGTGCGTGTCCGTCAAATGCGACCCGTCGACGGTGCCGCCCGAGAACGCCACGACCACGAACACGGCCAGCGCGACGAGGACGACCACGACGATCGCCCGCGTCAGCCCGGCCGTCTTGTCGATTCCCGCCAGGTTCACGGCGGTGAGCGCTACCACCGCCCCGACAGCGAGCGGCCGCGCGATCGACGGCGCCGCGTAGTGCGCGAACGTCAGCGCCATCGCCGCGCAGCTGGCGAGCTTGCCGACGACGAAGGCCGCGCCCGCGAGGTAGCCCCAGACGTCGGCGAGCCGGCGGCGCCCGTAGACGTAGGTGCCGCCGGACTCCGGGTAGAGCGCCGCGAGCCGAGCCGACGAGGTCGCGTTGCAGTACGCGACCGAGGCGGCGAGGACGAGCCCGATCAGCAGCGCCGAGCCCGCGTAACGCGCCGCGGGCGAGAGGGCGGCGAAGATCCCGGCGCCGACCATCGAGCCGAGCCCGACGACGACCGCGTCGAAGGTCCCGAGCCTCCTGGCCAGCCGGGAAGTCACCATGGCGCGAAACTATAACGTTGCTGGAATGCAACACGCGTGTTGCACAAGCGCGTCACGTGTCAATTGACACGTGCGAAAGTGGGTAGTTACCCTTGTAGCAGGAGCCTCTGCGGACGGCGACTTGGGAGGAGTCGTGCGAAGGGTTCGACCCCGACAGTTCCTGAACGGAGCACGTCGGTGCACTGCGAGCCGCCGACTGTTCCTCCCTGCCGTCGTGCTCGCGGCGGCGCTTCTGCCTTCGGCGGCCGCGGGTCAGGGGTCCGTGACGATCAACCCCGTTGTCCGCGGGACGCTGGGCGCCAACGGCTGGTACGTCAGCAACGTGACCGTCAACTGGCAGTTCGATCCCCAGCCTGACCAGACTCAGGGCTGCGACGCCGTCACCATCACGGCAGACGGCACAACGAACCTGCTTTGCAGCGCCTGGTGGGGCCAGGTTCACATCGACTTCCCGCTGCCGCTCAGCATCGACAAGACTGCGCCCACAGCGCAGGGCGTCCCGAGCCGGCCTCCAGACGCGAACGGCTGGTACGACAAGCCTGTCAGGATCGCGTTCGCCGGGGCGGATGCCACCTCCGGCCTCGCCGGCTGCTCCTCCACCAACTATGCAGGTCCCGACAACGGGGCCGCTGCCGTCGCGGGCACGTGCACGGACAAGGCCGGCAACGTCGGGAACGCGACGTACAGGCTCGCGTATGACGCCACCCCACCCACGTTGGGAAGCCTCACGGTGAAGCACGGGAACCGCACCGTCCTGCTGGGCTGGAAGGCCTCTGCCGACACGAAGGTCGTCCAGATCACGCGGTCGCGGGCCTCGAAGGGGCCCGGCAAGGTGGTCTTCCGGGGAACGGGGACCGCCTTCCGCGACAAGGGCCTGCGGCCGGGCGCGCAGTACCAATACGTCGTCAGCGCGTTCGACGTGGCCGCAAACGTCGCCTCGCAGGCGCTCGCGGTCACCGCGACCGGGCGCCTGATCAGCCCCGTCCCGGGCGAGAAGGTCACTTCGCCGCCGCGCCTCGCATGGTTGCCCTTGAAACGGGCGAGCTACTACAACGTCCAGCTCATTCGCGGCAAGCGGATTCTGAGCACCTGGCCCACCCGGGCGAACTTCAAGCTGCCCAGGAGCTGGGTCTACAAGGGTCGGCGCTATCGGCTCACGGCCGGTGTCTACCGCTGGTACGTCTGGCCGGGCTTCGGAAAGCTCGCGCAGGCGAACTACGGAGCGCTGCTCGGCGGCAGCTCGTTCGTCTACGCGCCGTAGTCGCTACAGCAGAACGAACACGAGCGCGACGACGAGCCAGACGAGCACGAGCCCGGCGAGCACCCAGAGGAGGAAGGCGGTCTCGCTGACGGGGAGCCACTTGAGCTCGACGTCCTCGACGTGAAACCAGATGCGCCTGCCGGCCCGCTCGTCGGCTCTTCTTGCCACGACCAGGAATTGTAGGGGCACTAACGCCCCGACCTGAACACCAGCGCCGCCACCGTCTTGACGCAGATCGCGAGGTCGACGACGACGTCGCGGTTTCGCAGGTACCAGAGGTCGTAGGAGAGCTTTTCCGCCGCAGTCGAGGAGTCGAACGCGTAGCCGCACCGGAGCTGGGCCCAGCCGGTGATGCCGGGCTTGACCAGGAGTCGCCGCGTCCAGAACGGCACCGTGCGCTCGAGCAGGTCGACGAACTCGGGCCGCTCGGGGCGCGGGCCGACCACCGACATCTCGCCCCTCAGCACGTTCCAGAGCTGCGGGAGCTCGTCGAGATGCGTTCTGCGCAGCATGCGGCCGATCCAGGTGACACGGGGGTCGTGTGCAGCCGCGAAGCGAGGCGATCCGGCGTCCTCTGCGTCGACCCGCATCGTTCGCAGCTTGAAGATCGTGAAGTGCCGTCCGCCCTCTCCCAGCCGCGTCTGGCGGTAGATGACGGGGCCCGGCGTCGTGCGGACCAGCAGCACGAGGAGCGGGAAGAGCGGCGCGACGAGCAGCAGTCCTGCTGACGAGACGAGGAGGTCGAAGACTCGCTTCGCCAGCCGGGTGTACGGCTTCTGGCGAAGGTGCAGCATGCTCATGAACCATGCGGGCGTCAGATGGCGGAGCGGAACCCGGCCCAGGGCGTGCTCGATGAAGTGGGAGACGCCGACGACTCGAAATCCGATCGGCGCGAGGTCCAGGAGCGGCTCGACGGCCCATGAGCTGACGCGCTCGTCGGTGAGGACGACGATGTCGGGGCGGTGCGCCTCGATGATCTCGGGCAGCTCGTCGAAGGTTCCGAGGCGCGGCACGTCCTCCTGAGCGTCTCGCCCGTCGCCGACGACGCCCAGCATCGTGAAGGGCGCCCGGTCGCCGCGCTTCAGCTCCGCGAGAACCTCGGCGGCGCAGCCGCCGGTGCCGACCACGAGAACGCGGCGCTTGGCGATGGTTCGCACTGCGTGCTCCCAGGCCGCCGAGAGCGCGAAGACCGCCACCCCGGCTTCCGCGAGCCCGGCCAGGTCGAGGTCGATGCCCGGCAGCCAGAGGTCGACCGCGGAAACCGCCACGAGCCCCGTCAAGGTCCCGACGGCCGCTGCGAGCGTCGGGCCGAGCGTGAAATAGGCCCGAAGGGCTGCGCGCAGTCCCAGCAGCCACAACGCGGACACCACGGACGCGGCGGCGGCGGCTCGGGGCAACGAGACGCTCTGGGCCAGCAGGACGTAGACCGGGAGCCAGATCAACAGCGCGCGCCCGCCTTGGACGACCCACACGACGTGGTTGCGCGGAGCGACGAAGGCCCGGGCGGCCGGCTGCGCCTGAGCGAAGTCGAGGGAGCGCGCCTCGGTGCCGGTGCTCATCCGCTCCCCCGCTTGCCGAGCGCGAGGTCAAGCCCTCGCGCCACCAGCGGCCCCGGGTCGGTCACGCGGAACCACGAATGCGCGACGCGGCGGTGAGGTAGGACTGCGGCTACCGCCGCCCGGAGCCGCCGGTGGCGGAGCTGCCACGCGAAGTGGCAGAGCTCGCCTTCTTCCCAGCGGTACCGCCTGGCCGGCTGCCCGACCACGGGGAGGGGGTCCCGCCCGAGCAGCCAGTCGCACCAGACGGCACCGAGGTTTGCGCCGGCGGAAATGTCGAGCGCGATCGACGCGAACACCCGCGGGTTGAGATCGATCACCGAGAGACGGCCGTCGGGAAGCTCGAGCATCTGGAGCTGGAAGATGCCCTGCCACCCGATCGCCGCCAGCAGCTCGCGCACTCGATCGGCCAACCCTTGCGGTGCGCGAACCGTCTCCGAGTACGTGTGCATCCCGGCGACGGGCGGCCATAGGCGCAGCACACGCGAGGTCGTCAGCGCGAGCAGCCGCCCGTCGGCGAAGACGCCGGTGCACGACAGGAAGCGAGCCCGCTCGAAGCGCTGGACGATGAACGGGGTCCCGAGCTCCGAAACACCGCGCTCGAGCGCCTCGTAGTCGCCGGCGATTGCGACGCCCCGTTGCCGGAACGCCCCGTTGACCCGGCCGAACGACTGCGCCGGCTTCAGCACCACGGGATAGCCGAGCTCCGACGCGGCGGCGCTCGCCTCCTCCAGATCGGTGCAGGCCCTGCTCGGCGGCGAAGCGAGGCCGGCCTCACGTGCGGACTCCGCCAGCCGCAGCTTGTCGACGCTGCGGCGCACGGCCTCGCGTGAAGGCAAGCCGAGTCGAGTCGAGGGCTCGAGGCGCTCGCGGTGCTCGGAGACGGCGAGCAGCGACGCCTCGCTGCCCGGGATCAGCGCGGAGTACCGGCCGCCGCGCAAGAGCTCGCCGAGCGCGTGGACGAAGCCGTCGACGCTCCGACGCGGATCGGGCAGCACGACGCGCTCGGCGCACGAGCGCGACCAGTGGGTGGCTGCCGAGCGACGGTGCGCAACGGCGCACACGCGGTACCCGGCGTGGGTGAGGCCGCGGCAGGCTCCCAGAGCCGCGCGCTCCTCCGCATCGGTCACGACGACGGCGGTCAGCGGTTCCTCCCCGCTGGATCGTGGTCGTGCGAGACCGAGACGGCGCCTGCCGCGATGGCGGCGAAGTCGTTGTCGTAGTACTGGTTGTCGAGCCCGAGGTAGTCGCCGATCGCGGCCCAGTCCTGCCCTGCGAACACGCAGTGGCGGACGACCGTGCGCGTTGTTCCCTGGTCGAGGTAGATGCCAACGTGCGAAGTCCGGAAGTACGCGTCCTGGATGACGTTGTCGACGCTCGCCGGCCTGCCTCGGTTCGCCCACTCCGCGTTGACGCCTCGCGTGACGCTCGGCCCGAGGCGCAGCCGCCGGAAGGTCGTGCCGGTGGTGTAGTGCTCGATGTAGATCCCGACCCGGGAGCGGGCGACGATCGCGTCCTCGATCCGAGAGCCCGTCATCGCCGTGCCGGTCCAGATGCCGCTGATCGCGCATCGCTGGACGCTCGCCCGCTGCACCGTTCCCCGGCTCCCGAGCCAGAGACAGGCCTCGGCGGTGCCGTTCGACGAGCCGGGCACGTTCCGGCTGACGCGCGAGACCCGCAAGTCCCTGAGCGAGTACGGCGAGCGCGTCTTGAAATCGAAGTCGTTCGGATCGACGACGACGCCGTAGCTCAGGAATCGTCTCGCGACGATCCGCCGGGCGACGAAGCCGTTCGGCTGATGGACGACCAGGCCCGCGTCGAGGACGCCGTGCCCGTCGATCCGCGTGTCGAGCACCGAGGCGTTCGCGGCCGATCCCCAGACGTGGATCGCGTCGCCGTGGAGCGTCTTCCTCGGATCGCTCACGCTGAGGGTCAGACCCCGGATGAGCGCTCCCGGCGGCCCGCTGTTGCCGCCCAGGACGATTCCCGCCCTGAGCACGGACCGGCCGAGCCGCGATGCGTAGATCTGATCCCCCTCGCGGTCGGCAAACGGGTGCTCGGCGTCATAGATGCCCGGAGCCAGGACGATCGCCTCGCGGCGACCGTCCGAGAGCGCCGAAGCGAGCTGCGAGGACGATGTCACCCGCAGCGCGTGTCGGGGGACGGCGTAGGGAGCGGGAGGCCGGGGACGCCGGACCGGGCTAAGCAGCACCGGCGCGCTGGTCGTGCTCGTCGTGCCAGGTCGCAGCTTTGCGGTCGCTCCGGCGCAGCCGGTCTCGCCGACCGCTACGAGGACGACGCAGGCGACCCCGGTAGCGAGCCCGAGCGACGTGATGCTGGCGGCAATGACGCCCATCGGCCTCCTGATGGGTAATTACCCATTCGTGAGCGCTCGCGTCCCCGAGCTAGCGGCGGTGGTCGACGCGGCCAGGGAGCAGGTCCCGCTCAGGTTCGAGACGATCGACTCCGAGGAGGCGCTCGTCGCGCTCGGCGACCGCTGGGACCCGCTCGTCCGGGCGATGCCGCGTCCGAGCCCATTCCTGCTGCACTGCTGGATCGTCGAGTGGTGGCGTCACTACGGCGCCGGGTGCCGGCTCGCCGTCGAAACTGCCTTCCGCGGCGAGACGCTCGTCGGCGCGCTCCCGCTGATCACCTTCCGTCACCACGGCCTGCGGGTCGGCACGTTCATCGGCGCCCGCCAGTCCGCTCTCGCCGACGCGCTGATCGCGGAAGGCGAAGGGCAGGAGCTCGTCGAAGCGCTTGCCGACCGCGTGCTTGCCTCCGAGCACGACTACGTCGATCTCTTCGGCCTCTCGGACCAAGGCCGGCTCGCCGCGCTCGACGGGCCCCGGCAGCTCGAGCTCTTCGAGCGGATCGAGGCTCCGGTGCTCGACCTCTCCGACGGCTGGGACGCCGTCTACAGACGAAAGACGAACTCACGCAAACGCTCGCATTACAAGCACCGGCGGCGCCAGCTCGCCTCACTCGGCGAGGTGGAGCTCGTGCACGCAAGGACGTCGAGCCAGCTTGCGCCGGCGCTCGAGGAAGCGTTCCGCCTGCACGAGCTCCGCTGGCGGGGCCGGCCGGACGGCTCCGGCTTCGTCACGCCGACGGGGAAGCGGTTCGCCCGGGCGGTGTTCGAGGGGCTGGCCTCGATCGACGCCGCCCGCATCGTCCTCATGAAGATCGGGGGCCGGCCGGTCGCGTTCTGCTGGTACCTGATGTTCGAACGGGTGGCGTTCCTCCACCGCCTTGCCTTCGACCCGGCTTACGGCCGTTTCTCGCCGGGGATCGTGAACGCGCTCGATTCGTTGGAACTGGCGACGAAGGAAGGAGCCACCAGGGCCGAGTTCCTCGGCGGCGCGGAGCGGTACAAGGTCGAACTCTGCGACGGCTTCGAGCCGCTCCATCTTGGGCTCGGCTTGCCGGGAAGCCCACGCGGGCGGGCCATCGTCGCGGCGCGGGCGCGATGCCTCCGGCTCCGGCGGCGCGGTAAGCGCTCGGCGCTTGCGAGGAAGGTCTACTACGGCACTACCTCCGCCCGCCGACAGGTGATGCGGAAGCGTGACGTGCTACGGCCGAGCGGCATCCGGCGGCCCGGTGAGTAGCGCCGGTAAGGGCATCCCGGGCGTCGGCGCCTCGCTGCCGGCGCCGGTGAAGGCCGCGGCGACGAGGGTCCGTTCGACGTGGTGGCTCGCCCGGAGCCGCGGCCGGCTGGGCTCGGGCGGCCTCCGGATCCTCTTCTACCACCGGATCTCGGACGACGACGACCCGCTGGCGGTGTCGCCGCGGCGGTTCCGCGAGCAGATGGAGCTGCTCGCCGCGGAGGGGTTCTCCGTGGTCGGGCTCGCCGAGGCCTTCGCACGACTCGAAGCAGCGCGGCCGACCGGACGGACGATCGCGCTGAACTTCGACGACGGCTTCCGGGACGTCGGCGAGAACGCGCTGCCCGTGCTGGAACTGCTCGGGTTCCGCGCGACGGTCTTCGTCCCGACGGGAGTCATCGACGGGACGGCCGCGTTTCCCTGGTACTCGAACCAGCCGCCGCTCCTGGACTGGGAGGAGATCGTCGAGCTCGACCGGGCCGGGACGCTCCGCTTCGAGGCGCACTCGGTCACCCACCCGAACCTCCTGCTGCTCAGCGACGAGGGTGCGCGCTGGGAGATCGACCACTCGAAGCATGATCTCGAGAAGCGCCTGGCCCGCCCTGTGGACGCCTTCTGCTACCCGGCCGGCCTCTTCGGCGAGCGCGAGCGCCGGTTCGTCGCGGAAGCCGGGTACCGCCTCGCGGTGAGCTGCGAGCCGGGCGCGAACGTGCGGGCGACCGACCCGCTGGCCCTGCGGCGGCGCCAGATCGACCCCCGTGACCGTCGCCTCGACTTCCGCGCCAAGGTCGGCGGAGGCCATGACACGCCGCTGCCGCTGCGCGGCTTCTACCGCCGCGTCCGCTACGGGGAGCAGCGGCGCGCGGTAGCGCCACGGCTCCGGGCCTCGAGCTGATGGTCGAAGCGGCAGCCGTCCTGCGTCCGCGCGTTGTCGCCGCCGGGACGCTCGGCCTCGCCGCCGCCGGGCTCGCCGCGTTCGGAGGCGTCCTCTCGTATTTCCTCTACCGGCACCCGCCGGGCCTGCTGGTCGTGTTCGGCTTCGCGGCGGTGATCCTCGGGTCGCTCGCGCTGGCGATCTTCGCCTGGAACACCGCGCTCGCGGTCGGCGTGGTCCTGCTCGCCGCAGTCCGCTTCCAGCCTGCTCCCACCGACGTCGTGTTCGCCGTGATGATGGTGGTCGCACTCGCCACCGGCCGCTTCAGCTTGCGCCGACTGACGGCCGGGCCCGTTCTGCTCGCCGGCGCATTCCTCGCATTCAACCTCGTCTCGGCGATCGACGTCGTCGACGGCCTCAGGGCGGCGCAGTTCCTCGGGATCACGATCTACGTCCTCGTCTTCGGCCTTTGGCTCGCCTCCATCGCGACGGACGGCTCGATCGTCCGCCGGATCGCGCGGTGGTACGTGATCGGAGCCGTCGCGTCGGCGCTTCTGTCGACGCTCGCGCTCGTCGCGCCGTTCCCAGGGCACCACCTGTTCACGCGGATCGGCCGCGCTGAGGGTCTGTTCAAGGACCCGAACGTCTTCGGGCCGTTCCTGGTGCCCGCGGCCCTGATCCTCCTGGAGGAGATCCTCGCTCCGCGTGTGTTCTCGTGGCGCCGGTCGACGAAGATCCTCTTGTTCCTGGTTCTGGCGCTCGGGGTGCTCTTCTCCTACTCGCGCGCGGCCTGGCTCAACCTCGTGGCCGGGCTCGCGGTGATGGTGGTCGTGTTCAGCTTCCGCCTCGGCGCGGGCCGGCAGGCGGCACGGGCCGTCGCCCTTGTGCTCGTGTCGTGCATCGCGCTCGGCGCGGTCGTGTCGTTCACGGGCTCGCTGTCGTTCCTGGAGAACCGTGCACGGGTGCAGAGCTACGACAACGGCCGGTTCGGCGCTCAGGCCGAGAGCTTCAAGTGGGCGGTCAGCCATCCACTCGGCATCGGGCCGGGGCAGTTCGAGAGGTACGCGCACATCTCGGCGCACAGCATGTACGCGCGCGCGCTTGCCGAGGAGGGAATCGCGGGCCTGCTCACGCTGGCCGTCCTCATGCTCGCCACCCTGTACTGGGCGGGCCAGAATGCGATCCTCGGCCGGGACACCTACGGGATCGGCTCGGCGGCATTACTCGGAGCCTGGCTCGGCGCGATCCTCAACGGCTTTTTCGTGGACACGCTCCACTGGCGCCACCTCTGGCTGGTCGCCGCGCTGGTCTGGGCGGGCAGCTCGCGCCGCTAGGCCTGCCCGAGGACGACGTGCCCGAGCACCGTCGTGTCGACCTGGTCGAGCTGGTCTCGTAGCTCCACCACCTCGCCCGGCGAGAGCTTGTCCAGGCGTGAGACGACGATCAGCGCCTGGACGTGCCTCGTCCAGGCGCGGCAGCCTTCCGGCTCGAGCAGGGGCGGCGCTTGGATCACGACGAACGTGAACGCGGACTGCGCCAGCTCTCCGAAGAGCACCTCGAGCGCGTCCGGCGAGACCAGTGACGACGAGGCCGCCTCGCCCGCGCCGAGGACGGCGAGGCTGCCGGTCCGCCTCGCCGAGGCCGACGTCGGCGGCTCGACGATCATCCCGGCGGCCGCCTCGGTGTCGCCGTGGCGCGCCGCGGCGAGGATCTCGGAGAGGCCGGGCGCGCGCTCCATGCCGAACAGCTCCTCGAGCGACGGCCTCCGCAGGTCGGCGTCGATGACGAGCGCAGCTTCGCCCGCCTGGGCGAGGGCGCGGCTGAGCCCGGCGGTGACGCGCACCTTGCCCTTGTCCGGGAGGGCGCTGGTCACGAGCAGCACCTTCTGGCGCTGCGGCGGGAGCTGCGCCGCCAGGATCGCCGCGAGGACGTCGTAGGACTCGCGCTCCGCCACGGTGGCCGCCGTCCCCCGGCCGCCCTGCGGAACCTCCGCGACGATCGGGAACCCGCTCAGCCGTTCGAGGTCGCGCAGCTCGGCTACCCGCGGCGCGATCCGCTCGCGCCCGAGGGCGACGAGGACTGCGATGAAGAGCGCCGCGACGAACGCGAACGCAGCGTTCCGCACCGGCCGCGGAGACGTCGCGGCGGTGGGCGGGCGGGCCGGGTCGGCGAGCTGAAGCTCCGATCCGGCCGTCGCTGCGCTGACGCTGAGCTCGCTCAGCCGCTCGCGCAGCAGCGGGATCTCCGCCTTGCCCCCGGGGGTGCCGGTAAGGCGCGCGATCGCCGTCAGCAGCCGCGTCCGCGCGTCCTGCAGCCGGGCTAGCTCAACCGAGCGCTCTCGTGCCAGGAAGGCGGCCGTGACCGCATTGGCGGAGCGTGCGGCCTTCGCGGGCTTCGAGGCCGACGCCGAGATCCGCACGATGTTCGCGTTCGGATCGACGGACGCATGGATGCGCGACGAGAGCGCGCCGACCGGCTCGCCGAGCTTCCGGGCGCTCAACGCGAGCACCTCGCGCGTCG
>DATDFL010000116.1:0-19301 GCA_036522595.1 Gaiellaceae bacterium
CACGGAAGCGGTCCTCGGCTTGTGCGTCGGCCGGGTGACGGTCGCCTGGCCGGCGGGGCTCGAGGCACCGGACTGGGTCGAGCCCCGGCAGGAAGTCGACGTCGACGGTTGGGAGGCAGCGTGCGCCGGGTTGCCGCTCTCGCACATGGGCCGCGGGTCGGACGAAGAGCCGTGGTTCTTCGCAGCGGCGTTCGCAGCCGGGCGTCTCGCGCGCAGCCTGGTGGGCTGATGGAGAGACGTCGCCTCGGGCCAGTCGTCGGGCTCGGCACGTGGAACACGTTCGGCGGCGACGCAGACCTGGCTCGAGACGTGGTCGACGCGGCGTTCGCGGCGGGGACCTCCCTCGTCGATTCGTCGCCGATGTACGGGGGTGCGGAGGGCTCGCTCTCTTCAGCGCTCAGCGGGCGGCGCGAGAAGGCGGCCGTCGCGACCAAGATCTGGTCGGGGTCGGTCGAAGCGGGGCAGGAGCACTTTCGCCGTCAGCTCCAGTGGTTTGGCGAGATCGAGGTCGAGCAGGTGCACAACCTCGTGGCGTGGCGAGAGCACCTGCCGTGGCTGGAGGAGGAGCGCGAGGCGGGCCGGATCGGGCAGCTCGGCGTCACGCACTACGACGCTTCCGCGTTCCGCGAGCTCGAGACGGCGCTGCAGACGGGCCGGTTCCAGACGCTGCAGGTGCCGCTGAACCCGCTGGAGCGCGAGTGTGAGCAGCGACTGCTGCCGCTGGCGGCTGAGCTCGGCGTCGCGGTGATCGTGATGCGCCCCCTGGCCGAGGGGGCGCTCCTGCGGCGCGCGCCCGACCCGGAGGAGCTCGAGCCCCTGCGCGAGCTCGGCGTGTCCACCTGGCCGGAGGCGCTGCTGAAGTGGGCGCTCTCCGACGAGCGGGTTGATGTCGTCATCCCGGCGACGAGCAGTCCCGAGCACGCGCGTGCGAATGCGGCGGCCGGGGAGCCGCCGTGGCTCGGCCCGGAAGAGCGGCAGCTGGTCGAGCGGCTCGCCGGGACCTAGGCCCGCAGGACCGCGAGCTCGACGATCGGCCCGCCCTCGGGCGCCGGCGCGCACAGCTCGAGCTCGGGCTCGAAGCTCCACGCACGGACCGTGGCGCAGACGGGATCGGGAACGACACCGCTCCGCGGGCTGCCGTAACCGCAGAGGATCAGCCTGCCGCCGGGGGCGACGACGTGCGCTAGCAGGCGCTCGACGAGGGCGCGCCGCCGCTCGGCGGGGACGTAGACGAGTTCGGTGCGCACGAAGTCGAACCTGAGCGGCGGTTCCCACGTGAGCGCGTTCCCGACGAAGATCCGGTCGGCCCAGTGAGGCAGCCGCCGACGGGCGAGCTCGACGAGTCCAGGCGCCAGGTCGAGGCCGTACGGGTCGATGCGGTGCGGCGTCCAGCCGAGCAGGCTTTCCAGCAGGTGCCCACTCGCGCAGCCGATGTCGAGGAAGGTTCCGTCCCGGTCGACCGCCTGCGCGATCGGCCGCCGGGCGGCCTCCCAGCGCGCCTCGTCGCCGCCGAAGCCGGACTGCGCGCGCGGGTTGTCACCGGCCAGGTAGGCCGACTCGAAGATCGCGGCCATCTCCGCAAACCACCGCGCATCGTCGATCTCGCCGCGAGCCCGAGCCACGTCGAGCGCGTCCGCCCGCGCCTGCCAGAAAGCCCGGTCAGCCACTCTTGCCCGCACTTGCCGCCCTTGGTCCTGTAGTTCGGTTCGCCCGACCTCCTCCCCGAGGCGATCGTAATCGTGAAAAGCGCACGTGTCTGCCACGAGACTGTGACGAAAGTGCGCCAATCGCTAGGGTTTCTCGCCCCATGAAGGTCGGTGTCGTCAAGGAGATCAAGGCGGACGAGTACCGTGTCGCGCTCACCCCTGCGGGCGCGCGGGAGCTCGTGCTCCGCGGCCACGACGTTCTCGTCGAGAGCGGCGCGGGTGACGGAAGCTCGTTCCCGGACGACGCCTATACCGCCGTGGGGGCGACTCTCGCCTCAGCCGCAGACGTCTGGGGCGACGTCGACCTGCTGCTCAAGGTCAAGGAGCCACTGGCCGCGGAGTACCCGCTCCTCCGCGAAGGCCTCGTGCTCTTCACGTATCTCCATCTTGCGGCGAGCGAAGAGCTGACCCGCGCTCTCGTCGAGAGCGGGGCGGCCTGCGTTGCGTACGAAACCGTCGAGACCGACAACCGCGCCCTGCCGCTGCTCGCGCCGATGAGCGAGATCGCGGGACGCCTCGCCGCGCAGGCCGGTGCGTACTTCCTCGAGAAGCCGCTCGGCGGAAGAGGCCTGCTGCTCGGCGGCGTGCCCGGGGTGGCGCCCGGCCGCGTGCTCGTGATCGGCGGGGGAATCGTGGGGTACAACGCAGCCGTCATCGCGCTCGGCCTCGGAGCGAACGTCACCATTCTCGAGCGCTCGATCGACCGCATGCGCCACCTCGACGAGATCCTCTCCGGCCGGGTCAGCCTCGTCATGTCGTCCTCGCTCCAGATCGAGGAGTCGATCGTCGAGGCGGACGTCGTGATCGGCGCCGTGCTCATCCCGGGAGCGATTGCCCCGAAGCTCGTCACGCGCGGGATGGTCTCGGCGATGAAGGACGGGGCCGTCCTCTGCGACGTCGCGATCGACCAGGGCGGATGCACCGAGACGTCACATCCGACGACGCACAGCGACCCGGTGTACGTCGTCGACGGAGTCACCCACTACTGCGTCGCGAACATGCCCGGCGCCGTGCCGATCACCTCGACCAAGGCGCTTACGAACGTGACCCTTCCGTTCGTCGAGGCGATTGCCGAGGACGGCCTCGCCGAAGCGGTCGCCCGCGATCCTGCGCTCGCGCGTGGGGTCAACGTGCTCGACGGCAAGATCACATACGAAGCGGTTGCGGAAGCGCACGGCCTCGACTTCCATCCGCTCGAAGACCTGCTGCCGCTCTCGCCGGTCTGACTAACAGCTATCGCTTCTGAGTTCCATCGCGCGCGGGGCTCAACTTGACCACGGCCCACGTGCACGCCGCCGCGATCATGATGACGATTGCGGCGAAGACGACGAGACCGAGCAGTCCGAGGATGGCGTCCACGACCAACCTAGAATAGCCCGGTGCCGCGTGCCTGCGTGATCGTGCTGGACGCCGTTGGCGCGGGAGCGCTGCCGGATGCCCCTGCCTACGGTGACGAGGGTTCGGACACCCTCGGCAACGTCGCGCGTGCCGTCGGCGGGCTGGACCTTCCGAATCTCGAAGCGCTTGGTCTCGGCAACGTCGAGCCGTTGGACGGCTGCCCGCCGCAGCCTGGGGCGCCCGCGGTCGCGGGCAGGCTCGTCGAACAATCGAAGGGCAAGGACACGACGGCCGGGCACTGGGAGCTGATGGGCGTGGTCACACCGACGCCGTTCCCGACCTACCCGCAGGGCTTTCCGCACGACGTGATCGACCCGTTCATGCACCGGACTGGCCGCGGCGTGCTCGGCAACAAGCCGGCCTCCGGGACGGAGATCATCCAGGAGCTGGGGGAGGAGCACCAGCGCACCGGCAAATGGATCGTCTACACGTCTGCCGACTCGGTCTTCCAGATCGCGGCGCACGAAGAGACGATCCCGCTCGAAGAGCTCTACGCCGGCTGCCGCATCGCCCGCGAGATCCTGGCCGGGAAGCACGCCGTCGGGCGCGTGATCGCGCGGCCGTTCGTCGGGGAGCCGGGCCACTACGAGCGGACGCCGAACCGGCACGACTTCTCGCTCGAGCCGCGGCGGCCGAACTACCTGACGCTCGTCCGCGAGGCCGGGAACACGGTGCACGGAGTCGGCAAGATCAGCGACATCTTCGCCGGGCGCGACATCGACACGTCTCGCCCCACGCAGTCGAACATCGACGGCATCGTGCAGACCGAGACGCTTCTACGCGAGGTCGACGAGGGGCTGGTGTTCGTGAACCTCGTCGAGACGGACATGCTGTGGGGCCACCGAAACGACCCCCTCAACTTCCACCGCTGCCTTCAGGATTTCGACCGGCGGCTGCCCGACCTCCTGGACGCGCTGCGGCCCCAGGATCTGCTGATCCTGACCTCCGACCACGGCTGCGATCCGACCACGCCGTCCACCGACCACTCGCGCGAGCACGCACTGCTCCTCGCCTACGTCCAGGGGCGCAACGCCGCCGGACGCATCCACGAGGGCGAGTTCGCCGACGTCGGCGCGACCGTCAACGCGTGGCTCGGCGGAAAGTCCCCGGGGAAGCAGCTTCCGGGCGAGCCGATCGTCGAATCGTGACGATCAGGCCCGTCGAGCTCATCGAGCGAAAGCGCGACGGTGGGGAGCTCTCCGTCCAGGAGCTCGAGGAGCTGATGCTGGGTTACGCGCAAGGTGCGATTCCCGACTATCAGCTCGCGGCCTTCTGCATGGCCGTCTTCTTCCGCGGGCTGACGGGCGCGGAGACCTACGCGTTGATGGAGGCGATGATCAAGACCGGCGAGACGGTCGATCTCCGCTCCGCCCTGGGCCGCAAGGTCGTCGACAAGCATTCGACGGGCGGCGTGGGCGACAAGACGTCCATCGCGGTCGGCCCGATCGTGGCGGCCTGCGGAGTTCCCTTCGCCAAGATGAGCGGGCGAGGGCTCGGCCACACGGGCGGCACGCTCGACAAGCTCGAATCGATCCCCGGCTTCCGGATCGAGCTCTCCACGGAGGAGCTCATCGAGCAGGTGAAGACCGCCGGGATGGCGATCGTCGGCGCGACGGCCGACCTCGTGCCTGCGGACAAGAAGCTCTATGCCCTCCGCGACGTGACAGCGACCGTCGACAACTACTCCCTGATCGCCGCGAGCATCATGTCCAAGAAGATCGCGGGTGGGGCAGAGGCGATCGTTCTCGACGTCAAGGTCGGCGACGGCGCCTTCATGAAATCGGAGGCAGACGCGCGCACGCTCGCCGAGACGATGCTCGAGCTCGGACGCCACGCCGGCCGCGAGGTCGTCTCGCTCCTCACCGACATGAACCAGCCGCTCGGCCGGGCGGTCGGCAACGCGCTCGAGATTCGCGAGGCGATCGCGACCCTGCGCGGCGAGGGGCCGTCCGACTTCGTGGAGCTCGTGGTCGCGGCCAGCAGCCGGCTGCTGACGGTCTCGGATCTCGGGATCGACGAGGCCGAGGCGCGTGACCGCGTCGCGCGCGCCCTGGAGGACGGGTCCGCCGTCGAGGCCTACGAACGGTGGGTGCGCGCGCAGGGCGGGGATCCCGACGAGGCGGCTCTGCCCACGGCCCCGGTCGTGCGGCAGCTCGAGGCGCCCCGTGCGGGCTACGTCACCGAGCTCGGCGCCGTTCGCGTAGGCCAGGCGGCCCTGCACCTGGGCGCGGGCAGGCAGACGAAGGACGACGCGATCGACCATGCCGTGGGCGTCGTCTGTCTCCGCAAGCCCGGGGACCGGGTTGCGCAAGGCGAGGCGCTCTGCGAGGTTCACACGCAGACGGACGAGGCCGCCGCGGAGGCGGCACGCGAGCTGGAAGCCGCCTACGTGATCTCCGACGAGCCGCCGCCCGAGCGCAATGTCGTGATCGACGTCATCGCCTGAGTCGAGGCCGAGTGCCAGCGCCACGGCGCTACGCTGGCGCCGATGCCTGAGCTTCCCGAGGTCGAGACCGTCCGGGCACGGCTCGAGCCCAAGCTGGTCGGCCGCCGCTTCGAGCGTGTGGAGATATTCGACTCGCGCCTCACGCGGCCCGATGACCCCGCCGGAGTGGCCGCCGAGCTGGAGGGAGAGCGGGTCGCTGCTCTCGATCGACGCGGCAAGTATTTGATTGTTCGGTTTGAAAGCGGTCGTGTGCTCCTGATTCACCTCCGGATGACTGGACAGCTGCTGCACGGCCAGGGCAATGGCAGTCGGCCTCCGGCCGAAGACGACGCTCATCGCCGTGCTGTTGTCAGGTTAGACGACGGATCGGACGTCATCTATCGCGACGTCCGCCGCTTCGGAACGTGGCAGCTGATCGAGGATGAGGACCTCGGGCCGTACCTCGCGATACGCGTCGGGCGCGAGCCGCTGGCGCGCTCGTTCACGACGAAGCGTCTCGCGGAAGCGCTCAAAGGCCGCCGCACGCCCCTCAAGTCGGCGCTTCTGGACCAGCGGCGCCTCGCTGGCGTCGGGAACATCTACGCCGACGAGGCGCTCTGGCGGGCCCGTCTCCATCCGCTGCGCCCCGCAGGTGAGCTGAGCGCAGCCGAGATCTCGGCGCTCCATCGTGCGATCCGGGCGGCCCTGAAGGCCGGGATCGCCCGGCAGGGAGCCACGCTCAGCACGTACCGCACTCCGGACGGAAACAAGGGGCGGATGCAGGAGGAATTCAGGGTCTACGGCCGCGAAGGCGAGCCGTGCGAGCGTTGCGGAACCCCGGTCGAGAAGATCCGCACAGGCGGCCGCGGCACGTGGTACTGCCCCTCCTGCCAGCGCTGAGCGCATATCGGTTTCGAACCACAATCGACCGGAGAGGTTCGGGAGTAGGGGAAATGGGGTCGAAGCGAAAGGGCGGGTTCAACCCCGCCCTTCTCGTTCTCTCAAGCGGCTAGCTGCTCGAGCTCGCCCGCGCGGTCGAGCTGCCAGAGCTCCGTGTACCCGCCGATCGGGCGGCCGTCGATCAGGATCTGCGGCACGGTCCAGCTGCCGGTCAGGTCGAGCAGGCGCTGGCGGAAAGCCGGGTCGTCGTCGAGCGAGATCTCCTCGTATTCGAGGCCGCGCGCGTCGAGCAGCGTCTTGGCGCGCACGCAGTAGCCGCACCAACGGGTCGTATACATCTGAATCCTGGGCATACGAGTTCAAACGCGGAAACGCCGCGTCGATTCCCGGCCTGGCCCGTCTCTACACTTGAGCCACGTGGCCGGCCGCTCGTACAAGACCGAGGCGGTGGTGCTGCGCTCCTTTCGTCTGGGCGAAGCGGATCGCGTGCTCCACCTGTACACGCGCGACCGCGGCCGGATCGGGGCGGTCGCAAAAGGGGTCCGCAAGACGAAATCCCGGTTCGGCGGGCGCCTCGAGCCGCTCAGCCACGTCGAGCTCCTGCTGCACCAGGGGGGAGGTGAGCTCCAGACCGTCACGGGAGCGGAGCTCGTGCGGTCGCACCGCGAAGCGCGCGAGGAGTCGTACCGCCTGGGCGTCGGGCTCGTCGGTGCCGAGGCGATGCTGCGGCTCTTCCCCGAGCAGGAGGCGAACGAGCGGGCGTTCAGCGCGGTCGTGCGCTTCCTCGACCTGCTCGACACGCTTACCCCTGCCGACGGGCCGGCGAGCATGGACGCCCTCGTCCTCTCCTTTCAGCTGAAGCTGCTGTGGCTCTCCGGGTACCTGCCCCACGTGACGAGCTGCGCCGAATGCGGCGCGGACACGGGCCTCGCCGGCTACTCGCCGCAAGCCGGGGGAGCGGTCTGCCAGGACTGTGCCAACGGCGCCCTGCCGCTCACGCGGGACGGGCTGGTCGGGATCGAGGGGCTCCTCCAGCGGCCGCTCGCGCACGCGGGCGACGCGGGCCTGACCAGTCGCGGGGCTCGCGAAGCGCTCGGGGTGATCACCGCCTCGTACGAGTACCACGGCGGCTTCCGCCTCCGAACGCTGGCTCGCTAGTCCTCTTCGCCGTCGCGGATGTCCTCGGCCACGAGCTCCTTGAACGGCTGGAGCTTGTCGAACAGCTCCTCGGGAGGAACCTCGCGCTCGGGCGGGCTCGACCCGAGCAGCCACGGCGCGGAGTCGACGGCGGTCTTCCAGGCGACCTCGTCGACGGTCGCGTCGGCGCCGTCGGTCTCGCTCTCGGCCGGAAGCGGCTCGACCGCGTCGAGGTACACGTTCTGATAGCCGCCGCGCTGCGTCTCGTGGTACTCGATCCGAGCCTCCCGGCCCCGAGCGGCGAGCGCGGCTTGTCCAATCTCCTCGCGGAAGGTCGTGTACTCCTTGCCGCCCTCGTCGCGGAGGACGTAGCGCGTGTTGCCGGATTTGGTCTGGAAGGTGCGGACGTCGGCCACGCGAACGGTGCTTTCCATGCCCTGGGCGTTCCCCGTCCGATGGTTCGCGACACGCCGTTAGGCTCAACGCCGTGAACCTCCAGGAGATGATCCGCGCGCTCGAGGGCTACTGGGCCGCGGAGGGCTGCGTGCTCATGCAGCCGTACCACACCGAGCTCGCCGCGGGGACGATGAA
Source organism: Gaiellaceae bacterium (assembly GCA_036522595.1). Lineage (GTDB taxonomy): Bacteria > Actinomycetota > Thermoleophilia > Gaiellales > Gaiellaceae > AC-32. Next base: position 8,158 of record DATDFL010000116.1, read on the forward strand.
TCCGGCGACGTTCCTCCGCTGCCTCGGGCCCAAGCCCTGGAAGACCGCGTACGTGGAGCCCGTGATCCGGCCGCTCGACGGCCGCTACGGCGAGAACCCATACCGCTTCCAGCACTACTTCCAGTACCAGGTGATCCTGAAGCCGGCCCCCGAGGACGTGCTCGACCGCTACTTCGCCTCGCTCGAGGCGATCGGCATCGACCTGCAGCGCCACGACATCCGGCTCGTGGAGGACGACTGGGAGCAGGCGACGCTCGGCGCGTGGGGGCTCGGCTGGGAGGTCTGGTGCGATGGGATGGAGATCACGCAGTGGACGTACTTCCAGCAGCTCGGCGGCTTCGACGTGGAGCTCGTCCCCGCCGAGATGACCTACGGGCTGGAGCGCCTCGGGATGTTCCTGCAGGGGGTCTCGAGCGCGTTCGAGCTCGAGTGGGCGCCGGGCGTCTCCTGGGGCGACGTCTACCGCGAGAGCGAGCGGCAGTGGTCGACCTACAACTTCGAGCTCGCCCCGGTCGAGGCGCTGGCCGGCCGGTTCACCGAGTTGGAGGAGGAGTGCAGGCAGCTGGTCGAGCGCCGCCTTCCGTTGCCTGCCTACGACCAGGTGCTGAAGTGCTCGCACACAATGAACCTGCTGGACGCGCGCGGGGCGCTCTCGGTGACCGAGCGGGCCGCCTATGTCGGCCGCGTCCGGACCCTGGCGCGCGAGGTAGCGCAGCTGTACCTGGAGCAGGAGGGCGATGCCGACGCTCCTGCTTGAGATCGGCTGCGAGGAGCTGCCGGCGAGGGCGTGCCGGGAAGCCGAGGCGCAGCTGCCGATGCTGGTCGAGCGCGAGCTCGGCGCTGCTCCGGAGCGGGTCCTCGTTGGGCCGCGGCGGATCGCGGCGCTGCTGCACGACGTGGCCGAGCGCACTCCCGATGAGTGGATCAAGGGCCCGCCTGAGCACCTGGCCGACAAGGCGGCGCCGGGGTTCGCGAAACGTCATGGCATCGAGGTGGGCTCGCTCGAGGCGCGCGAGGGTTTCCTCGGCTTCGAGCGCCCGGGCCGGCCGCTGGCCGAAGCGCTGCCGGAGATGCTCGACGCGATCGTCCGCGGCTTTGCGTTCTCGAAGTCGATGCGCTGGGACGACACCGGCATCCGTTTCTCGAGGCCGATGCGCTGGACGCTCGTCAAGCTCGACGGGGAGACGGTCGTCGGCGGGTCGTCGTTTGGGCACCGCTTCGCGGGAGGCCCGGTCGAGATCGGCGTCGCCGGGGACTACGAGGAGCGGCTTCGCGCAGCCGGTGTCGAGCCCGCCGCCGAGGAGCGGCGGCACCAGATCGTCTCGGGCCTGGACGGAATCGGCGGTTGGAGTGACCCGGGCGGCGTGCTCGAGGAAGTCGTCTACCTGGTCGAGAGCGTGACCGTGCTCGAGGGTCGCTTCGACGAGCGGTTCCTGCAGCTGCCGGAGCGCGTCGTCGTCACCGCCATGCAATCGCACCAGCGCTACTTCCCGCTCGGCGGCAACCGGTTTGCGTTCGTCGCGAACGGCGGCGATCCCGACACCGTGCGCGCCGGGAACGAGACCGTTCTCGAGGGCCGGCTCGACGACGCGAGCTTCACCTTCGAGCGGGATGTTGCGCTCGGGATCGAGCGGCTCTCGGAGCGGCTCGGATCGATCACGTTCTTCGCGGGCGCCGGCTCGTACGCGGACAAGGCGGAGCGGCTGCGCGGCCTCGTCGGGAAGCTCGGCGGCGGGGAGGCGTCGCTCGAAGCGGCGCGGCTCGCGAAGGCGGATCAGGCCTCGGAGCTCGTGCGGGAGTTCCCCGACCTCGAGGGTCACATCGGGGCCGAGTACGCTCGGCTGGCCGGGTATCCGGAGGCGGTGTCCGCGGCGATCGACGAGCAGTACCTGCCGGACTCGGGGGGCGGGCCCCTCCCGCAGACGGAGGCCGGAAAGGTTCTGGCCGCGGCGGACAAGCTCGACTCGCTCACCGTCTCGTTTTCGCTGGGCAACCGGCCGACGGGATCGCGCGATCCGTACGGGTTGCGGCGGGCTGGGATCGGGCTCTGCCGCCTCGCGTTCGAGGGTGGGCTGACGATCCCGCGCGAGTTGCTGGGCGAGGAGGTGCGGGAGTTCGTCGAGGAGCGGCTCGAGGGTCTCGTCGACGTGCCGGTCGAGTTCGTGCGGGCGGCGCGAGCTTCTGCCGCGCCCGACCTGGCGGGCGTTGCGCGGCTCGCCGAGACGCTCTACGAGGAGCGCGAGTCGCCGTCGTTCGACGGCGTCTACACGGCGTACGAGCGCGCCCACCGGCTTGCCGGGCGGGCCGCGGAGGACGCCGCGGAGCAGATCGACCGGTCGCTCTTGAAGGAGGACGCGGAGCGGGCGCTCGCGGAGGGTCTGTCGTCGACGACCGTCTCCCTGGACGGCGACGTGCGGAAGGCGCTCGAGTCGGGCGCGAAGCTCGCGCCGCTGGTGGAGCGGTTCTTCGAGGAGGTGCTGGTGATGGACGAGGATCCGGCCGTGCGCGGGAACCGGCTGCGGTTGCTGCTCGATGTTCGGGACACGCTGGGCCGGCTGGGCGACTTTTCGCAGATCCCGCGCTAGCTGCGACCCCTTACATGTTCACGCGCGCGCGCCACTCCGGGTCCCGACCCGCCCCCCTGCCAATGGCGTTCAGCCTACCGGCGAGGGTGCCACGCGTCTGTGACGGCTCTGTGACGAATCTGTCAATTCCGCTCCGGCGTCGCGCGGTTACGCTCCGCGCGTGACCAAGCAGCCGGTCGAGCTTCACGTCATCTCGGATTCCACGGGCGAGACCGCGGTCCGGCTGGTCCACGCACTCGAGGCGCAGTTTCCCGACCAGGAGTTCGAGGAGATCCGCCATCCGCGCGTCGAGAGCGTCGACGACCTGCAGCTCGCGCTGAACCGCGCGAAGGGCCGGCCCGCGGTGATCGTCTACACGCTCGTCCACCCGGAGCTCCGCGAAGCCGCGCGCGCCCTCTGCCGCCGCTACCGGCTGCACTACTGCGACCTGCTCGGCCACCCGATCGAGGCGGTTGCGAGGGTCGCCGGCGTCGCCGCGCAGATGACCCCTGGTGCCCGCGCGCCGCTCGACTCGAGCTACTTCAAGCGCATGGCGGCGATCGAGTTCGCGGTCAAGTACGACGACGGCGTCGGCGCCGGCCTGCACGAGGCAGACATCATCCTCGTGGGGGTCTCGCGCACCTCGAAGACGCCGCTCTCGATGTACCTCGGCTACCTCGGCTACAAGACGGCGAACGTTCCGGTCGTCAAGGGAATCGACCCTCCGTCGGCGCTGTTCGATGTCGACCCGGTGAAGATCGTCGGCCTGACGATCGACGCGCAGCGCCTGCAAGAAATCCGTCGCCAGCGAGCGGCTCGCCTGGGCGGGGACCAGCGCGCGTACGCGGAGCTTCTCGAGATCTATGCGGAGCTCGAGCAGGCCGAGGCGCTCCACCGCAGGCTCGGCTGCCCCGTGATCGAGATCTCCGAGCTCTCGATCGAGGAGACGGCAGCCCGCGTGATCCGGCTCGTCGAACGCCGCCGGGCCGAAGCCAAGACGAAGGACAAAGCGCCCGTCCCGTGAGCCGGGACAAGGGGCGAATCCCGCTCTGGCGCTGGATCCTCTGGTGGCTGATCCTCGCTGCCGCGGTCGTGGTCTTCTACGTGCTGCTGACGCCCGTGTGGATGGGCCTGCGAGCGCTCGCGTGGCTGGCAGACTTCCGGGCGCGTAGGCGGCCCGGCTACCGGCCGCCGGTCGCGAGCTGACGGCGCGTATCTGGCAGCGGCGTCAGCACCTGCTCGAGCCGGTCGCGCAGCTGCTCGTAGTTCGGCGGAAGCGACAGCCGCTCGCCGAGGTGCTCCAGCGGCTCGTCGACGTCGAATCCGGGGCCGACCGTCGCGATCTCGAACAGCACGCCGCTCGGCTCGCGGAAATAGATCGAGTGGAAGTAGAAGCGGTCGATGACCGGCGTAGGGGAGGCGCCCGCCTCGGAGACGCGCTTCTGCCACGCCTCATGGTCGTCCATCGGCGAGGCCCAGGCGACGTGGTGCACCGTTCCGGCACCTCCGACGCCGCGCTGCTCGGTGCGGTCGTAGCGGTAGAAGGAGCCGCGCTCCTCGCCGCGCACCTCCCAGGCGTCCTCGCCGCCCGGCGAGAACTCGAGCGCCTGTTCGAGGAACCTGCGGCTCTGCTCGGGGTCGAAGCTGTAGGCGCGCACGGAGTCGAAGCCCTGCAGCGCGAACTCTTTTGGCACCTCCGGATGGTCGGCGGTCAGCGGCTGGTCGGTCGTCTCCACGATCAGCAGCTCGTGCTCGAGACCCTCGGGGTCTGCAAACACGAGCGACCCCTCTTCGCGCTCCGTCGCAACGCCCGCCTCGCCGAGCCGCTGCTCCCAGAACGTGAGCGCGTCCTCCGAAGCCACCCGCCACGCGATGCGGTGAACCATCCCGGCGCCCGCCGTCCCGCGCCGCGCACCGGGGTACTCGAAGAACGTGATGTCCGCTCCTGGGTCGCCGCGCTCGTCGCCGTAGAAGAGGTGGTAGACGGTCGGGTCGTCCTGGTTGACGCTCTTCTTGACGAGGCGCAGGCCGAGAATGCGTGCATAGAAGTCGACGTTGCCGGGCGCGTCGGCGGTGATCGCCGTGATGTGGTGGATGCCCTCGAGCTTCATCGCGTTGAGGCTAGCGAACGCCCGCGGGGCTCCAGGCCGGGTCGAGCACGCCCGAGAAGCGCCCGATGCGCGTCGCGCTGCCGCCGGCCGAAGGGATGGTCAGGAGCCACGGCGCGTGTCCCTGGCTCGCGAGGACGAAGCCGCTGGCGAAGGCGATTCGCGAGCCGTCCGGAGACCAGGTTGGGTGCTCGTCGTCGGCCTGGCTCGTCGTCAGCCTCGTCAGCCCGGTTCCATCGGCGCCGACGACGTAGATCTCGCCGCTCGGCGGGCAGCTGTCGTTGGCAGGACAGGCCGGGCCGTTGCGGTCAGCGAAGGACACGAACGCGATCCTGCTCCCGTCGGGCGACCAGGCCGGCGACACGCCTCGGATCAGTCCGAGGCCGCGGACGTTCGAGCCGCTGGAGTCCGCCAGGCGGAGCGTCGCCTGCTCGATCGGGAGGGCTGGATCGGCCAACCGCGAGAAGGCGATCGTCCTGCCGTCGGGCGACCACGCGGGGCTGACGTCGACTCCGTCGGAGACCAGCCGCGCCGCGTGGCGGCCGAGCCGGTCGACCGTGTAGAGGGAGACGGTCGCGCCGGTCAACCGCGCGAAGGCAATGCGACTTCCTTTCGGGGAGAGGGTCGGCATCGCGTCGTACGGCCCTTTCGTGAGCTGGCGCGCCAGGCCGCCGCCGGCGGGAACCGCGGCGAGGCGGAAGCGATCCGAGCCCCAGTACGTGAGGTCGCGCTCGAAGACGATCCGCCGGCCGTTCGAAGACCAGACCGGCCCCGAGTCGCCGCCGAGCTGCTGGCGTGTCGGCGGGACCGTGAGCCGGCGCAGGCCCGTGCCGTCAGTGCGCACCGTGTAGATGCTGCTGAGGTCGCCGTGCTGGAGCCCGAAGGCGATCCGGCTCTGGCTCACGCCCGTGGCGGCGCCGTGCGCAGCGCCCACGAGGAGCGCCGCGAACGCGGTCACGAGCAGCAGCCTCACCTACGTGAGCTTACGCGCCGTTATGGGAAGATTCTGCGCAATGCGAGGGAACGGACGCTTCGTCTACGACTTCGACGAGCCGTCCGGCGGAGGGAGAGAGCTGCTCGGCGGCAAGGGCGTCGGCCTGTCCGAGATGACCCAGCTCGGAATCCCCGTGCCGGCCGGCTTCACCGTCACCACCGACGCCTGCCGCGAGTACATGCAGAACGGCAAGAACCTCCCGAGCGGCCTCGAGGAGGAGATCGCGAACCACCTCGGAGCCCTGGAGGAAAAGACCGGGAAGCGCTTCGGCGACCCCGAGAACCCGCTGCTCGTCTCGGTTCGCTCCGGCGCCGCGATCTCGATGCCCGGGATGATGGACACGATCCTCAACCTCGGCCTGAACGACGAGGCGGTGGAAGGGCTTGCCGCGGCCACCGGCAACCGCCGCTTCGCGTACGACTCGTACCGCCGCCTGATCCAGATGTACGGCGAGGTCGTCGACGGGATCGACGCGGAGCGCTTCGAGCACGCGATCCGGAGGCTCAAGGAGGACCGCAACGTCCAGCAGGACGTCGAGCTCACGGCAGAGGACCTCCAGCAGCTTGTCCAGCAGTTCAAGCAGATCTACGAGGACGAGATCGGCCGCCAGTTCCCGCAGGACGCGGAGGAGCAGCTGAAGCTCGCCGTCCGCGCCGTCTTCGACTCGTGGGACACGCCCAGGGCCCAGGTCTACCGCCGCGCGAACCGGATCCCGGACGACCTCGGCACCGCCGTCAACGTCGTCCAGATGGTCTTCGGCAACAAGGGCCCGCAGTCGGGCACCGGCGTCGCGTTCACGCGCGACCCGTCGACCGGCGAGCAGGGCCTCTACGGCGAGTTCCTCGCGGATGCGCAGGGCGAGGACGTCGTCGCAGGCATCCGTACCCCCGAGCCGCTCGAGGCGATGAAGGGCGAGATCCCCACTGCCTTCGACGAGCTCCTCGGCACGATGCGCCGGCTCGAGGAGCACTACCGCGACATGCAGGACGTCGAGTTCACGGTCGAGGACGGGCGCCTCTATCTGCTGCAGACCCGCTCCGCGAAGCGGACCGCAACGGCGGCGCTGAAGGCGGCCACGAGCATGGTCGACGAGAACCTCATTACGCGCGAAGAGGCCGTCGCCAGGATCGACCCTGGCCAGCTCGACCAGCTCCTGCACCCGATGATCGACCCGGGCGCGCAGGTCGAGGTCGCGGCGCGCGGCCTGAACGCGAGCCCCGGCGCCGCCTCAGGAGCCGTTGTCCTCGACGCCGACACGGCCGAGGAGAAGGGCAAGGGCGGCGAGCACGTGATCCTCGTCCGCTGGGAGACGACTCCGGACGACATCCACGGCCTGATCCAGGCGGCAGGGATCCTTACCGCGCACGGCGGAATGACCTCGCATGCCGCCGTGGTCGCGCGCGGCATGGGCAAGCCGTGCGTCGCGGGCTGCGAGGGCCTCACGATCGACCTCGACGCGCGGACGATCTCCCTCAACGGCGAAAAGCTCTCCGAGGGCGACCTGCTCACGATCGACGGCGGCACCGGCCGCGTGATCGTCGGCGCGGTCGACCTCGTGCCGCCCCAGATCAACGAGGACTTCGAGACGATCCTGGACTGGGCGGACGACCTGCGCCGGCTCAAAGTGCGCGCGAACGCCGACACCCCCGAGGACGCGGTGAAGGCCCGCGAGTTCGGAGCCCAGGGGATCGGCCTCTGCCGGACCGAGCACATGTTCATGGCCGAGGACCGGCTCCCCGTGATGCGCGAGATGATCCTGGCTGCCGGCGAAGACGAGCGCCGCAACGCCCTCGACAAGCTGCTTCCGCACCAGCAGGCCGACTTCGAGGGGATCTTCGAGGCGATGGCCGGGCTCCCGGTCACGATCAGGCTGCTCGACCCGCCGCTGCACGAGTTCCTGCCGGCGCTCGAGGAGGCGAAGGACGAACGGCTGCGCGAGCGGATCCGCGCGCTGCAGGAGTCGAACCCGATGCTCGGCACGCGCGGCTGCCGGCTCGGCCTGCTCTGGCCCGAGATCTACGAGATGCAGGTGCGCGCGATCATCCGCGCCGCCGCCGCGGTCGAGGAGCGAAGCGGCGACGCCCCGCTCGTCGAGATCATGCACCCGCTCGTGGGCTTCGCAGAGGAGCTGCACCGTCTGCGCGCGATCACCGTCGCAACCGCGAACGAGGAGAGCGAGACGGTCGAGTACCTGGTCGGGACGATGATCGAGCTCCCGCGGGCCTGCATCCGCGCAGATGAGATCGCCGAGTACGCGGACTTCTTCTCGTTCGGGACGAACGACCTGACCCAGACGGCGCTCGGGTTCTCGCGCGACGACGCCGAGGGCAAGTTCCTGACGCGCTACCTCGAGGACGGCGTGCTCGAGCGGAACCCGTTCGAGACACTCGACCAGAGCGGGGTCGGCGACCTGATGCGGATCGCGGTCGAGCGCGGCCGCGGCGCCAAGGAAGGGCTCAAGCTCGGGATCTGCGGCGAGCACGGAGGCGAGCCGGAGTCGGTCGCGTTCTGCCACGGCCTCGGGCTCGACTACGTGAGCTGCTCGCCGTACCGCGTCCCTCTGGCGAGGCTGGCGGCGGCACAGGCCGCGCTGACCGAGAGCGGTGTCGTTGCCACTAGCTCCGGTGGATAGAGGTTTGTAGACTCCTGCGCGCTGAGTCGCGACCGAAAGGAGTCATCGTGAGGGGGATCGCCTTCTGGGCAGTGCTCGGTGCGCTCGCCGTCGGCCTTGCCGGCTGCGGGGGTAGCGGCGAGAAGAAGGGCGAGACGGAGGAACCGGCCGCTGCCGCAAAGGCCGCGTGCAACGGCGCCGCACTCGCCGATACGTCGAAGCTGGACCTTCCGCCAAGCTGGCCGCAGATCGAGGCAGACAAGATGACGTACACGAAGCAGGAGAAGACCGGACCGACTGCCGTCATCGAGGGCTACTTCAACGGCGACGTCGAGGAAGCCCACGACGAGTGGAAGAAGGAGCTCGAAGCGTCGGGTTACAAGATCCTGTTCGACGAGCTGGAGGACCACGACTCCGAGGTCTCATGGTCGGGCGAGGGCCGTACAGGCCAGGTCGCGCTCCGCGAGGAGTGCGGCAGCCCGGACAAGATCTGGGTGCACATCACGAACCGGCCGGCGTAGCGCGTAATCACCGCTGCGGGGGATTCCGGCGGGGCGGCACCGGCCGATCATCTGGGTGAAGCAACCCGGAAGGTGCCGCCCCAGTGTCCCCGGACCGCCAACTTCGAATTCGAGCAATGGCAGTGCTGTTCGCAGCCGTCGTCTCGCTGTTCATCGTCCGCGGCGGGCACGCGACCGCGCACAGCACCGCTCCGTGCACTGTGACCGGCACATCGGGGCCGGACATCCTCGTCGGCACGAAGGGCCCTGACGTCCTCTGCGGCCTCGGCGGCAAGGATGTCCTCGACGGCAACGGAGGCAGCGACATCCTCCGCGGCGGGCCGGGCAACGACATCCTCAACGGCGGGAACGGCAACGACTCCCTCGCCGGCGGCTCAGGCAACGACAAGCTCCAGGGAGACCGCGGCAGCGACCGCGTCTACGGCGGCGACGGCAACGACGTCATCTTCGCCTGGGACGGGTTCGCGGACCGGCTCGACGGCGGTCCCGGGAAAGACCACGCGTGGAAGGACATGCTCGACCACGCGGCGCGGATCGAGCTGTACGGCTAGCTACTGCGCGTAGCCGCGTACCTTGAGGTACGCGACCGCGATGCTCAGCAGGCCGACGCCCAGCACTCCGGCGATCCCCCAGAGCCCCACGCGGCTGTAGGCGGCATGGCCGCGGCCGAACTTCGAGAGCACGAGCGTGCAGAGGATCCCGCCGATCAAGCCGCCGATGTGGCCGCCGTATGACACGTTCGAGAGCACGAAGCTGAGAACGAGGTTGACGAGAATCAGGCCGGCCGCCGAGCCGCCGAGCACGAAGTTCCGCTGCCGCTCCATCACGAGCGCTGCGCCCAGGATCCCGAAGATCGCACCGGACGCACCGACGGTCGGCGTGGTCGGATCGACGACGAGCGCGCCAGCCGAGCCTGCCAGCCCGGAGACGAGGTAGAGGAGCACGAAGCGGCCGCGGCCGAGCGCCGCCTCGACCGGGGCTCCGGCGAACCACAGGAAGTACATGTTGAAGCCGATGTGGATCAGGCTCGCGTGCAGGAACGCGGCGGTGATCAGCCGCCACCAGTCGCCATTCGCGACAAGTGGCCCGAAGAGGAGCCATTTCGTGAAGAGCGAGCCGCCGGGGCTGTTCAGGCCGGCTCCCTGTGCAGCGGTGATGACGTAGACGAGGATGTTGAGGCCGATCAGCGTCTTCGTGATGAGGGCTCCGGTGCCCTCGAAGGCGGTCCGGCGGGCGCCGACGGTCACGCGTCGCACGCCCTGCGGCTTGCCCGAGTGCTCCGGGCAGCGCTGGCCGACCGGCGCCGGCGTCATGCACTCGGCGCAAATCGGGCGGCCGCAGTCCGAGCACGAGACGTAGGTCTCGCGGTTCGGGTGGCGGTAGCAGTGCATGGGCGCGGACATGGCCCGTTAGCGTAGTGCCGAGGTGCGCTGTCACGTCGCCTTCACGCCCGCCGAGGCGGCCTCCGCGCCGCTGGGGATCGTCGTCGACGTGATGCGGGCGACCTCGTCGATCGCGCAGGCCCTCGCGTCCGGATATCGACGAGTGCTGTGCTGCAGCGAGATCGAGGAGGCTCGCCGCCTGCGGGCCGAGCTGGGCGACGAGGCGATCACCGGCGGCGAGCGGGACGCCCGCGTGATCGAGGGCTTCGACGCGGGAGCCTCGCCGCGCGAGTTCCTCGAGCCGCGGGCGGAGACGCTGATCCTCTCGACGACGAACGGGACACGCGCGGTTGTCGCAGCGGCGGCCTCGTGCGGTGAGGTCGTGCTCGGGTCGCTCCGGAACCTCGACGCGGTCGCTGCGCACGCGCGAGGGCGTGGGGAGGACGTGGTCGTCTTGTGCGCCGGCTACAAGGATGCGTTCGCGATCGACGACGCGTACTGCGCGGGGCGGATCGTCGCGTTGCTCGAGGGCGATCGCACCGACGCGGCGGGCGCGTCCGTGGTGATCGCGGAGCGCTATCCGGAAGCGATCGACGGCATCAACGCCCGCACCTACGGGCCACCCGGGCTCGAGGAGGACATCGCCTGGTGCTCGCAGGTGAGCGCTCTCGACGTGGTGCCGCGCTTCTCGCGGATGCTCGGCTCGGTGGCCGAAGTCACGCTTTAGCCACATTTTCCGTGCCGTGCGGCTTGACGGCAACTGTCCCTTCTCTGTAGAGGCGCTCGGCAATGAGTGAGCGTCATGATCTTCCCGAACAGATACCGGGAGGACCTGGAGGGATCATGAAGTGTCCGATTTGTGGTGAAAACACGCGGGACAACTGGAAGTTTCTGCAAGCTCAGCTTCTGCAAGACCCCGGCGTGGTTGGGATCAAGGTTGCGCATGAACTGCCTTCTACTGGGG